>JAIFLN010000130.1 GCA_020049045.1 Spirochaetota bacterium | reverse complement strand
GCAAACTCTCCGAAGGACTGGTAAGAGGAGACACACCCGCATAAAAGCTCCCGCTGAGCCGCCAAGCTGAAAAAACCCGACAGCAGTTCGAGTCAATTCTGTTGACAGCACGCGACTTCTATTGAAACTAATGGGAGCATGAGTTAGCTTCTGCGTGGGAGGTTCACATGATTAGTAGTCGCCGTGAACTGAATGAAGGACCTGCACTGGTTCTTTGCAACGATTGTATTATGTCTCCGCGCGAAATCAGATACAGCGAGTGGAGTGGACTCTTTTCTTGGCTGACCTCAGCCAATGATTTTATCTTCGTAGCCGCTAGTGGACTGCATCTTGGCTATATGGATGGTGGGTTAGGCTACCAGATTCTCGGGGGATTTGAGACCATACGATTTGAACCGCAAGCAAAGAGAAAAAAGCGCGAACCGTGGGGAAATTCTTACCACTACATAAAATATATTTTTTAATTTATCAAGTACTGGTTAAAAATGGATTTCTAGAGAAATGCTAAATCCATCATTACCCTGCGTAAACAAGAGAGATTAATACAATATAAAAATAAAAAGGAGATGTCATATGATTAATAAGTACATAGACCTGTTGAAAAGCTATATGAAATGTGATTACAAACAGATGTACCGTGAGGAAGGAGGTACATTGGTTTATCCCTTTTTGACGCCTGGGTCTGCTTCCTATGCAGATGTTTTGTGGGATTGGGATTCTTGGCTTAGTAACGTTGCATTAAAACAAATTTTAATATTGTCAGAGGCAAATTCCAATGAGGCTGTAAAATATGAACGTGGTTGTATACTGAATTACCTTTCTTTCACAACTGATGGTTGGACACCTATCTGTGTGCATAGAAATGCCAATATTGACACGTTAAAAGAACCCAACCTTTTAAAAGCAAACAATCACAAACCAATATTGGCACAACATGCAGCCTTTCTAATCAAATACGATCATGAGGATGCGTCGTGGATCCGCGAACACTTTTTTAAACTTGAATCTTTTGTAAATTGGTACGTGAATCATAGCAAACACAAAGAAACTGGTTTGTACTATTGGCATTCAGATAAAATGATTGGTGTGGATAACGACCCGTGTACATTTTATCGCCCTGAGGGTAGTTCTGCATCGATTTATCTAAATTGTTTGATGGTAAAGGAATTGGAAGCGATGGTTTACATTGCTACACTGTTAAAGCAAAAAGATGTTGCAGACGTTTATGAAAAAGAAAGAAGGGGTTTGATTGCTGCTGTTCGTGAACATTGCTATGATGAACGTGATGGATTCTACTATAGTGTTGACATTAATCTGAGACCTATTGATTTTGAAAAAGATCCTATATATCACAGAGGAATGCCTCGTCATTGGGAATGTTTGATTCAGCGTATTGATGTCTGGTCTGGATTTATGGCAATGTGGGCGGGGATTGCAACCCCCGAGCAAGCAAAAAGAATGGTCGAGGGGAAGTATCGCAACAAGGATTCTTTCAACTGTGATGCGGGCATCAGAACTCTTTCCAAACAAGAAAAGATGTACCGTGTAGTAGCTTCCTGTAATCCATCCTGCTGGCTAGGTCCTGTGTGGGGAATTTCCAACTACTTGACGTTCCGTGGACTAGTTAACTATGGTTTTTTGGAAGATGCAAAGGAATTGTGCGAAAAGACCATTAGACTCTTTGGCCGAGATATAGAAAAATTTGGTGGCATGCACGAGTACTACGAGCCTGATAATGGAGAACCTGTATTAAACCTAGGTTTTCAAAACTGGAATATGCTTGTGCTCAATATGATTTACTGGTATGAGGGCAAAGAGTACATTACTGAATTTTAAACGCAACATAAATAGTTACGAATATATCATCTACATGGAAAAACAGAAGTGAAGTGTAAAGATGGTATTGTGACAAACTGATAGGAACTGTGATCCCGGCGCGAGCCGTGGTTTTCGGCCGACTGGGGCAGAAATTGCTCCTGCCGTCGGTACAACTGCCAAAAGGACCAAGGGGTCCGCAGCGAGGGCCTCGGCGGGCATGAGGGGCACCATCTTCCCAATGCTGGTCTCGACGAGCCCAACGTTGTGAGACTCACCGGTAACTCCCCCGGCAGCCGACAGACCCTCGCGGAAGTACTGGGCACCTGACCGGAGATTTTCAGCGATGATGATGTCGAGGGGGGGACGGCCCAGACGCTGACGTTCAACCAGAGCCTCGGCGATGAGTGGCAGCACCGAGGGCAGTGCCCGGGGGCCAACCGAGGTCGCTGCAAAGTCGGCCTCCACGAGTTCGTGGAGAACAGCAACCCGGTCGAGACCGTGGATGGCCCGAACACGGCCGACCCACCGCACTTCGTCCTCCTGGTCATTCTGCTTGATGACAACGGGGTAACGCCCCTTCTCATTCAACCGCCCCACCAGCGCGGCGTCAACGTCGACGAAGACGGTTTCATAGCCCGCTTCGGAAAACAGGCGCCCGATGAAGGAACGGCCGATGTTTCCGGCTCCAAACTGAACAAAGGTTCCCATATTGCTTCAACAATCAGCAGATCCACCAGGTGGTAGGGATCATCCCAGCTCCCCAGCGGCCACCGGCTCTTGGGGTCAAGCCGTTCGTTCCGGAAGTCGTAGACGGTGGAAACGACGGTGAACGCCCCGCGGGACTTGGCCTTGGCCAAGAGCTCGCCGAGGTTGTCGTGAATCTGGGGCACCAAGGCGGTGGCACCAAAGATGACCAGGTCGGCCGAATAGAAGGCCTCATCCAGATCGGTACCCACCATGTCAGCGGCCGTTCCCAAGTTGTTCACGAAGGCCCGCTCACCGCGACCTCCATCATGGTGGGGATCAGACAGAACAAAGGTGAAAGGAGTCGTGCCCGGCCTCGTTTGGATTCTCTCTCCTCCGAGGGGAGTCTTGGCCAACAATCGTCTGAGAGTCTTCCCATCCTCATCGGTGCCCACGGTCCCGTAGAAGCAGACGGCGAACTCGCTAGGATCCAGCACCTGAGCAGCATGAACCAGCGGCACGATCGCGGGTCCCCCGATGTTCACCGAGTCCGCTGGGCGTCCCCGTGTTACCTCGGACAACGCCTCAAGACATGGTCGACCCGAGAACCGCTCAAAGTCGTCGGTGAAGGTGAGATGTCCGGGGTTGATCCCTCCATCCCCGGCTTGGAGTGATCGAACTTTGAGGAACTCGGGCGAGGAAAAGTTGACGGAAGTGAAGAGGTGGTCGAGAAGGCAGCATCCTGTGCCGGCAATGCGGAACATGGACTCAGTTCCCAATCCAGCCGGCGTAGTCCGAGACCAAGAGGCGCCAAGGCTCTTCATCCTCGACGATCTCCGGGAAGCGCCCAACTGGCTCGAAGAAACGGTTGTCCGTGTGGTCATCGTTGACTCGACTGACTTCCCCCACAAGTACGGGACCGTCGGTGCCGAAGAATCGATGATAGACGCCGGTTTCCAGACAGATACTTTCGCCGGGTGTCAGCCGGACATAGTCCCCTGAGGCGACTTCGAGGCGAATCCCATCGATGCTGACGTCGAGGGGCCTGTCGGACTTGGCACCATCCCGATCGGAACTCCACAACTGAAGTGTCAACACTCCCCCACCCCGGTTAATGATGTCTTCAGTTTTCTTGAAGTGAAAGTGGGTCGGGGTCTCCTGATTGACACCCACAATCATGATCTTCTCCGCATAGGTCTTGGGTCCGACTCCTGGTTTTCCATTTCTCACGGTGAACAGGAAGAGACCGCGCCCCTGATAGTCTCCCGAGCCGAAATCGGTGATGTCCCAGCCCAACTGGTGATCGACGATCTCTCGCACACTCCTTGGGGCCGACCGCCACTCTCGAGGCCCCCAAGAGGCCCAGACCGGTAGCTTGAATTGGTAGCTATCCAAGAATTCCTGACCACTCCGAAGAATGGTGTTAATCTCACTCCGTTTCATGAGCTTCCTCCGCTAACCTAGGTAAGCATGTCGATGAAATGATGCTAACGTAGGAAAGCAAGATCGTCAAGCGAAAGAAACCTCGGTTTGGACGTGAGAAAGGAGCACGAGGTTCTCGGCTGGCCCTGCCCCTCCTTCCAGACGCTGGAAGAGCAATTCGGCCGCGCGTTGCCCCATCAACTGGTGGGGCTGAGCGACGCCGTACATGAGGCTGCCCTGATACCGTGAGTCAGAGCCGAACCGCGCCATGGCAGGTAGCGGACCGGGTCCGGAAAGTATCTGGAGCAGTTCCCGGGTCCGGAGGGCCAGACCGGCCGTCGTGATGAACCAGCCGTCTGGTCTGCGATCGGTAGGCTGGGCCAAGAGGCTCCGGAGAGCCAACTCCAAATCGGAGGACCCGGAATCGACCCGATGAAGCCGGATCACCAACCGCTGGTCGGGCTCCAGCCCGGCTTCGCTGAGGGCAGTCACATAACCGGCGACTCGCGAGTCAAGGCTCGAGGCACAAAGGTCGAAGGTGACACAGGCAACCCGCCGGCACCCCTTGGCAACCAGACGCGAAACGACTTGTCGGGCCGCCGCGAAGTCGTCCTGAACCACCGAGTCGCCTTGCCAGCCATCGGGAATCCGGTCGACCATGACCACGGGCAGGTTCACGGCCTCGAACTGCTGAGTCAGAGGTATGGCAGTCGAAGGGTGGCCCCGAAAATCGGCACACGGGACGATGATGAGCCCGTCGATCCCTCGGTGTATGAGCGTCTCAAGGTTTCTGGCTTCCTGGTTTCGGTCCAAGCGGCTGGACGACAGCATCATCACGGCGTCGTTCCTGGCGAACACTTGGTCGATACCGCGGAGCATCTCGGACATGAATGCCTCGTGTACGTCAGGAAAGACGAGTCCGACGGCCCCGGTCTTTCGGGTGTTCAGAGCCTGCGCGAAGAAATCGGGCCGAAAGTTGAGTTCCTTTGCTCGGGCGAGAATCCGTTGGGCAGTCTCGGGGGGGATCCGTCGTTTGGCAGCCTCTCCATTGAGGACAAACGAGACCGCAGACCGGGAGACTCCCAAGTCTTCGGCCAAACTCTTCATGGTGGTCTTGCGCACAGACATGTCGTGAGTGTAGCGCACCGCTGGGTGTCGGGAACAGACCGGCGCGAGCGAGTGAACCTCCTCGCAGTCTGCTGGAGACCGAGTGCAGTGTTGCACGGGCGTGCTACCCTAGCGGAACCACGGTTTGATCTGGTAGGGCACCGCAACGTGCTATTCGCGGTGCCCTAGCGACGTAGCTTGTGAACTACAGGCTCCAGAGTGTCGTGGCCTTTCGGGTTGATGAACCCGTGCAGAAGGCCAATGCTTTCACAACATGTCTATTTCCGAGATGAGTTTGGGTTAAGACCATTTGTGCCAGTTTCGTTGTGTTGAGGCCGGTTTATCGGACTTCCGTGCTACAGTTTTGTGCTACACTGAGTCTTTCTTGCTACTGCCAGTGTTTGGCAAGTCCAATAGGTGAACCGAATCACCGAATTGGCCGAATTGCCGAAAGCAGAGTCACGGCCGTTTTTGCTCTCAACGACTACCTCGCTATCGCATTCATGCGGGTGGCATAGGAGCTCGGTACCGTGTGCCTGAGCACGTCTCGATTGTGGGTTTTGACAATATTGAGTTTGCAGCGCACGTCACCCCCCCACTGACGACCGTCGAGCAGGCCTTTATGCAAATTGGTAGGGAGAGCGCCCGCATTCTGCTCCCGATGATCGAGGGCGGCACCCAACCGGAAACCAGAAAGAGGGTGATCCCCACCAAGCTTTTGGTGCGCGAATCGACGCGGCAACTTCCCCGGCAGCCTGGCTAACTCGCATCCAGCCCTGTTTCTTCCAGCGTCTGGCCTGTCAGCCGGAACGTCTTCACCTCAAAGCCTTTCAGGAACACGGTTGACCGCACGCCACGCCCCGAGAACTCGACCGTGACGTTGCGCGCCTGACCCGTGGGTTCGAACAGCCGCAGCAGGTAACTGTCGCCGCCCGAGCCCGCTTCGCGGCTGCGCAAAAGGGCCGAAACCACCACAGCAGGGTCGTCGACGACAAGCGCCGGGCCGGTCAGCTCGCCCCCTCCCGCCGGGAAGAATGAAAGCGCAAAGGGTGCCTCATTGTGCGCCAGTGCCTCTCGCTCGATGGCCAGCCTGCGGGCCGCCGGGGCTCCCGCGTTGAGCCACACCCGGAACACCCGCTCGCCCTGGTCGATGCGGGGGGTGAAACGGTCGGTGGGCACCAGCGGCCGGTCGAGAATGGGGTGGGCGCAGTACGCTGGTGAGCGGACCAGCGACAGCCGCAGTTCGCCGGGTGAGCAGTCGCCGGCGTAGATCCCTTCGTTGGCGACCGTCAGCGCCAGCGCGGGGCCGAATACCCCTACCCACTTCTGGAACACCGACTCTTTCTGGTCCGACGTCAGGTTCTGCACCCCGAAGGCCGTCTGACCCCGGGCCTCGCCCGAAAACGCCAACGGCAGGGCCAGTTTGAGCATGCGGTCTTTTTCGAGCCAGTTGACTCGCACGGTGACCTGCACCTCGGTGCCTTCCTTGGGCAGCAGGTAGTGCACAACGGCCGTGGAACTCTGGTAGGCGAACACTGCCTCGACCACGCTGCGCACCGGGCCGTCCTCGATCAGACGCACCGAGTCGATAGGACCACCGCGAACACCGCTGAAGCGTGTGCCTTGCTCGGGTGACATCAGCTCGAAACGGCCGAGCACCCGAGTGAACGAGTTCACGTTCATGGCCCACGGGTCTTCGTCGTCGTTCATCGCCAGCAGCGAAGCCGCCCCCGGAGCCAGAACATCGGCCCCGTCAACGCGGTAGCGGTCGAGCAGACCTGTCTTGGTATTAACGCTCACCTCGAGCCTGTCAGTACGGAAGTTCCGGACGCCCGCCGAAGCCGCCAGTTCAGGTACGGGCTTGGCCGGCAGAACCGCAAGGCGCACGTCGAAGCGGTTCATCGAGGCGGGTGCGAGTGTCGCCCGGAACACCACCCGCTTGCGCCAGTCGAGCGTCAGGTTGCTGTTTTCTTTTTCGCACTGGGTGGGCAAGGGCCAGTCGTCGCGGTACACGGTAGGCTGGGTGAACTCGTCGTTCCAGTTCTGGTCGGCCAGCATGAACTCGCATTCCCACAGGCCATCGACGGGGTAGGGGTGCGGGTTGTGCACCAGAATGGGAATCTCACCCTCCTGGGCCCGCGCCTGCCCGGCCGCCAGCGCGAAAAACGCCTTGGCCCTCACACGGCTCAATATCTCGAGCCCGTGACCCATCAGCTGCAGCGACCAGTCCTCGACGTTTTGCACCGACGAGCCGGGCAGAATGTCGTGAAACTGCGCCAAAGCCAGCGTGCGCGAAGCTTCCTCGAGCTCGGCGTGCGGGTAGTCGCCCCCCGAAAAACTGGCCTGAGCAGCCATCTTTTCGGTGAGGAACAACGAGTTTTCGAGCTTGCGGTGCAACTGTTTGATGCGCACCTGCGAGGTGTAGCAGCCCACTGCCCAGGCGTTGAGATCGCCGGCATGCACCGGCCAGGGTTTGGCGTTCACCTTGGCAAAGTAGGCCTCGGGGGTGGAATGCACCAGCCGCACGTCGGTCCGCTCGGCCATCAATTCGCCCAGCGCCTTCAGGTCGTTCTTCGAGGGACCTCCGCCATGATTGCCCACGCCCCACAGCAGCAGTCCTTCGCTGATATCGGGGTGGTCACCTAGCCAAGCCTCAACCTTGTCGCGGGCCTTGCCCAGGGCCGAATTGTAATGCTCCGACGAGCGATGCACTTTGACGCGCGACCCGTCGAAGCCCTCCCACCAGAAGTCATCCGACTCGAGCGCGCAGTCCTTTTGAAGCGGTCTGCAAAAGATGTACGAGTCGAACCCCGACTTGGCCAAAATCTGCACCAGCCCGCGCGAATGGCCAAAGGGATCGAAGTTGATGGCGGAGGTGGGGGCGATGCCAAACCGGCTGCGAAAATACTCGCGGCCCAAGGTGATTTGGCGCACAAACGACTCGCCGCTGGGCAGGTTGCAGTCGGGCTGCAAATACCAGCCCCCCATGATGTGCCAGCGACCGGCTTTCACCAGCTTCTGGATGCGGGCAAACAGCGCAGGTTCGTAGTCCTCAATCCAGCGGTACAGCAGCGCCTCGTTGTGGTTGAACACAAAGCCGTCTTGCTCCTCGGCCAGATCAGCGGCCACGCGGAACGTCGAAACCGCTTCGGCC
>JAIFLN010000099.1 GCA_020049045.1 Spirochaetota bacterium | reverse complement strand
GTAGTCATCAGCTTTGAGGTTGTGGCAATAACTGGGTACCTCGACTCGGGGAAGATGAAGTTGTCGAGTTCTGCCTTGCCTTCCTCGTTGTCGCCAGTGATCCGAATGACGTACCGGGAGTTCTGCGCCACCAAGTCGGCGTTTTCGTTGACAAGGGCCTGGCGCATCCGTTCGGCATGGTCGATGTTGTCGCAGAACACGATGGTCTTGTCGAACCGGTTGGTCCTTTTCAGGAATTCGCTGATTTTCCTTGCCACGAGGCGCGTTCGGGGTTCGAGGACCAAGGACCGGTCGAAATCTTTTTGATTGTAGATGCGGTCTTCGATTTCGTTGCCAAACTTGTCGACCTGGCCCTTCTCCGGCCTCCAGCCTTCCACATCGCGGTCGATGTCGATGCGGACCACCTTGTACGGAGCCAGGAATCCGTCCTCGATCCCCTGCTTGAGCGAGTAGGTGTAGATCGGTTCACCGAAGTAGTCGATGTTCGAGACTTCCTTGGTCTCTTTGGGGGTTGCCGTCAGGCCAATTTGGGTTGCCGCGCTGAAGTACTCAAGAATCTGGCGCCACGCGGAATCTTCCGCGGCACTGCCACGGTGACACTCGTCGATCACGATGAGGTCAAAGAACCCTGGGCTGAACTGCTTGTAGATATTGGCCTCTTCCTCGGTGCCGGTGACAGCCTGGTACAGGGAGAGGTAGATCTCGTACGACTTGTTGGCCTGCCGCTTCTGGATCTTGGTCATGGCTGATCCGAAGGGCTTGAAGTCGTTAGTCATCGTCTGGTCGACCAAGATGTTCCGGTCGGCCAAAAAAAGGATACGCTTCTTGGTTTTGGACTTCCACAGGCGCCAGATGATCTGGAACGCCGTCATGGTCTTTCCAGTGCCAGTAGCCATCACCAGGAGAATCCGGTTCTGCCCCCGGGCAATGGCCTCAATGGTCTTGTTGATCGCCAACAACTGGTAGTACCGAGGCGTCCGCTTGCTTCCGTCGCTGTAGTAGTTCTGGGTGACCAGTTCCTGCTGATCGGATGAGAAGCCACGTTGGGCGTTCCATAGCCCCCAGAGCGTCTCCGGCGAAGGGAACTCGTTGAGTGAGAGTTCCGTCTCCATACGGCCGTCGGTGGCCAACTGATTGTGGAAGAGGAACCCTTCGCCGTTAGAACTGAACACAAAGGGAACCTGAAGCATCTTGGCATAGCCCAGACCTTGCTGCATGCCCTCGCCGACGGTGTGGTTGTTGTCCTTGGCCTCAATAACGGCCAGCGGGATGTTCGGCTTATAGAAGAGGATGTAGTCGGCCCGCTTGTTCTTGCCCCGCATATGGACATTCCCCCGGACGATGATCCGACCGGCTGTTATGGGGAACTCTTCGCGAACCTGGAGCTGGAGGTCCCAGCCAGCCCGTTCAAGGGCAGGGGTGATGAACTTGGTGCAGATGTCTCGCTCGGAGAGGGTCTTCTTGTCCATGATTTATCCCTATTCTGTCATAGAAGGATCAAGGGGACCAGCACAATCGGAAACGCCCCGGCGTTGCGGGAAATGTCCCGCACGGGGGGTAGCGCAAAAGAAAAAGGCGGCCGAAGCGGCCTTTTTCTTTGGAGCGCAGGGGGGGCTCCCCCCTCCCTAATCACTCCCCGTCGTTCAGCCTCTTGGCATGCTGCTTCCTTGAAGCAATATCCAAATACTGCTTGCGCAACCGCAGGTTCTTCGGCGTCACTTCCAGCCACTCGTCGTCGCGAAGAAAGTTCAGGCTGGCTTCGAGGGTCATGGGTTTGACGGGCGTTAGCAGGATGTTGTCGTCCTTGCCGGCCGAGCGCATGTTCGACAGCTTCTTTTCTTTGCAGACGTTGATGTCGAGGTCGAGGTCGCGGTTGTGTTCGCCGACGATCATGCCTTCGTAGCAGCGGTCACCGGGGACGACGAAGATGCGGCCACGGGGTTCGAGGTGGAAGATGCCGTAGGCGACGGCTTCGCCCTGGCGGTCACACACGAGCGAACCGTTGTTGCGGCCGGGGATTTCGCCGCGGTAGGGTTCGTAACCGGCCAGGTAGCTGTTCATCAGGCCGGTGCCCTTGGTGTCGGTCAAAAACTCGTCGCGGTAGCCGATGAGCGAGCGGCTGGGGGCTGAGAATTCGAGACGGACGCGGCCCGAGCCGTGGTTGACCATATTGGTCATGCGGCATTTGCGCATGCTGAGCTTTTCGGTGACGATGCCGGTGTAGCTGTCTTCGCAGTCGATGAACAGGTGTTCGATGGGTTCGTGCTTTTTGCCGTCGATCTCTTTCATGATGACGCGGGGGCGGCCAACGCAGAACTCGTAGCCTTCGCGGCGCATGGTTTCGATGATGATGGCCATTTGGAACTCGCCACGGCCTTTGACAGTGAAGGCTTCTTTGTCGGTGCTCTGCTCAACGCGGATGGATACATTGCGCAGGCTTTCTTTGACCAGGCGTTCGTGGATTTTGCCGGGCTGCACCCACTTGCCTTCGGTGCCGGCGTAGGGGCCGTTGTTGCGGTAAAAGTTCATGGCGACGGTGGGTTCGTCGACGGTGAGGCGGGTGAGAGCGATGGGTTTGTCGCGGTTACAAATGGTGTCGCCGATTTTGGCGTTCTCGATGCCCGACAGAATACAGATGTCGCCGGGGCGGATTTCGGGGACTTCGGCGAACCCGATGCCCGAATAGGTCTGCAGTTTGGTGACTTTCAGGTTCTGGGGTTTGCCGTCTTCGCCCAACAGGACGAGGGGATCGCCGGTTTTGGCCGAACCATGGACAACGCGGCCCACGCACAGGCGGCCCAGGTAGTCGCTGTAGTCGAGGTCGCTGACCATCATCTGGAACGGGGCGGTGGGGTCGTAGGTGGGCGGGGGAAGGTGATCGACGATGGCGTCGAACAGAGGGTGGAGGTTGGTGCCGGTTTCTTCGAGGGTTTTCTGGGCAATGCCCTGGCGGCCGATGGCGTAGTAGACGGGGAAGTCCAGCTGGTCCTCATGGGCGTCGAGGTCGATGAACAGGTCGTACACTTCGTTGAGCACTTCCTGCGGGCGGGCGTCGCCGCGGTCGATTTTGTTGATAACCACAATGACGTGCAGGCCCTTTTCGAGGGCCTTTTTCAACACGAAACGGGTCTGGGGGAGGGGGCCTTCGCTGGCATCGACCAGCAGAATAACGCCGTTGACCATGCTCAGCGCGCGTTCCACCTCACCGCCGAAGTCGGCGTGGCCTGGGGTGTCGATGATGTTGATCTTCGTCCCTTTCCAGGTGATGGAGCAGTTCTTGGCACTGATGGTGATGCCGCGTTCTTTTTCCAGATCGCCGCGGTCCATGACCCGGTCGGCCACGTCTTGATTTTCACGGAAGGTGCCGCTCTGTTTGAACAGAGCGTCGACGAGGGTGGTCTTGCCGTGGTCGACGTGGGCGATAATGGCGATGTTTCGCAGTTCGGGGTTGGGAACAAGGGTCTTCATAGGGGAAGGACTATACACCGCGAGGGGGAGTAGTGTCTTCCCCTGTCCCAAAGAGTCCCTCGAGAGCCGCCTCAAGTTCCGCCCTCAAGTAGGGTTTGCGGATGGCGGCGGTGAAGCCGTAGGCCTGGGGGTCGGCCAAAACGGGAGCCTCGGAAAAGCCGCTGGCAACCAGGGCCGGTAATGTCGGGTCTTGTTGGTGCAGCAGGGCCAAGGTTTCCACTCCGCCCATACCTCCCGGGACGGTCAAGTCAAGGATTGCGGCACTGATGACCCGGCCTTCGGCCCTGTCTTTGCGGAAGGCCGCGACAGCCTCTTCTCCCGTCGAGGTCCGCAGGACGGGATAGCCCAACGTCATCAACAGCTCCTCGAGAATTTCACCCAGCACGGGCTCATCGTCCATGATCAATACTGTGCCGTAACCATGGTGTTGTCTTTCCAAGTCCTGGCCCGGTTCCGTTTCGGGTTCCATCTCCCCCTCTGTGGCGGCAGGAAGAACGATGGAAAAACTCGTTCCCTTCCCCCTTTCCGAGGTGACACTGAGGGTTCCTCCATGCCTTCGGACAATGGAGTGGCTGGTCGAGAGGCCCAGACCGTGCCCCAGCGATTTTGTGGTGAAGAAAGGTTCAAAAACGTGGCTTAAAACTTCGCTTGGCATCCCTTCGCCGGTATCGGTGAACGTCAGACGCACCCAGCAACCTGCGTCTTGCACGTTTTCGGCACGGAGGAAGAGCGATCCCCCCGTCGGCATGGCTTGCACGGCGTTGATCACCAGGTTCTCGATGACCTGACCCAGTTGATGGCGGTCAAAACGGCAGAGCCACAGGTCGGCGGGCACCTCAACCTTACAGGAGACAGGGGAACCGCTGAGGGCAAAGCGGGCGGTCTCTTCGACAAAAGGAAACAGTTTTCCGGTTCTGAGGTCGGGTGTTCCACCCTTTGAGAAGGTCATCAGCTGCTGGCTGAGATTGCGGGCCCGCCCGAGGGTATCGAGGGTTTTAGTGAGGTAGGGAACCGCCGGTCCCCCTTTGTCCTTGAGCAGGGCCAACTCCAGATTGCCAAAAATCCCTGCCAGCAGGTTGTTGAAATCATGGGCAATGCCCCCGGCCAGCAGTCCCAGAGCTTCCAGCCGCTGGTTTTGGCTGTAGAGGGCCTCGTAGCGGGCCCTCTCCTCCGCGCGTTTTTCCAAGGCCCGCAAAAGACGGTTGAAGCTTTCAATCAGGTCGCCGATTTCATCCCTGCGGGTGACAGTCAATGCAGGGATGGGCTGGCTGGATTCCGAGAGTTCTGAAAGTGTCTTGATTGTCGCCACAAGGGGAGAAAGCTGGCGCTTCAGAATCAACCAGTTGACCGTGCCGGTCAGAAAGGTCAAGACGATCGTCATCCAGAGCAGTTGCTGTTGCAGGTCCATGACAGATTGAAAGGCTTTTGAGGTCGGGGTTGCGGCGGCCAGCACCCAGTCCGCTATGGGAATCTGTTTGGCCGCTATCAAGGATTCCACACCCGCTGGGCCTTTCAGGATTTGCCAGCCGTCCCAGCCGTCGAGAAACCTGTCAATTTGAGGGTTGACGCCATAGCCAGCCAGTTCTTCCATGATGCGGGCTTTATCGGTGGCCGCCACAATCAGCCGCTGACTTCTTGCTAGAAGGAAATACCCGCCGAATTGTCCCTCACGGCGATCGTTGATTTTGTCGAGGAAATTCGCCTGAGTCAGATCCACCACCCCCACTAAGCTGCCCACAACCTCCTGCCGGGTGTTTCGGATGGCCACCGCTATGGAATACAAAGGGACATTCAAAGCCGTTCCGACGACGATATCACCGATGCTGGTCACCCCGTCGTACAGCGCACTGCGGACATTCTTCCGGCCCAAAAAGTTGAGTCCTACTCGGGGAATGGACGGCGGAACCGAGGCTAACGCCGTTCCATTCAGGCCGGTGATATAACTGCCGGCATTGAAAAGCACCCCCAGCACCGGTCGGGAATCGAGTTCCTGCTGGAGTCCCTCTTCCCGGGCCAGTTTTTCCGGTGGAATCTGTTTCGCTACCGCTTCGAGAGCACGAATTCTGTCATCAATCTGAAGGGAAATCTGGTCGGCAACGATGGAGGCGGCAACAAATTGGTGGACTCCCAGCAACTCCCGTTGATCTTGAAGATGCCAAGTGCTGACCGCAAGGGTGAGCACCCAGAGACTGAGGAGCAACAGGGTCGAGGTGATGAGGGTCACCCGGGTTTTCAGCGACCTCCAGGGGTTCACAAGAACCATCAGCTTTCCTCCTAAGGCACATTATAAGAGATGGGCCGCCAAGATGCCGCAGGTTCCTGTAAATCATCTTTACATCCCCTAAACGCAGGCCGACACTCAGACTATGTCTTTTCTTAAAAGTCTGAAACTCCGCGGAAAGTTTATTCTGACGGTCTCTGGGTTTCTGATCCCCCTCGTGATCGTGATGGCCCTGCTGGTTCAGGTCTCGTTGGCGAATATTGCCTTCAATGCCAAGGAGGTGAGGGGGGCACAAATCCTCAGGCCGATGTTCCAGTTTCTGGAAGGGCTTTCCGAGGCCGCGGTAGCGGAAAACCGGCAGACGCTTCTCAAAGACCTGGTACCCCTTTGGCAAACAGTGGAAAGTCTGTGTGTCTCTCCCGTCGAGGTCGATGTTTCGGCTGCATCGCAACTTTGGGCCAGCCTGTCGGCAGACCCGCAGGGAAGCGGCTCGACGGACACTCTGCAGGAACTCAAGGGCAAGGTTGCCGCCCTGATTGTCTCGGTTTCTGATGCTTCCAACCTGACCCTTGACCCTGACCTCGATAGCTACTACCTGATGAACCTGACCGTTTTTCAGCTTCTGCCTTCCTGGATGCGGCTGGACTCTCTTGCTGACCGGGAGCAGCGCGATCTGGTTCCTTTGTTCCTGCAGGTGGATCTGCCGGGTATTCAGGCCTCGGTAGAAACGGTGATCCGGGAAGATACCCGTTTTATGGGGCCGGTTGAAGGTTTGTCCGACCGCCTCGGTCAACTCGTTGTACCGGCTGGTGAGTCCTTGAAAGCGCTGGCTGCCGAGTTGGAAACCTCCCGTGTTGCCTCGGGAGCTCCCCAGGTGCTGGCGGCAAAAAAAGCCATTGCCGAGTTGTGGTATCAAAGCAACACCTACCTGGAAGCCATGTGCCAGGCCCGGGTTGACAAGTATTCCGGCGACTTGCTCTGGTCGCTGTTGTTGTCGGGGTTGGCTGTCCTGGGCGGTCTTGGTCTGATGGCTTCGGTTCTGTGGGCTTTGATCCGCCAGATTCGGGGTTTGAACCAGGCGGTGACAGCCCTTTCCCACGGGGACTTCACCACCGAAGCGGTGGCGCTTTCCAACGATGAACTAGGACAGGTTGTCAGAAACCTGACGGGAGTCACCCAGGGCCTGAGAGAGCGTTTTCGAACCATGGAGCAGGTCATCCGCCAGCTGCTGACCTCGGCCGAAGCGGCTCAAAAGTACTCTCAGGAGCTCGACCAAGGGTTGAACCGTCAAGGTGCCGCCTACCGAAGTATTACCGACTCGGCCTCGCACCTGGCGCAATCGGCCCGGATTCTCGGCCAGACCGCCGCCGAACAGGCTTTGGAAGCCGAACGCAATACGGAAATTCTGTCAGGTTTGTCAGACAGCAGCCGTTCGCTTTCTTCACAAACCATCGAGGCTCAGGGTGTATCGCGGGAGAGAGCCCGCTCGGCCCAGCAGGAAGTGGCCCTTCTCGACCGTGGCCTGGACCGCTATACCCAGCTGGCAGCGCTGCTTTCCCGGGTCGACAAGGGAATGATCGATATCGAAGCCGAAAGCAACCGCATGGATGAGGTTCTGATCGGGCTGGACGATATTGCCGCGCAGACGGGACTTCTGGCCATGAATGCCTCCATTCAGGCGGCACATGCAGGGACGGCGGGCAGGGGATTTGCTGTTATTGCCGATTCGATCCGCAAACTGGCCGAAAAGGCCAACCGCTCGGTGGGTACTTCGAATCAGCTGTTGACTTCTGTCCGTACCCGCATCAACGAAGGGGTTGGCTTGTCGCAAAGCGCTGCCCAGGAAGCCCATACTTTGGCGGACCTTTCCCGATCCGTGCGCAATCAGCTGCATCAACTGTCTCTGGGACTGGAATCGTCCTCTGATCTCTTGGCCGAAGTTTCGCGGCAGATGGAAAGCCAGGCTCCCTTGTTTGCCGATCTTCAAAGTAGTGGACGTTCCCAGACAGCTTTGTCGTCACGGGCGGGGGCCACAACGGTGGAACAGGCTCAAGGCACCCAGCAAATTCAGCAGTCCCTGGAAGGCTTGACGGCTCTCGGTGCCGAAACCGCCCAGACCGCCTCGGAACTCAAGGCCATGGCGGCGGTTTTGAGAACCGATGGCGGAACCCTTGATGGGTTAATCCGTTCGTTCCGATACTGATACGTGTCAGGAGGTCTTTCTGTGGCGACAAATTCCTTCCGCTTCTGTCCGACCTGCGCCGCAGCCGGTGGTGAATGGATGAACAACCGAGAGTACCGTTGTCCATCCTGCGGTTTCCGGTTCTTTCAGAATGTGGCTGCGGCCTGCGGGGTTCTGATTGAACACGAAGGGCGGTTTCTCTTTTTGGGGACTACCTGGCGGTTTTGTGGATCCGGGAGAGAGTGTTGAAGTCGCACTCGCCAGGGAGATTGCTGAGGAAATCGGTGGTTCCGTCGGTACGCCAAGTTTTCTGGCCTCCTTTCCCAACCGGTATCTTTTTGCCGGTGTCGAATACCACACCTGCGATCTCTACTTCAAAGCCAGCCTGGCGGGAACACCCGAGCGGCTTCGGGCCGACCCCGATGAGGTCGCTTCCCTGCGCTGGTTGACCTACGACCAGGTACAGTTTGACGATCTTGCCTTTCCCTCGCTTCAGGCTCTGTGGGCGTCCTTGCGCACCCCGGGTCTTTCCCGGTAAAGTAGAGTCATGTTTGGTTTTGCGATCAAGAAAGCATTTTTCGACCTTTGGGACCATCTGTTCTTCGCCTT
>JAIFLN010000197.1 GCA_020049045.1 Spirochaetota bacterium | reverse complement strand
ATGACGGTCAGAACACTGACCAGCAGTCCCAGAATCAGCGCCCAGCGTACCCCTAAAACCACCCCGGTAAACACATCGCGTTTGGAGGCGTCGGTGCCCAGCAAACCTGAGGCACGACCCGGCACCAGCAGAACGGGAGGCTGGGGGTCACCGGAGCCGGCGGGGAAAAAGACGGTGATTTCCAGAGCGGCGGCACCGGCGGGGGACCAAGGCAGGCGTGCCGGCGCTGCGGTCGACACTTCCACCCGATGGCGGCCGGCTTCGGTGCGGGTGCCGTCGGGGGCCACGGAACGCAGCACGACGGCCAGCGATCCTTCTCCTGGCAGGCTGACCACCAAGGGACCGTCGAGAGGAGCCTTGGGGAGTTCGATCAGCCAGGTGGCCAGACGGCCGCCGGCTCCCTCGGTGATCACAGCGGGGGCGGCGTCCAGGAGGCCCGGTGCTGAACCCGAAGCGGTCCATGAGGGCGGGGCAGCTGCGGGAGAATCCTGCCAGTAGGCCAGGTCGTGCCAATGCCGGTCGGCATCGGCTCGGGGGAGAAGCCACGGGCCGACTACCCCCAAGAACACAAAAAAGCCCAGCAGCACCAGGCCGGTCACCCCGGCGCGGCTTTGGAAAAAGCGCTTCACCGTGGGGCCTCCAGCCGCAACCGCGGATCCAGCAAGCGGTAGGTCAGATCGAGCACCACCAGGCCGGCCAGGTTGATCAGGGTCTGCAACGATAAAAGAGCCAGCACCACCGGCACGTCGTTCTGCTGGACGGCGGCAAAATACAGGCTGCCCAGGCCCGGCCACTGGAAGATTCCCTCGACCAGCAGGTTGCCCGAAAGCGATTCCAGCAGTCCCAGAACCACCAGGGTCAGGACGGCAGGCTTCGCCGCCGCCAGCACATGCACCCCGAGGATGCGGTTTTCAGAAACCCCCCGGGCACGGGCTGCCGTCACCCAGCCGGTTTCGACCGTACCGACCACCAGGTTGCGGATCTGCCATCCGGCCGCCCAGAGGTTCAGCACCACCAGGGTGGCCAACGGCAGAGCCAGGTGCCACAGGTAATCGGGTGCCGCCGCCCAGCCCGACGGGGGTGGATTGGAGCGCACCCCACCGGAGGGAAAAAGTGGTATCAGATAGGAAAAGGCCATCAGCGCCAGCATGCCGGCCCACCACACCGGGAAGCCTCCCAGAACCATGGGAACCACCGATAGGGTTTTGTCCAGTTTTCCCCGAGGTTTTCGGGCAGCCAGCAAACCGACCATCCCTCCCAGAAGAAACACCAAAACGGCCTCGGAGAGAAACAGCGCCACCGTATGGGGCAGGGCCTCGGCGATGAGCGTCAGCACCGCGCGGTCACCTGAAGCGGCTTTCAGGCTGGTGGCTTGTCCAAAGTGGAAGGTCAGCGTGTCCCAGGCGCGCCAGAACACCCGGCCCGCCCAGGGCTCGTCGAGGTGGTAGCGGGCCGTCAGGTCGGTTTCAAGGCGGTTTCGCAGCGCTGCCGCTTGAGCGGCCTCGAGGGGTCCGGCGGCACGCAGCGCCAAGGCCACCTCGTCATCCATTTGAGCCTTCAGACCCCGGTCGGCAACGCTGTCGAACACGAGGGCGAACGCCAGGACCAGCAGCAAGTACATTCCTAGGGCATGGAAGGTTCGCTGAATGGCAAAGCGGCCCAGAGACAACACCTCAGCGCCCGTATTGCTGAACCAGAGCTGCTAGTTTTTCACCGGTGATGACCCCCACATGCCGGTCAACCAGCGTGCCGTCGGGAGCGAAAACCAGGGTGGTGGGAATGGACTCGATCTGGAAGGCCTGGGCGGCCAGACCCCGTTCATCGAGCAATACCGGAAAGGTCATTCCTTGGTCCTGGACGAAGGGAATCACTTGGTCAGGGTCTCGTTCGGAGGTCAGCAGATCAACCGCCCGGAGTTCAACCTTGGAACGATCGGCCTGATTCCAAAACGCCACAAGGCCGGGAATTTCTGCACGGCACGGGGGACACCAAGTGGCCCAGAAGTTGACGATCAGCACCTTGCCGGGCGCTTTCAGCAACTCAACCTTCTGACCGTCCAAGTTGGGTAGAACGAGGGCTGTCGTGCCCGGTATTTCCAAAGTTGACACCGGCTCAGGCTTGGGGACCAGCGCCAGAAGACCCATGACAGCCACCATGGTGGCAACGACCGAAGCCCCTCCCCATGCCAGGGCAGGGAGAACCAGCCTGCGTTCTTTTGTGGGGTTGCGGAAAAACCGCCAACCCAGCCAAGCCAAGGCGGCCACCAATCCCACCACCAGACCCGCCAGGTTTCCGGGCAGGTAGAGCAGCGAAAGCGGTTCCTTGACAACAGTGTCCCACGAGGTGAACACGGGGCTGAGTTTCCACAGGGCGAAGCCGATCAGGCCGCCGGTCCAGACCCGGTCTTCCCAGACCTTTGCCGAACCCTCGGCTCCTTTGAGTGCAAATTGCAGGGTGAATTTCAGCGCCAAGGCGGCAAGAAGCGCTGCCAGCAGCCAGAACGGCAGGCGGAGAGGTCCCAAGTCCAAGGTATCGTTCAAGGTCAAGGCGTTGCCTCCTGACGAAAGGTTAGCACAAACGCCGCCAGCATCCCCAGGGTGACCAGGGCAAAGGTGGGCATAAAACCGAAGACCTGGATAAAGAAGCCCCCGGCCAGCGGTAGAAAGACCAGAAACACGTTGAGTGTTCCCCGAATGCCCAGGTAGAGGGTGCGCTGCTGCACCGGGGCGATTTCCAAGAGGTAGGGCTCAAAACCGATATTGCGACCGCTGACCACCACGCCGACCAGGAAGAACAATCCTGCAAACCATAGAGGGCCTGTGAACGACAGTCCCCAGGCCAGAGCCGGCAGAAGGGCCCCTAGAGCGATGCACAGCCGCATCACCACCGATGAGCCGAAGTGCTTCGAGAACCAGGCCCAAAGCAGATTGGACACCAAGGCCCCGGAAGTTTGGGCGAACACGTACACACCCAGAAAGGCGGTGGCCTCGGCGAAGGTCTGCCGCAAAAAGACCATATAGAACGGCAGCACCATCAGGCTCAGAGCTGTGATGTTTTCCAACACAACAAAGAGGAGAAAACGACGGTCTTCTTTGAGAATTCCGGCGACATCACTCAAAAAGTCGGGCTTTTTGGCGTTTTGAGGGCCAAGAACAGGGGCCTCAGGCTCACGAAGGGCCCAGAAACCAAAGGCGCCGAACCAGAGTCCAGCCGCACCGATCAGAAGGGCCACGGTGTAGTTCAGCGGGGAGGGGAGGCTGGAAGGCGAGAACAGCCAGCCGATGACCAAAGCTCCCAGCAAGCCGACCACGCCGCCTATTCCCTGGCGCCAGGCGAACAAGGAACCGCGCTTTTCCGAGGGGATGGTTTTGCCGATCAGGTCGGTGTAGGCGATACCAGCGAACCCACCGCTGATGGAGAAGAGAAAGACAAACAGGAGGAAGAGCGCCAGCGTCAGGAGGGGACCCAGACTGGCCGCGAAGAAGGTCACTGCCGCCAGACCGACAAAGCTCAGGCTCCGGGCATAGATGCCGATGAGCAAAAACTTCTTTTTTTTGGCAAACCCTTGCTGGAAACGGCTGAACAGCAGGTTGAAGGCAAGCGGTGCCCCCAGGAGGATAGAATAGACGACTCCCAAGACGGCGGTGCTGTCGGTCAGTTCACCCAACAGGGCGGGGAGCACGGTATTGGGTTCGATCATAGCCATGGTCAGGGCTAAGAAGGCTCCGTGCCAGAGGAAGGGACCCATCTGGGAGCCTCCTAGCGGCGCAAGGCCGACTCGATGTCGGTCGGTTTGAACCCCACCATGACGCGTCCATTGATGTCGACCACAGGCACCCCCATCTGACCCGATTTGCGGAACATCTCATCAGCCTTGGCGGTGTTGCGGCTCACGTCGTACTCGGTGAAGGGAATACCCTTCTGCTTCAGGTAGTTCTTCGCCATGGTGCAATACGGGCAGGAAGGTGTAGAATAAACGGTGACGGCCATTAGGATTCTCCTTTTAAACTTATGGTTGGCGGGTCCGAAACTGGTCCAGCTCCAGCAGCTGCGGTTCAGCCGCAAAGCCGGCTTCGCTGACCCCAAGACCCTGAATCAGCCTGGCCCACAGGTTTACCTGGGCACAGGTAGCGGCAATCAGGGTAAATGCCCTGTCGGAATAGTGGGCTTTCATGGCGGTGATCACCGCTTCAGGAAACCGTACCGGGGTGGCGGTCAGACAGGCCGCGTAGGCCAGGGCGGCCTTTTCAGGGGCTGAGAAACTACCCTCGGTTTGATAACCAGTCGGGCTCGCCAGGGCTTTCAGCTCGTCGTCCGTCAGGCCTTGGTCCCGGTGGTTCTGTCCGTTCAGATCAATGCAGAACGGACACGACACGCGGTAGGAAACGAATACCCGCAAAAGCTTTAAAAGCCGGACCGGCACTTCGCGGTCGTCGTGGATCACCAAGGCTTCCATCACCCCTGTTCCCACCAAAGTTTTCGGCGACCAGGTGAGAATGCGGTTGGCGATCAGCGGTTTCCCCATCTTGTGCTCAACCAGCCCGAGAAGCCAACCCCAGGGGAAGGGCAACCGGGGTGGAGGAGCGACAAAAGTGGGAAGGGTCACAGCTTTTTGACGGAAATGGTTTTGATGCCGGCCACGTGCCACACGGGGCAGTAACCCAGTAAGCCCGTGATCAAGGGAACAATGGCGATGAGGCCGACCCACCACAAACCTGTCGAAATATTGAGAAGTCCGAAGACCGCCAGACCAGCAGCTACGACGAAGCGGACGATTTTGTCGATCATACCAACATTCTTGGGCATGTTGCCCTCCTTTCATTATTTTTATATTATACTACTAATATATAGGAGTAACAACTATGAAACGATTTTTGATGCTGTTTCTATTCATTTTGCCGTGGGCGCTGACCGCACAGGCGAAAATCGATGAAGCGGGCTTCAAGGCCTTGTTGGCGGCTGATAAGTCGGTTGTCGTTCTGGATGTGAGAACGGCAGAAGAATGGGTTGCCGGGCACCTGGGCATGGCCAAGCTTCTCCCTTACGATACCATCAACGCCACCACTGCCGCCAAATCCATTCCTTCCAAGACGACGCCCATTGTGGTCTACTGCCGGTCTGGAAACCGCAGCGGCATTGCCTCTCAGACGCTGAAGCAGCTGGGGTACACCAATATCCGCGACTTCGGAGCCCTCTCCAACTGGAAAGGACCCATCGTTACCGGAAAATAGCCGTCAGGTCCTGCGGGCCCCTTCCTCGATGAGCCGCAGGACCAACTGGTCGGTGCCCACCATGCCGGGGTTGTTCAGCCGCGCCAGGTTCGAGAACGAGCGGTCGATGGTGGCCCCGACAATGCCCATACTGGGAGGGATGGAGGCCCCCTCCACCGCGGCGAAGGCCGCCTGGATGGCCAGCGAAACTGAGGTCGAGAGCTTGTAGGCGCACGACTCCTTGGCCCCGTCGCACAACATTCCCGCCAGGGTGCCGATCACTGTTTGCATGGCCCGCTCGGCGGCGGCGAAATCACCCCCGAGCAGCGAAACCGTGCCGGCGGCAACCCCCGTGGACGCCGCCACCGCGCAGCCGCAGAAGGCTGTCATGCGCCGTACGTGGCTCTTGATCACCACTGTGACCACAGCGCCGTAGGCCAGTGCGCGGGCCAGCTGTTCCCTGGAGCTTCCCAGGGTCTCGGCTGCGGCCAACAGACCCAGCGTAAAGGTGATGCCGTGGTTGCCGCTGCCGGCAATGGCCATCACCGTCACCGGCAGGCCGGCCATGCGGGCCTCGCTGGCGGCGGCAGTCCACACCTGGGCCTGGTGCATGGCGGCGAAGGGTTGGGGCAAACCGCCAGCGCTTTTCTCGAGAACCCTGCCGAGCTTGAGCGACGGTGCGGCGAGGCCAAAGCGCGCCGCCTCGCGGTTGAGTTCGGCCGCCTGTTCCAGGAATCTCAGCTCATCGGTGGTCATGGTTGCCACCAGGGCGAACAGCGACTCAAGGGGGGTATCGGCCAGAGCGTCGCGAACCTCGGCCGTTGAGGACAGCGTCGAGGAATACACGACCCGGCCGTCCCGGCCCACCTCGACGATGTTGGCGTAGTCGCCGGTGATCAGAGCGTGGGCGTGGGAGGGGCCGGCCTCGACGCGGGCCCGCACCGAAAGCGGGTCGGTTGCCTCGGCGTACCCCACCGTCACCCTTCCCTGAGTCACGAGGTCTTTGGCCCCGGCCAGCAATTCAGCCGTCACAAAGTCAAAAATGGCCAGGCCGGCCTCGGGGTGGTCGATAAGGGCACCCAGGGCCGCCGCCAAAACCAAACCCCTCTCCCCGGTGCCCGGAATACCGACACTGGCACCGTTCTTGTAGACACCGGGGCTTACCGTGACCTCGATGCGTTCGGGAGCCGCTCCCAGCTCGCGGCTGGCCCGCGAAACCGCCAGCGCCACGGCACCGGGGTCGGTGCACCCGGTCGAGCGTTGCATCTCGCTCGTGAGAATGCCCAGCAGCGTCTGCTTGTTCACCGGCCGCCACCTCGCTCCAGGCGCCGACGGAACTGCCCGAGCTGTCCGTCGAGCAGTTCCAGCACGGGGGCCATTCCCTCGGGGGCCGGTCCGCCGTAAACCTTGCGGACGGCGACGAAACGCTCAGCCGACAGGGTGTCATCGATCCACGCGTCGCTCCTGTCGAGCGGGCCGTGGCCCAGCGCGGCAAACCCCGAGCGCAGGGCGGCCTTGTCGTTGCCTGCCTTCACGAAGGCGTGGACGACCCCGTGCGCCTCCCGGAAGCTGATGCCCTTCTCGCGGACCAGCGAGTCGGCGAGCTCGGTGGTGGTCACTCCCAAGTCCCGGGCGATGGACCGCACCTTGTTCTCGTCGACCTCCAGCGCCTCGATGGTCACTGTCAGCAGGTCGACAGCCGAGGTCAGGGTCTCCAGGGCCTCGAACAGAACGGTCACAGGAGCGTCGGCCACCTCGTTCACATCCTGGAAGGCCAGGTTGCGGAACAGGTCGGCCACCGAGCCCAGCGTTCCCGCGGCTAAGCCTGCCTGGATGCGGACGTGTTCGAGAATCACGGGGTTGCGTTTCTGCGGCATGATGCTGCTGGACTGTACCAGGGCGTCGGGGAAACGCAGGATGCCGACCTCGGCCGAGGCCTTGGGCCCCATATCGGCGACCAGCCTCGTCAGATCAAGCGCCAGCTGGCGGGCGGCCGTGGCGGGGCGCGTCAGCCAGTGGCCGGTGGCGATGGCCTGGTAGGAGTTGGCGACCAGACCGCCCAGGCCCAACAGCTCGGCCACGCGCTGGCGGTTGAGGTTGAACCCCGTGGTGGTAATGGCGCACGCCCCCAGGGTTGAGCGGTCCACGGTTTCGAGGCCGGCGAACAGGTCCTCCACGTCCTCAAGCAGCTCGGCAAGAAAGGCCGAGAGGTAGTGGCCCAGGGTGGATACGTTGGCCGGCTGCCCGTGGGTAGCCAGCAGGAACAACTCGGTACGGTCCGAGCCCCGGCGGAGCACGGTGGCCAGGTTCAATACACGCCCCAAGAAGGCCAGCAGCCTCTCCTTGAGCACCAGCCGGAAGATAGTGGTGTCCATGTCGTTGCGGCTGCGGGCCAAGTGCAGGTAGCCTGCCGTCTCAACCCCGACCAACGCTCCCAGCTCCCGTTCAAACAAAAAATAGAGGTCCTCGATGCCGTCGGGGATCTTGGCCGGGGGGACGAAGCTTGAAGCAAGGGTGTCGATGGCCCCGTGCAGGCGCGCGGCGACGCCTTGGGGAAGCAGTTTCTGCTCCTCGAGCATGGTCAGATGGGCCCGGTGCACGCGCAGCGACGCGTCGGCAAAGTGGCGTTTCCAGTTGGTGAACCCGGGGTCGAGGACCCGGTCGACGTAAAGGGGATGGAACATGGGGATTAGTCCTTAGGGTCAGTCCTTGATTTTGAGCAGGGAGGCGGCGTTGCGGTAGAGCACCTGGTCGCGTTCGTCCTCGGTGTAGCCGACGTGCACCATGGCCCTTACCTGCTCGTCGAGGTAGGCCTTGGTGAAGCCCCGGGGAAACCAGCTGGAATCGGTACCGAACAGGATGCGGCCCGCGCCGAAGGTGTCGCGGTACTTGCGGAACAGACCCTCGAGGGTCACCTCGTAGGGCATCCAGCGCATCCACTGGTTGGACCCGCTGGTGTCGATCAGCACGTTGGGACACGCCCAGCCCAGCT
>JAIFLN010000107.1 GCA_020049045.1 Spirochaetota bacterium | reverse complement strand
GGTGGGCTGCCACTGCTGCGGCTCCGCTTTTACTCCAGGCCCTCGATGCCATTCGGTCAGGGAAAGGGAAGGGTATTTCGCAGGACGAATCGGAAGCAACGTATTGCAACTTGATCTCCAAGGAAGACGGGAGGCTGGATTGGTCCCGTTCCGCCGCCCATTTGGATGCCCAAATTCGAGCCATGGATCCTTGGCCGGGTGCCTTTACGGGCTGGAATGGACAAAGGCTGACTTTGCGGCGTTCTTCGGTTCTGCCAGGTCGTCTGGCAGAGACCAACGGTACCGTCTCGGTAGACAAGTCAAAGGGGATTTTGATACAAACAGGTGACGGTCTGCTGACTGTTCGGGAGCTCCAAATGCCTGGCCGGAAGAGCATGGACTTCCGTAGTTTCCTCAACGGCAACCCAGCTCTTGTCGGGTCCCGCCTCGGAGAACCCTCATGAAAAAGACGTTCAAAGAACGCTGGACAGGTTTTGTAGCCGCGCTCCGGGTCCTTCTCAAAAAGGTTTTTCCCCAGTCGTATGATGACGAAAAAACGAAATTGTTCAAAACGATTGCCTGGTCCTTGATCGGCATGGTCTTTCTTGTGGTTTTTCTTGCTGTATCCGTGTTTTTCTTGGCCCTTCGGGGTGAAGAAGAAACCCTCGTACCTGAAGTGGTGGGAAAAGAGTTGGCGGTGGCACTGGTGGAGCTGCAGGAAAAGGAACTGGTTCCCTATGTTCAGCTGAAGTTTTCCGACGACCCTCATGACAAGGGGAATGTTGTGTCACAGGATCCTCAAGGGGGCATCCTGGCAAAATCAGGTCGCCGTGTCACATTGTGGATTTCCAAAGGCGCGATTATTGACAACGTCGAGAATTTTGTCGGCCAGAATATCAATGACGTGCAGCTACGGTTGAAAACGCTGTTCTCGACTCAGTCCACACCGCTTCTTTCGTTGACCAATGAACCCATCTACACGTTCAACAGTGCCCCCGAGGGGACCGTCTTGGAACAGAAGCCGATTCCTGGAAGTCCCCTTTCGACTCCGACACAACTGATCGTGGTTATCAGCAAGGGGCCGAAAGGACAGACCGTTCGAGTCGGCACCTATACTGACCGTTCGTGGTCGGAAGCGCTGGCTCTTGTGATCGGTGAAAACAAGCCGTTCCTGATCAAACTCCGCAAGGCGCAGGAGGGTGAAAAGCCCGGAATGGTTGTCGGTCAGATTCCTGTCGCAGGTGCCGAGATGGCCAAGGGAACGCCCGTCACCCTGACAGTGATTCAGCCGACACCCTTCACTGACAACAGGATATTCCAGGTGTTGGAGACAACTTTACCCGAGTATCCCATCTTGGTTGACGTAAGGGTCGATCTGCGGAAATCGAACGGGGACCAATCCATCCTTTACCAGCTTAAGCACCCTGGGGGTCTTCTTACCATACCCTTTGTAGCCTCGCCCGGCGATGTCGTGGCAATTTCCGTATTGGACAAAGAAGTCTTCTCTCAGAAAATTGGAGAATAAGTCGCTGTCCATGACAACTCCCTGGGGGGGGCGTCTTTTTTACCGGGAGACAACCGGCAGCACGATGGATGATGCCCAAGTTCTTGAGGACCGCGGGGAACCTGACGGTAGTGTTGCCTGGGCGGGGGAACAGTCTTCCGGACGGGGGCGGTTTCCGGGGCGGATTTGGCATGGACAGCGTGAAAGAAGCCTTCTTTTCACAGTGTTCTGGAGCCCCGCACGATTTCGGGTATCAACATTTGCCCCTTCTCTCGTCGTTGGGTTGGGACTCTGTCTTTGGCTGGAAAATCTGGGTCTGCCGGCTGGTTCCATCCCATCCCTCAAATGGCCGAATGATCTCTACCTGGCTGGTCGGAAAGCGGCAGGAATTCTTGTGAGGCAAAGATGGACAGCCTCTGGTCCAGGAGCCATCCATGCCGGAATCGGTATCAACCTGCAGCCCCCATCCTCTGACGAGGGTTTCAGAACCTCGCCTGCCTCATTGGCCGAGTTCGGCAGGATGATGACTCCAAGCCAAGCCCTCGAGGGCTTGTTACCTGCGTTGGCAGTCGCCTTGGATCATCCTGATCCCCGATCGGCATGCGAGGCACGCTTGTGGTGCCTGGGCCAGGAAACGGAGTTGACCTTGCCCGAGGGTACCACGGTCCGCGGAACGGTACGGGGTTTGGATGAGGCGGGGAGGCTCTTCTGGGAAGGTTCCGGTACCATCGAAGCCCTCAGCTCGGGGGAGTGAGTACAGGCGGCGTAAAACGGCGCACATACCTGTCCACATCGAACTTTTTTCGTAACCCGCCAGCCGTCATGCACCGTACCAGCCCGTAAACCGCACGCTCCCCCCAGGGGCGGTCGTGTTTGCCAAAACACCAAGCCACCCCGGCATAAGAATTGGGATCTCTTCCATCGAGGGCGTACTTGTTGTTCAAGTACAGAGCGTCCAAGTAGGCTTGGGCTGGGTCAGCGCTCCACTCCAGGATTTTTTTCCCCCAATACATACGAAGGTAGCCATGAAGAACTCCCGTTGACGCTAATTGGTATTGGGCGGCATTCCAGATGGAATCGTGGGTTTGCCCTGTTTCCCATTCTGCCCGTTGATAGGTTGCCGTACGAGGGTCCTGGTAATGGTTGGTCAAGGTTTTTCGAGCCCAATCAGGCAGCCCCAGCCAGGTGGCATGCCGGGGATTGAACCGCACATAGTTGAACGAAAGTTCACGACGAACCAAGACTTCATCCAGGAACTTGGAAACCGGATCTTCTCCGGCCTTACGGTAGCTTGTGGGTTCCTTCCAAAGTCCAAGCTTCTTGAGGTCTTCCATCAGACTCACAGGACTGAGATGACCGAAGTGAAGCCCCGGGGCCAAGCCCGACTGACCGTCAAGATTAGGATCGTTGCGGTTCTGATCGTAGGTTTCCAATTTGGTTTCCCGGAACAGTTCCCAACGGGCCCAAGCGGCTGATTCGCCACCTTTGAGGAGGGTTGGTGCGACTTTCCGGTCAAGGGGGAGGTGGTCCAAGAGCGCACGAGTCGGTCGATGTTCTAAAAACGCAATACCAGCGGAGTGCAGATCGGCCTTCAGCTCCGATGGTCGGCTGGCAATCCCTGTCTCTAGCGCTCGGGGTAGAAACGGCTCGAGGCTTGCCAGCCGCATCAACTTTGGTCTGAGGGTTGCCGCAGACCATTCGTCTTTTTCCGAGACCGTCGTCACTGGGACAGCGGCATTGTCCTCTGCCATGATGACAGGGCAGGCCAACTTTCTGGCAATTTCCATTCTCTGCTGACGGGCAAAAGGGAGGTACGCACAGTCAAAATAGACTGTTGCCGCCCGAACTGCCGCAGCAGTCACCGCAGGAACCGCCGGCGACAGAGCCACAGTCAACGTCAACCCCAGAGCCTCCAGACTGGCGGCTACATCTTCCAGCCCGTCAAGCAGAAAGGCAAACGAGCGGGCATTGGCGTCCGGGTAGCTGGTATCGAGGCAGAACAACACTTCCAAAGGCAAGCCGCTGTCCCGGGCTTGTCGCTGTGCCAAGGCAAGAGAGAGGTTGTCTCTGACTCGGACTGAGGCCTGCATCCAATAGAGAATCCGTTCTCCCCTTGCTGGACGTTCGCTGAAGGTTCTGGTCAGGCGGTGTTCCACGTTGGCCTCATTTCTTTTATGATACGAACCATGCGATCAGGAGACAACCTTTGACGGGATCAGAGTTTTTTTTCGCCCTCGATCTTTTTGGCACTTTGATCTTCGCTATTACCGGTGCGTTCCGCGCTGTCAAGCACGAACTCGACATTCTGGGTGTGCTGGTCCTTTCGGTTTTCACCGGGGTTGGGGGAGGTATTCTACGGGATGTGATTTTGGGTGCTTACCCCCCGGCTGTTTTCACCAATGAGATCTATTTTTTCCTCTGTATCGGCGGGGGGTTGCTCGTCTTTTTCACGGCTTCCCACATCGCCCGCTGGTGGAATCTGGTCAAGATTTTTGACGCGGTAGGCTTAGGGGTTTTTGCTGCCCTTGGAGCGCTCAAAGGCTACGAATACGGGCTTGGTCCCATTGGGGTCATTATGATGGGGACCATGACGGCGGTTGGTGGAGGGGTTATCCGGGACATCCTTGTCAGCGAAATCCCTGCAGTTCTTGCAACGGATTTTTATGCTACGGCAGCCGCACTAGGAGCGTTGGCACTTTGGGCTTGTCAGGTGGCAGGCTTGGATAGCGGGGTCAGCATGATTGTTGCAGCGGCTCTGACCATTGTGCTCCGCCTGCTAGCCATGAAGTTCCAGGTTCATCTTCCACGGGCTCGCAAATTCACGGCACCGCTGAAAAAACGAAGGTAGCCCAGCTCAATCCAACCGGTTGCGACGGGAACCTTCCAACCATGACTGCAGGTTCAATACAACCTCGTCAAGGCATCGGTTGCGAGCTTCTATACTGGCCCAAGCCAAGTGGGGACTGAGTACTAAGCGTTCCGGATGGGCTAAGGCCAACAAGGGATTTGTAACGAGGGGCGGCTCTGGTAACGTGACATCCAAAGCAGCTCCGCCCAGGCGTCCCGCGTCGAGGGCCGCAGCCAGCGCCGGCTCGTCAACAATCCCTCCCCGGCCGACATTGACCAGGAAGGAATCCGGCTTCATCCATCCCAGTTCTTTCTGACCAAGCAGACCCCGGGTTCTCTCGTTCAGAGGGCTGTGGATGGAGATGATGTCACTGGTTTTCAAAAGATTTTCCAGTTCGAGTCGGGGCAAGTTACTGTCTCTTTCCATTCCTGTCGTGCTGTAGTAAACCGTCTGTGCGCCAAAGACGCGGGCAATCTCGGCTACTCGACGTCCTATGTTGCCCAAACCGATGATTCCCCATTGTTTGCCGGCAATTTCATGAAAGGGACGACCCAGCTGCCCGAAGGTGGACGACCCTGCCCATCGGGATTTTGCATAAGTGTCGAGCCAAGCGGTTTGCTCCATCAGCGTCAACAGCAAGGCGAACGTATGCTGTGCAACACTTTCCGTAGAGTATCCCACAACATTGCACACGGCGACGCCGAACCTTCTCGCAGCCTCGAGATCAACGTTGTTGAAACCAGTTGCGGTCAAAAGCACCAGTTTGAGGTTGGGACACCCGGCAAAAACTTCTTCGTCAAACACCACCCGGTTGGCAATTGCCACTTGGGTTCCAGCCAGTCGATCGATCCGCTCTTCCCGAAGGGTGTTGTCCCACAGGGCAACTTCTCCCCAGCTCGAAAACCGCTCCAGGTCCAATCCCGGACCCAGACTCGCCGCATCAAGAAAACTCAGTTTCATAGTTTGCACTTTAACTGGGAATACGCCAGAATGAGAAGCATGTCCCGAATTCTGCTCCTGTTGTTCCTTGCCGTTCCCTTTGGGCTTTTTGCCGAACCGGTTTCAAAGCAAAGTCTTGATCTGACGGAATGGGATAGAAAATCGTCGGTTTCCCTGGACGGGGATTGGGCATTCTGGCCTCGGTCTCTTCCTTCCGGCGAGGGGAAGCTGCTCAAAGTCCCTGGTTCCTGGAATTCCCTGATGGGCAGCGCTGACGGGTGGGGGTCTTACCAGCTGACCGTCCACTTCCCGGAACCAGCACCCCGCGATTTGGCGCTTTATGTGACCATGATCAATTCGGCCTCTGAAGTTCTTTGGAATGGCGCAACTGTCTGGAAAACCGGTGTTTGGGCTCCCACGGTTGCCCAATTTACTCCCGACCGGCGCACAGGGGTCGTTTCCCTTGAAACAAAACCGGGTGACAATCTTCTTGAGATACGCGTGTCCAGCTGGGGAGATTTCAATGCAGGTCTGACCGAACCTCTGCATCTTGGCACGCTTACCGGGCTCATAAACGAACGTAACACCGACATTATTTCTACGGTTTTTATTTTTGGTTGTTTGCTCATCATGGGCGTGTATCATCTTGGACTTTTCGCGTTTCGGCCGCAAGATTGGGGTGCTCTCTGGTTCGGGTTGCTTTCGATTTTCCTGGGACTGAGGGGTTTGCTTTTTGGTCCTTCCTATATTGCAGACTTGCTTCCTACGGTGAATTGGGAAATCATGATGAAAATCGGATATCTCACCTTCAGTGCTCCGACGCTTTTGCTGGGACTGTTTATACGAGAGACTTTTCCTCAACAGACTCCCCGTTGGTTTCTGCCGGTATTGTTGGTCGGTGCCGGTGGTTACGGTGCCATGAACCTTTTACTTCCTGCTGCCTGGTACAGCCCGAGTCTGCCCTGGTTTCAAGCCTATGTCGGAGTGACTGCCGTTATTGTGTGCTGGATTCTTGGCCGGGCTATCTGGAACAAGGAACTGGGTTCCGGACTTTTCCTGGCAGGGTTTCTTTTGTTTTTTGCCACCGTGGTCAATGACATTCTTAAAACCAACCTGTTTATTCCCACTCCGTACCTTTCTCCCATCGGATTGGTGGCGTTTTTGATTTTTCAGTCGTTGGTGATGCTCCGCAAATTTACAGCGGCCTTTGCTGATTCTGAACGGTATGCCCGTCATTTGGCTCGGTTGAACACCTCGCTGGAACGCTTCATTCCTAAAGAAGTGCTGTCCTTTTTGCAGAAAGAGAGCATTGTCGAGATCGAGTTGGGAGATCACTGCGAACAGCCCATGTCGGTCATGTTTGTCGATATCCGTGATTTCACGACACTTTCGGAAACGATGACGCCCCAGGAAAACTTCAAATTCATCAATTCCTACCTGAGAAGGATGGGACCGGTGGTCCGTCGTCACAACGGGTTTGTCGACAAATATATGGGTGACGGCATCATGGCCTTGTTTCCCGGGCCAGCACAGGATGCAATCGATGCGGCTCTTGCCGTCCGGGCGGCACTGGTGGAGTATAACCATCACCGGGTTAAGAGCGGCTACCCTGCAATCCGGGTTGGGGTGGGGGTGCATCGCGGGCCTTTGATGCTGGGAACCATCGGTGAAAACCAGCGCATGGACTCCACTGTCATCAGCGACACCGTGAATGCTGCCAGCCGTCTGGAAGGACTGACAAAGAAATTCGGTTGCGACATCCTAATCAGCGGTGAGACGGTAGAAGCTTTGGGCCTTGATGCAGCGTCCGGCTACAAACTTGAATATCTGGACGAAGAAACTGTCAAAGGTCGCAAAAGACCACTCAAGGTGTATCTCTTGTCACCTCTGGTATAAGGGGCCAGACACAGAAAAACCGGCGTCCAAACCACAACTTCTTTCGAAGGAACATCCATTACCCGGCGGAGGTAAGTCTGTTTTACGCGGCAGGAGCCGGTTTTTCGCTCGAAACCAGGTAAGAAGCGAAGCTTTTTACTTGGCGTAGAGTTCGATCACCATCTGTTCGTTGGCAATCGTAGGAATTTCTTCCCGTCTTGGGAGGTGATCAACGGTTGCCCGCAGCGCGTCCTCCGCAAAAATGATCCAGGTGCTTTTCGCCTTACCGGAGTGCTTGGCATATTGATCGCGCACCAGTTTCTTGACGCTTTCCCGTTCTTTCACAGAAACGACGTCACCGCCTCTCACGCTGTACGAGGGAATATTCACAACACGACCGTTGACATGGAAATGACCGTGACCGACCATCTGACGGGCCTGAGTACGGCTTCCGGCAAGGCCGAGGCGGAAAATCACATTGTCGAGACGGCGTTCCAGCAGACTGAGCATCGAGTCACCGGTGATGCCGGGCATCGTCTTGGCTTTCTCGAAAATATTGCGGATCTGGCGTTCGGAAACGCCGTAGGCAAACTTCAGCTTCTGTTTTTCAATCAGCTGCTTGCCATATTCGGTCTGCTTGGTCCGCTTTTTTTTGGGACCATGCATACCGGGGCCATGAGGTTTCTTCTTGAGAAGTTTGTCATACTTGGGCTGTTCAAAAATATTGATGCCCAGGCGACGGACAAGCTTCCCTTTGGGAACGTTTTTCCGGTTCCTGTTCATGGGGGCTCCTAGGGTAAAATCGTCACCTTCAACGAAGGTGGTCCCGGTCCAAAAGAATCGGACCAAGACACAAGTCACCCATAATAGAGAAGCGAAGAGGCGCTGTCAAGAATGAGGCAGGATGGTGTCGGTATGGATCACATACGGCGGAATGAGTTCTACAGCCTGTTTTCGGGTCACAGAGAAAGGTAGTTTCGCCCCTTCCGCCTGAGTGAGATAAAAGGAGAAGTGCTCCTCGATACCTTCAAACTCCTGGCAGGGTCGGGCGCCGTGACCCCCTTCGGG
>JAIFLN010000020.1 GCA_020049045.1 Spirochaetota bacterium | reverse complement strand
CCTGCAGCCACTGAATCGACTCCAGGTCGAGGTGGTTGGTCGGTTCGTCCAGCAGCAGCACATCGGGGTTGCCGAACAGCGCCTGGGCCAGCAAAACGCGCACCTTTTCACCGCCATCGAGGTCCTTCACCAGCTTGGCATGCTGCTTTTCACCGATCCCCAGACCGTCCAGAAGCGAAGAAGCCTCGGCTTCGGCTTCCCAGCCGCCCAGCTCCGCAAACTCGCCCTCCAGCTCGGCCACCCGCATGCCCTCGTCGTCGTTGAGGTCTTCCTTGGCATACAGAGCCTCGCGCTCCTGCATGATCTTCCACAGCTTGTCGTAGCCCATCACAACGGTGTTGAGCACCGTGACATTGTCGTACTCGAAATGGTCCTGCTTGAGCACCGCCATGCGCGCCTTGGGCGGCAGCGTCACCTCACCCGTGTCGGGCTCGATTTCTCCCGAAAGAATTTTGAGAAACGTCGACTTTCCGGCGCCGTTCGCCCCGATCAGGCCGTAGCAGTTGCCCGGGGTGAATTTGAGGTTGACTTCCTTAAACAGAAAGCGCTTGCCGTAGGCGAGGGAGATATTGGTAGCAGTGATCATGGTGCAACATTGTAGGGAATACGGGTACGCCTGTCTAGGATTGGGGGAGGGGGGGGCAACCCGTAACGCCCAGGGTGGAGTCACTCTGGTCGGGGTGCCAGATTATTTCGGAGCAACTCATTGAGAAGCTGCGACGGGTCTTTTCCGGCTTTTTGAGCTTGTTGCTGCAGAAGAGCGGCGAGATCAGCCTCAAGGAAAACAGCCAGCCGGTTGTCTGCGCGAGGATAGTATCGCTTGCCAACGACACCCTTGGAAAAATCATAGTGACTCTTCATACAGACTCCTCATTTTGAAGTATACCACCCGTTCACGGCGGTTGGCACGGCGGGCCGAGATTATTCTCGCCTTTTCACCCTCAAACGTCATCCGGAGAGTATGGACGACAACAAGGACGGACGAGATTCCTGAAAGCCCCAGCGATGCCTCTCGCTCCTCGTCGGACGAGTGTTTGTCGTCGGAGATGGTAATGACAAACGGATCCTGAAATACGTCCTCTGCTTGTTGGAACGTGACACGGTGTTTCCGGTAGTTTAGGATTGCTTTGTCGTGGTCCCATTCGAATTGCATCGTGCTTCCCTCCGAAGAGAGAGACGGGGTATTTGATGGTCTTGCTTCAGAAAAGCAGGACTTTTTTCACTTATTTTGGTGGAGATCTGTCCCCCGGTGGTGTCAAGGATTGGGGGAGGGGGGCAGCCCCCCTCGGGGTGTACACGGTACACCCCTACCCCCCGGCCTAGGGGCCTGGCGACGCGCAAAGCGCTTACGCCTGCCCCTAAAACCCCGGGCGGGTTAGGTGGGTGGCAGTTGGAACCGACCTTCAAGGATGCCTTGAACCGTCAAATCTTCGTCGAGATTCTCTCAACGAAGGGCTCGGCTATCGAGCCGTAGTTCCACCGTATGCAACTGTTCGTCGGTGGCGGTTTTGAGAAGTTTATAGCGGTCGGCGGGAAAGCCGAGCGCCCTCTCGTCGGAGAGCTCCAGGTAGACCATTCGACCCACAACCTATTCGCGGGGACTAAGACAATGTTGGCAGTATTGAATACAGCCCCCCGGTTTAGGGTGAGCAAGCCACGATAGCTTCCAAGAGGTACTTCTCTATGAACAGCCCAATAAATAAACCGACCGCCCCCAAAAAAAGCCAACCTGCCGATCTTGAGTGAATCAATCCAGGTGTATCGATATAGGCATGAATCAGTGACCAAATACTTGACAGACTCGGGGGGGGGGGTATGGTTGCGACATGGGGCTATATGATTGCTAAATTTTGGCCAATTCTCTTCTTGTCAGCATTCTTTTGCTCATGTCCAAGTCCAGCCACTGTTGTTCAGCAACCAAATCCCCAAGTCCCGGAGACTACCTCTCCGGCCCCGGAAAAACTCGTTCAGCCGCCCAAGGAGCCTTCTGATGTCTCGGCAACCGGCAGTGATGGTGAATCGACGATCAGTTGGACCAAGGTCACCGGTGCGACCAGCTATAATCTCTATTGGTCGAATAAGTCAGGGGTAACTGTCGCTAACGGAACAAAGATAGCAGGAATAGTCAGCCCCTACGTGCATACCGGGCTGACCAACGGCAAAACATATTACTGGATTGTAACAGCCGTTAATGCGGGAGGCGAGACAGCTTCGACCGAAGTAACCGCAATTCCACAGGTGCCTGCACCAAGTGCACCTTCCGACGTCGCCGCAACGCTAAGCGATGGCGGGTCAACGATTAGCTGGGCCGAGGTGAGCGGCGCAACCAGCTACAACCTCTATTGGTCAACTAAGTCCGGGGTGACCGCCGAAAATGGAACAAAGATAGCTGGGGTGACCAGTCCTTACTTGCATAACGGCCTAACCAACGGCACCAGCTATTACTGGATCGTTACTGCGGTGAACGCTGCCGGGGAGATCGCCTCGAAGCAGGTAACCGCAATTCCTCAGGTGCCGGCACCCGGTTCCCCTTCCGACGTCGCTGCAACTGCCAGCGACGGTAAGTCGATGATTAGCTGGACCAATGTGACCGGTGCAACCAGCTACAATCTGTATTGGTCTACCAATTCCGGTGTGACGGTTACAAACGGAACAAGAATCGCTGGCGTTGTCACCCCATATGAGCACAGTGGCTTGACCAACGGCACAACCTACTATTGGATCGTTACAGCGGTGAATCCCGGTGGAGAAGTGGCTTCGGGGCAGTTTACGGCCACTCCCTCGGGCCCCCCTCCGACTGTATCCGTTACTGGTGGCAATGAAGAATCTACCATCTCGTGGACGAATACCGATGGCGCGACTAGCTATAACCTGTATTGGTCGACTGTTTCTGGTGTCACACCGACAAGCGGTACCAAACTATCTTCAGTCACGAGCCCTTACCGCCACACTGGACTGACCAACGGTACCCCCTATTACTGGATCGTGGCGGCGGTTGTTGGTGGAGTTGAACTGGCTTCGGCCCAAGTCACCGTTACGCCGCATTTACCTTCACCGACGGGGTTTGAGGCCGTCACTCGTACAGGTCTGATCGATCTTTCATGGCAACCCGTCTTGCTGGCCACCGGATACAGGGTTTATCGGTCCACAAATTCTGGCGACCTTGGCACCGTTGTGGGAACATCGGCCGTCGGGAGCTATCGTGACTCGACCGTGACGGATGAGACCACCTACTACTACTCGGTCGCAGCATTCAACGCTGCGGGTCATGAGTCATCCCGAGCAGGCCTGTCGTGTGCAACGGTCGGTATCGCCAGTATCGCCGCTGGTTACGGTTCGACCTATATCGTAAAGAAAGACGGAAGCCTTTGGGCGACGGGGATGAACCAAGTTGGTCAGCTGGGCACGGGTGACAAGCTTCGCCGCGAAATCCCCGTCCAGATTTTTAGCAGCGGGGTAGCTTCGGTAGCGGTATTCTACTATACAACTCTGATCGTAAAAACCGATGGAAGTCTTTGGGTTTGTGGAAACAACTATCAGGGTCAGTTGGGCATCGGTAACAAGATCGACCAGAGCTCACCTGTTCAGGTAATGGCTTCTGGCGTCCAATCAGCCTCGGCAGGCTTCAATATCAGTATGATTGTTAAGACCGACGGTACTTTGTGGGGCGCGGGCGGCAATAGTGGCGAAAACCTCGGGTTAGGCACGGGCGCTTCTCCCTCAACTACCTTTGTGCAAATTCCCATCAGCGGGGTCATCGCTGTTTCCGTCGCGGATATGTGTATTACCATCATCGACAACAATCACAAGTTATGGGGGATTGGAGCTGGAAGCGCCTTTGGAAAGGGCACCAATGTAAGCTACGCAGTTCCAACGGCCAGTTCGACAACGGATTCTATCCTTGCGACCAGTACAGAGAGTGGGCACACTCTCATCCTCAAGGCCGATGGAAGCTCTTGGGGCACGGGCACCAACAGTTGCGGTGAGACGGGTGACGGTTCTCCTACCGTCGTGGACCGAAACACGTTCGCGCTTAACATGGGTAGTGGAGTCAAGAGCGTCTCTGCTGGTTTCTTAAGCGGCATGGTTGTAAAGACCGACGGAAGTCTCTGGGCCTTCGGACGTAATGAGTACGGCAAATTGGGCGATGGGACAACCGTCACGATTACTTCGCCCAGCCTTATACTTGGCTCTGGTGTGGCAGCGGTGTCGATGGGCCGCGAACACTCGATTATCCTCAAGACAGACGGCAGTCTCTGGGCTACCGGAGATAACCGATTTTGTCAGTTCGGGGACGGAACAGCGGTTTCCAGTACCACCCCGGTTCAGATTCGATTTTAACCATAAAAGGAGTTCCCCATGTTCGATGAACGTACCCAGCAAGCGCTGAAAGCCTATGTCTATATGCTGGTCGATCCGCGCAGCAATCAACCCTTCTACATCGGCAAGGGGAACGGCAACCGCGTGTTCCAGCACGCCGAAGGGGCTCTCACCGATGTCGATCAAGTCACCTTCAAGTACCAGACCATCCGCGACATTATTACGGCCGGGCGGGTGCCCCAAAGCATTCTTGTCCGCCACGGCCTGACCGACAAAGAGGCTCTCCACATCGAGGCCGCCCTGATTGACAGCGCCGTTTACCTCGGCTTGAACCTCACCAATGTCGTCGCCGGGCACAATTTCCTTGAAAACGGCCTGATGACCACCCAACACGTTCAAACCATCTACCAGGCGGCTCCGCTTGCGGTCCTCGATGCCGGTTGTGTGATCATCAATATCAACAAAAGTTACTCACGAACGGCTGGTGCCGATGCTATCTACCTCGCCACGAAAGAAGTTTGGCGGATGCGTGACCCTCGGGGTAAAATCCGCTTTGTCCTCAGCGAATACCGTGGCCTCGTGGTCGAGGTCTTCGAAGTCGAATCTTGGTATCAGAAAGAAAGACACCATAACCCAGGCGCCAATCATCCCGGTCAAACGTATCTCGGTTGGGGCTTCATCGGGCACGTCGCTGTTGAGCCAGTCCGGGCGAAGTACCTGCACCGGGCGGTGCCCCGAGCCAGCGGAGCCGCAAACGTGGTCCGCTACCACTTGTGATACCACCGGGCAACCATGCCCATTTTTCGTTTCTTGGCCGATGGAGACGAAATTCCGGAACCAATGAATCTGGATTCCGCAACGCAACCTGAAACGGCTCAAGACGCTGGCCGTTCTCTAAGCATGCGGCAGCTGGAACCGACCTTCGAGAACACCCTGAACGGTCAAATCCTCATCGAGGTGCTCCCAGCGAAGGGCTCGGCCGGAAACCCCAACACCCGTTCGTCGGAAAGTTCGAGATAGACCATCCGACCCTCAACCCATGCGCGTATGGGGGTGACTTGAGACACTGTTATCACGAATTGAATATAGTCCTGGGGCTTTGGACTAGTAATCCAGGAAAGTTGTTCAGAAATTGACGATACGCACGAAGTGTGTATAATTGCAGCATGGACAGCAGAGCGCTGATCAAACTTCTCGAGGCTGATGGTTGGATCTTGGTCGACACCAAGGGTTCCCACCATCAATTCAAGCATCCTGTGAAGCCTGGTCGTGTCACTGTTCCGCATCCGAAAAAGGATCTCCCATTAGGCACTGAACGTTCGATTCGCACCCAGGCGGGACTTCCCAGGAGGTAACAATGAAGTCGTACATAGCCGTTCTCCACAAAGACAAGAACTCGGATTTTGGGGTGAGCTTCCCCGATTTTCCTGGTTGCATTACGGCAGGCAGCACTCTCGAAGAGGCCAAGGAGATGGCGAGAGAAGTTCTGCCTTTTCATGTTTCAGGATTGTTGGCCGATGGTGATGAAATTCCAGAACCAATGAGTCTGGACTCCGCCGCGCAACTTGAAATGGCTCAAGACGCTCAAGCCTTCTTCCTCGTCGAAGTCCCTCTCGAAGACCCGATCGTTAGGGCCAATATCACGGTTCCCAAGGGAATGCTGGAACGCATCGACCGTTACGCCAAGGCCCATCACCTCAGCCGAAGTGCCTTCCTCACTCAGGCCGCTCAACAGAGCATGGCCCGGTAGGGCAAGTCTGCGGCCGGAACTTGACTTAGTCTCAAGACTAGACCAAATAACAAACATGACAGTCACTATTCATGAAGCCAAAACTTGGAAAGTTCTGGGTGCCGATACCCAATGGGACCCTTATGGTGTCGAGCGGATCTGGTCGTGAAACAATCCTGGATTCTGATGCAACACTGTGCGGTGGGCGATTGGCACCACCGCGTCCTTTCAGAGCTGACGTGGGAGTGGGAAGAAGGGACTAGCTGGATCGTCGCAGGTCCCAACGGAAGCGGTAAATCCGCCCTGGCGGCGCTGTGGGTGGGGCGGTTGGATGCGGTGGCGGGTAAGTTGGAGCGGCACTCCGCCTTTGCCACCGCCGAAGAAGCTTGGATCGGTTTTGAGCGCCAACGTTTGCTTCTCGAATGGGAGCGGCACATGGACACCTCCGATGTCAGTGAGAGTCCCGATCCGGGCACCTTGGTGCGGCATTTTGTAGGCGACAGCGGCGTTCTACAGCGTTTCGGACTGGGGGAGAAGGGCGGCCGGGGCCTTAAGCACCTGTCCACAGGTGAACTGCGCCGGGCCTGTCTGGCGCGGGCCTGGGTGTTGAAAATGCCTTTTCTGATTCTGGATGAGCCTTTCGAGGGTCTGGACGCCGCCGGAGTCGAACTGCTGCGGAACCTTCTTTCCGATGCCATGGTTCACGGCAAAGATCTGGTCTTTCTGACCCGCAGGCCCGAGGACAGTCCCCCTGGAACCTGGCGGCGCTGGTCACTGCCTCTGGCGGCTGGAAAATCCCGTCCGGCTGACCTTCAGCCCCGTTCGTTTGGAACGGCTCCTCTGGGCACGGGCCAGCCCGTGCTCGAATTCCACCAGGTCAACGCAGGCTATCCCGGGGTTCCCGTTCTGGTGGATTTTGACTGGACCGTGCGCCGGGGGCAGCGGTGGTTGGTCACCGGACCCAACGGATCGGGAAAGAGCACCCTCCTGTCGCTGATTTTCGGCGATCACCCCCAGGTGTTCAGCAACGACATCCGGCTTTTCGGGCTTCGAAGAGGCCCCGATTTGACGTTGGCACAGGTTCGCAAACGAGTGGCACTGGTCTCGTATACCGCGCATCTGGGGTTCCGCAACCTGTTTGGCGTCACCGGCCTCGAGGTGCTCGCCTCAGGGTTTGCCGGCACGGTAGGCTTGTGGGAAGACCCTTCGTGGGACCAGGTGGAAGCCTGTCGGGCGCTGGCTGCCGCCTGGGGTTTGCAGGAGGCCGCAGGAAGGCTCTGGGAAGAACTCAGCTGGGGCACCCAGCGGCTCCTGCTTTTGGGAAGGGCGCTCGTCGCCGGTCCCGAGCTTTTGCTTTTGGATGAACCCTGTCAGGGCCTCGATGCCACAGCCCAGGGCCACTTTTTGGATAAGGTGGCGCTTTGGGCCGCCGATGGGTCTCACACCCTGGTCTATGTCACCCATCGGCCCGATGAGGTTGACCCGGCTTCATTCAGCCGCCTGTTGCTTCGCGAATCAGCGCCTTAGCCAGCTTCCGGTGTTCCTCGGCCGCCGCGATCCAGGCGGCGAGGGGGGTCTGTTCGAAACCGGGCTTAGCGCGGTACTTCTGAGGTCCGCTGAGGCCGGTGCGGTCGAGCAGCTGCTCGCCCACCTTCTTCCATTGATCCAGGATGGGCCACTGAGAGGGGGTCTCTTCGGGAAGTTCCAGCGCCTGAGCCAGCCAGCGGCTGCGGTCGTAGGGTTCCAGGTTCAGCGCCAGAACAAACTCGATGATGCGGTCCTCAACCGAATCACGCCCCCTGCCGGCCTCGATGAGGGCCAACAGCTCGTCGGCCACCGCCTCCTCATCCTGTTTAAAGTCCTTGCCCCGGTAGGTGCAGAGGTACCGGTAGACTTTGCGGGCACAGTCGGCAAACCGTACTGTATTCACAATATCAGGCTGCGTGAGTCGGGGGTCGTTCCATTGGGCCAACCAAAGATCTGGTTGCCAGCCTGCCTGGGCGTGACCGGGACTGGGCAACCGGTTGTTCGCGTCCAGCCGGTTCCAGTCTTCGTCCCGAGCGGTAAAGTTCTGGTGTGCCCAGGTGTCGCTGTAGGTGTGAAGGGCCAGTCCGATCCGATACAGGTTCTTCGTCTTGAGTGCTTCGACCAGCAACCGTTTGACCAGCGGAGAATTGGGACGTACATCCCAGACAGACTGTTTGCCATCGACCCTAACGGAAGGGGGGAGGGTTCCCGCTTCCCGACCCGCTGGAAAGAAATGGAATGGCGCTA
>JAIFLN010000105.1 GCA_020049045.1 Spirochaetota bacterium | reverse complement strand
CCGCCTGCCAGATGCTGATCGACTGGATCCAGAAAGACAAATTCGGCCAGATCATCGAGGTGAAAGCCGGGTTCAACCACGCCAGCGACCTGGACGTGACCAAACCCATCAACTGGAAGCGCCAAAAGGCCATCAACGGCGAGTATGGTTGCCTGGGCGACCTGGGCATCCATACCCAGCATGTTCCTTTCCGGGTGGGCTGGGTGCCCAAGTCGGTGTTCGGTGTGTTCTCGGATATCGTCAAGACACGGCCCGACGGCAAGGGCGGCACCGTCCCGTGCGACACCTACGACAACGCCACCCTCGTCTGCCAGTGTGAGGACAAGCACGGCCGCGAGTTCCCCATGTACCTGGAAACTCTGCGCCTGCAGCCGGGCGCCACCAACGACTGGTACCTGCGCGTCACCGGCATGAACGCGTCGGCGTACTTCACTACCGAAGACCCCAACGCCTTCCACTCGCTGTTGTCCGAGGGGAAGAACCAGGCGTGGTCGCGCGTCGTCGTGGGCAACACGCCGATGTTCCCCACCATCACCGGCGACATTTTCGAGTTCGGCTTTTCGGACTCGATTTTGCAGATGTGGGCCGCTTTTATGCAGGAGCTCGCCGGAGCCAAGGTCACGTTCGGTTGCTTTACGCCTGAAGAGACCCGTCTCAGCCACGCTTTGGCGACCGCAGCCCTTAAGTCGCACGCCACCAAACAGGCGATTCCCCTCGTTCTCTAGTCCACGAAAGGAGTGCATCATGAAGATTGGAACAGTTACAGAAATCAAGAAACACGAGTACCGCGTCGGTCTGACGCCCGACTCCGCACGCACGTACATCGAGCACGGCCACAGCATTGCGGTTCAAAAGGGAGCCGGTTTGGGCTCCAGCTTTTCTGATGCCGAGTACGCTGCTGCCGGTTGCCGCCTGGTCGACACCGCCGCCGAAGTGTTTGCCAGCTGCGACATGATCGTCAAGGTGAAGGAACCGCTCGAGGCGGAATACGGCCTGATCCGCGAAAACCAGTTGGTCTACACCTACCTGCATCTGGCGGCCAGCAAGGAGCTCACTCAGGTTCTGCTCGAGCGCAAGTGTGTTGCCATCTCGTTCGAGACGATCAAGGACCGCGCCGGCGGCTTGCCCTGCCTCAAGCCGATGAGCCAGATTGCCGGCCGGTTGAGCGTCCAGGAAGGCGCTAAGCACCTCGAGAAGCCCTTCGGCGGCCGCGGTGTTCTGCTGGGCGGCATCCCCGGCGTTTCGCGCTCGCACGTGGTGGTGCTCGGGGCCGGTGTCGTGGGAACCAACGCCATTCGCATGGCTGTCGGAATGGGCGCGCAGGTGACGGTGCTCGACATCAACACCGACAGGCTGGAATACCTCGACGACGTGTACCGCGGCGACCTGACCACGTTGTATTCGTCGCCCACCAACATCCAGACGGAACTGGCCAAGGCCGACCTGGTGATCGGCGGCGTGCTCATTCCCGGAGCCAGTGCTCCCAAACTCATCCGCCGCTCCTACCTCAAAACCATGAAGCCAGGCTCGGTGATCGTCGACGTCGCCATCGACCAGGGCGGTTGCAGCGAAGCCAGCCGCGTCACCTACCACGACGACCCGGTGTTCACCGTCGATGGAGTGATCAACTACTGCGTGGGCAACATGCCCGGGGCCACCCCCATCACCTCGACGCTGGGCCTGAATCGCCGACCTGGGGGCCGAAGCCGCCATGAAGGCCGACCCGGGGCTGCTGCAGGGGCTGAACACCTACAAAGGCGCACTGACCTACAAAGCCGTGGCCGACGTGCATGGTCTGCCCTTTCAAGAGCCGACACGCGTGCTGTAAAAACCAGAGGGGCGACTACCATGAAGATCCGTCTGAAACTGCTGGTTTTGGTGTCGGGAGTCGCCCTCCTGCTGTCGTGCTCGGCCGTGGTGTATTTCGCGTTGGAGCAGACCTCGCGCGAGATGGTGGCCGAGCAGAAGCGGCTCTCGAGCCTGTCGGAGGCGCTGGGCGAAGAGCTGGTTGCGCTTAACCGGGTCCCGGCGACGCCCTTCAGCATCAAGCTGGCCCAGCTCGAAACCGCCATCGAAAAGGCCAACCAGGGCTTTGCCGACGTCAAAGAGATCCGCCTGTTGCCGCAGCTCAACGCCAAGGTGAGCGACGCCCTCCAGGTCATCCACGGGCTCAAGGCGCTCACCGACCGGCGGATGGAGGCCTTTCTCGCGCAGTACGAACTGGTGTCGGCCGATGCCGATCAGCTGTTCACCTTCAAAGGGAGCCGCCGGATTCTCGATCTTGCCCTCTACGACCACGACAAGTCCAAGCTGGCCTACTGGAACCAGACGGGCAAAACCAATTTGCAGACCTTCCTGACCGCCCTGAACGTGATGAACGACAGTCTGGCGGCTGCCCAAGACGTGGTGCTGCAGCAGGACGGCCTGATTGAACTGGAAGTGAACGCGGCTACCGGTCGGGCCACGCTTCGAGCATCGCCAGGGGCATTGTCCGGATGGACAAGCTGGTCGCGCAGTTGAAAGACGGAAGCCTTTCGCTGGGTCCCCTTTCGCGCAGCCGCGACGAGGTCGGTTCGCTGACCAACAACCTTCGGCTGTTCACTCAGGCGCTGACCCGAGCGATCGGGCAGGTTCGCGACGCCTCGCAGCGCACGCTCGAAGTCAAGAACCGCCTGGTTGAGGCCTCCGAAGGTTCGATGGGCGCTGTGACCGAGATCGAGGCCAATACGGTCTCGATTGGCGACCAGATCCGCAACCTCGATGCGCGCATTTCGGCTTCGTCCGCGTCGGTTGAGCGCATCGTCACCGGGGTGACCAGGCTCAGAGACGACTTGTCGTACCAGGATTCGTTGACCCAGCAGACAAGTACAGCGACGACCTACCTGTTGGCGTCACTCCAAGCCATGAGCGAACTTTCGGTGCAGGACCAGACGTTGGTTCGTGAACTTGTTGAGGCTACCGCACAGGGAAAGGCCGTTCTGGAAGAGGCCAACCTGCGAGTAGCCGAGATACCCCTGCAAATCGAGGCCGTTCAGACCATGGCACAGGCCATCAAGGGAATCGCCTCGCAGACCAACCTGCTGGCGATGAACGCTGCCATCGAAGCCGCTCACGCGGGCGAGGCCGGCAAAGGCTTTGCGGTGGTGGCCGAAGAAATCCGCAAGCTTTCCGAGGCGTCGAACGTAAGCTCTCGCGAGATCTCCGACACCATCCAGTCGATCACCGGAGTGGTGGTACGGGTGGCCGAGTCAAACGCGCAGACCCGCGAGGCGTTCTCGGTCATCGAGGCCCGCCTTAACAAGGTGGTGAGTTCTCTCGACACCATTTTTGAGGACATAGGTTCCATGCAGGCCGGCAGCCACCAGATGCAGAGCGCTATGACCTCGCTCCAAGAGCGTTCCACCAAGAGCCAAGCGAGTGTGGCCGAGGTCGACCACTCCTCCCATGGCATTGGGCAGAATATGGCCGACGTTCAACGCATCTCGGCCGAAGTCACTTCGGGGATCACCGAGATCGGACTGGGGGTTCAAGAAATCGCCAAGAGCACCCGCGAGTTTGTGGCTTTGGCCGACGAGGTTAAGCTCGAGAGCGAGCGTTTGGCCCGCGAAGTTACGTGGTTCCAGCTGAGTGAACCAGCTGCTGAGCCAGCTGAAACAGTTGCTGCGCCGAGCAGCCCGAGTTGATTGCGGCCCCGAACGACTCGACGGCGGTAACCAGCGCGTGGGTGGGATCAAGTCCAGCTGCCGTGCACAGAACTTCGTGCGCGCCCAGATGGTCCAGCCCGAGGTTCTTGGCCCGCACGCAACCCGCCGCGATTCCCAAGCCCAAGTGCACCGCAAGCACCCCTTGCTCGCCAGCGAACAGTGCCGCCCCCACCAACCGGTCGTGACGTGAAAGCTTGCGGGCTGGGTCGGCTCCCACCCGCTCGTTGGTGTCAAGCAGCGCGCGGTTTTGAAAACGGTAGACCAAGTCATCGACGTGCTCGGCCAACTGCTTCATGGTGACGTCGGGACCGTAGGCCTGAGCTAAAGCGGTCGCCGTTTCGAACATGGCGTTTTTGACGCACAGGTGAATCCACGGGTCACTCATGGCCTGGAAGGTGAATTCATGGCCAAAGTGCAGGCCGAGATAGGCGCACACGGCGTGCCCCATGTTGTGCACAAACAGCTTGCGCTCGATGTAGTAACTGAACGGCGAGTACGGCACCAGATTGCCGATGGCCGGGAGGGGCCCCCGGAACGCGGCCTTATCGACGGGCAGACGATCGTAGGGCTCGGCACGCACCAACAGCGGGTTGCCGGCCTTCTGTTCAGCAGTCATGACGGGAACCATGCGGCCAATGGAGGCTTCCACCAACCCCACTTCCGCGCTCAGCCGGTCCCGCTCACCTGGTGTCAACGCCTTGCCCAGCAAGTCTCGCAAGTACTGGTCAGCGTTCAGCAGGTTCTCGCAGATGATAATATCGAAGGGGGCAGCCCCCGGAACCGACCAGCGCCGCCGTAAGCCTGCCACCAGCACGGGAACGATGCGGGGCAGAACGTTGACCCCCACGGCAGTGGCCATCAGGTCGCAGGTGGCAATTTCTTGGGCGACGGCCTCGATGTCGCGCCCATCAACGGCCCGCACTTTACCCGACCAGACAGTCTGCTCACCGTCATTGTCGACAAGGCAAACCGGGTACTTCTGCTCACGGTTGAGCGCTTCGATCACCTCCGGCTGTACGTCGACAAACACCACCTCGTAGCCGGCCAATGAAAACGTCAGCCCGACGAAACCACGGCCGATGTTGCCGGCCCCGTACATGACGGCCTTCATTGCTCAACCAGCCTTGGTTTTAGACTTGGAATAAACATCGAAGACAACAGCTACCAAAAGGACCGTACCCTTGATGGCCAGCTGCCAGTCGACATTGACCCCCATAATCGACATGCCGTTGTTGAGAACGCCCATCACCAATCCCCCGATGATCACACCGAGAATGGTGCCGATGCCACCAGAGGACGAAGCACCACCGATGTAGGCGGCGGCGATGGCGTCAAGCTCAAAGCCCGTACCGGCCTTGGGGGTGGCGGCATCGAGACGACCCGTAAACACAATGCCCGCAATGGCCGCAAGAAGCCCCATGTTGACGAAGGCGAAAAATAACACCCGGTTCGTGCTCACTCCAGACAGCCGGGCCGCTTTTTCGTTCCCGCCCATGGCATAGATGTGCCTGCCCAAAACCGTCTTGGTGGTCAAAAAATCATAGAACACATACATGACAAACAGCAGAACGAGTACGGTGGGCATTCCTTTGTAAAGAGCCAGCCAGTAAGTAAATACGTTCAACACCGAAATCACAGCAACCACTTGCAACAAAAACAGTATCCGAGGGGGCACCGCCATTCCCAGCTTGCGCTTTTTTCGACGTTTGAGAGTCTGTAAAGTGACAACCACCAGACTGACAAGGAGCCCGATCAGCAGGGTTGTCAGGTGCAGATCTGTCCCACCGAAATAGTCGGGTAGAAACCCCGTGCTGACGATTTTGTAGTCTTCCGGAAAAGGGGCTAGCGTCCGACCCGCCAGGACAACTTGGGTCAGACCCCGAAAAACCAGCATTCCGGCGAGAGTGACGATGAAGGCAGGAACTTTGACATAGGCGATGAAGTAGCCTTGCATGGCCCCGACAGCCACTCCGATAGCCAGTGCCAATCCTACCGAGCTGTAGGTGTCCAGTTGCAGATTAATCGCAAACACAGCCGAGGTGGCCCCGACAAAGGCGGCTACGGAGCCCACCGACATGTCGAAGGCTCCCGCAACGATGCAGATCAGCATCCCCATACCCAGAATCAAGATATAGCTGTTCTGTTGGATCAGATTCGTCACATTCTGCGGCAGAAGCAGGACCCCGTTGGTTAGGATCTGAAACATCACGACAATGAACAGCAACGCGAAAACCATGGCATACTGACGGATATTCCCCTTGAAAGCGTCCTTAAGCAGGTTCATGGACGGGTTCCTCCCATGCTGTTCATGATGCAATGCATGATTCCCTCCTGGGTTGCGTCTTTACGATCGAATTCACCGACGATCCGGCCTTGATTGACCACGGCTATGCGGTCTGCCATGCCCAGCAATTCCGGCATTTCTGAGGAAATCAGAATGATGGACTTACCCTCAGCGGCCAGCCGGTTGATGATGGAATAGATTTCATATTTTGCACCGACATCGATGCCGCGGGTTGGTTCGTCCAGAATCAGCACATCAGGCGAAATTTGAATCCATTTCCCCAGGACGACTTTTTGCTGGTTGCCACCAGAAAGATTGACAACCTTCTGATACACGTTGGGGCACTTGATTCCCAAAAGCACCCGTTTATCCTCTGCTGAAAGGTGTTCCACGTCCTCATCGAGAACGCCGTTTTTGCTCATGGAGCGCAGATTGGCCAAAGTGATGTTGTTCTGAATGGTATCGATGAGGATGAGTCCCGAGCCTTTGCGGTCTTCTGTGGCGTAGGCAATGCCGTGGGCAATGGCCTTCGGAACGGTAGAAACATCGATGCGCTTTCCCTCTTTCCAGACGTCACCTTGCACCCTTTTGCCAAAGGACCGACCAAAAAGACTCATGGCGAATTCGGTTCGTCCAGCGCCCATCAGACCAGCGAGCCCCAGGACTTCTCCCCGGCGCACCGTAAGGTGCATGTCAAATAGAATCTGGCGGTCCTCAATCTGTGGATCAAAAACGTTCCAGTTTTTGACCTCCAACATCATCTCACCCGGGTTGCTCACCCGTTTCGGGTAGACATCGAAAATATCGCGACCAACCATTCCACGGATGATCCGGTCTTGAGAAACCCCGTCTACGGCCTTATCGAGAGTCTCGATTGTCGCTCCATCCCTGAGAATAGTGATTTTGTCAGCCACCAGCTCAATTTCTTTGAGTTTATGCGAGATCAGGACACAGGTGATGCCTTCCTTTTTCAGCTGCAAAAGAAGGCTGAGAAGGTTCGTTGACTCCAATTCGTTGAGTGCTGCCGTTGGTTCATCCAGAATCAGCAGCTTGACCTTTTTAGAAAGAGCCTTGGCTATCTCGACCAGTTGCTGTTCGCCGACACTGAGGTCTCTGACATATCCCGATGGGCTCTTGTTGAGGCCGACCCTTTTCAACAGCTCACCAGCCCTCAGTTCGGCCTGATCCCAATCAATGACGCCATGAGTTACGACTTCGTTGCCCAGAAACACATTTTCTGCGATCGTAAGGTAGCTGATCAACGCCAATTCTTGGTGAATGATCACGATGCCGCGATGTTCGCTGTCCTTGATGGTACGAAACTCGCATTCCTTACCTTCAAAGACAACTGAACCGGTGTAGGTTCCGTGGGGGTAGACCCCAGACAGGATGTTCATCAAGGTGGACTTGCCGGCACCATTCTCGCCGCAAATGGCGTGGATCTCACCTTCAGCAACCTCAATTCCAACCCCATCCAGAGCCTTCACTCCGGGGAAGGTTTTCGTAATGTCCTGCATAACAAGCAACTGGCTCAAAAGAAAACCTCCTCGGACCACCCTGGGATTACTGAACCAGACCCTTCCAGACCGAATCCTCTTTCTTGTAGAAACCGGCGTTGAACAGGTCAATGTAGTTGGTAATATCAATGGATGTTACGGCATTGGAGTACGTTGGAACGATCTTCACACCATTGTCGTAGGTTTTGGTATCGTTGACGGGAACTTCTTTGCCCTTGATGATGGCGTCCACCATATCGGCACAAGCCTTGGCCTGAACCCGGAAGTCCTTCCAGACGGTCTGGGTCTGTTCACCGGCAATGATCGACAATACTGAGGCCACTTCAGCATCCTGGCCGGTCACAATGGGCAAGGGCAACTTGGCCGATCCATAACCGGTATTCTTCAGAGAGGAGATGACACCTATCGATAGACCATCGTATGGAACCAAAACCGCATCAACCCTGGAGCCGTCGGCATAGAACGCTGTCAGAATATTGTCCATTCGAGACTGTGCTTTCGCAGCATCCCAACCGGGAGTCGCCACCGTCTCAAGGTTGATTTGCTTGGACTTGACCACCAGTTTGCCGCTGTCCATATAAGGCTTCAGCACATCAAAAGCTCCCTGGTAGAAGTACTTGGAATTGCTGTCATCCAACGAGCCTCCGAAAAGCTCGATGTTGAAGGGTCCTTTTCCGTCTTTGAGGCCCAGCTTATCCACAATGTAGTCTGCCTCTGCCACGCCAACCTTATAGTTGTCGAAGGTGACATAGTAGTCGACGTTTTCGGTTTTCATCAAAAGCCTGTCGTAAGCAATGATCGTGATACCGGCATCTTTGGCTTTTTTCAGAACTCCACCCAGGGCTTCACCGTTGACGGCGGCAACAATCAGAATCTTGGCCCCTTTGGTGATCATGTTCTCAATTTGGCTGACCTGAGACTCCACAACGTCTTCGGCCCACTGGTCATCGAACTTGGTGTATCCCAGGTCTTTGAGATACTGGATCGTGAAACTGGCGTGCCTGATCCAACTCTCATCAGAATGGGTCGGCATAGAAAGCCCGATCAATGGATCGGTATTGGCCGCCTTGGTCGTTTCGGAACCACTGCAGGCGGTAAAGGTCCAGGTCATAAGGGCTGCCAGGGCAACCGCTAGAATCTTTTTCATCGTATTCCTCCCTAAAAGCAATAACATTCTTAAAGTCAAATCGTACGTTGCGTCGGACCTCAGGTATTTTTACGTTCCACCTCCCGCAACGCCTCGTCCATTCTTTCGACAAGCCAATCCACCAGTTTGGTGGTGGCAATCACAGGAAGTTTCACAAGAGCTGCAGGAGGGCAGAACGCTTTGTAGACCTGGGCACTGATGTCGATTCCCTTCGCGTTCAGCTTCTTGACAAAAGCCACCGTTGCTTCGACTTCATGGAAGGTGATGGCACTGAGAAGTTCGTCCCCTTCGCTATAAGCAAGGGTGTCAGGGTGGTTCTTTGTCAAAGTTCGGATCTTTTTGGCGTAGTAGCGTCCCAGTTTAGTGATGGAACTTCCATTACGCTCGACAAAGGCCATGGTAATCAGGTAGGCCAACGATGCTAGTTCCTCCTGCCCGTTGGTCACCAGGGCCCCGAACTGGTTCATGTTGTCGTACTCGGCCGTCAATAGAATTCGGGAAGCAGGGTACTGACCGCCCGGGAAGCCTTTGCCGAGGACCACGAAATCAGGGGTAAGACCATACTGGCGAAAGAGAAACATACCCTCATACCACATACAGGACTGAATTTCGTCGCAGAGAACAGGAATTCCGGCCCCACGGCAAAGGGTATACACCTGGCGCAGAAATTCCGGTTTCAGTCGGATACCACCGTAGTTCATGAGAATGATTTCGTGAAGGAAGCCCGCCACCTGGTAAGGTCCCTGCTGATAGAGTGCCAGCTTGGATTGAAAATCCCCCAGGTCGTTGATTTCGATGGGGACCACCTTCAGAACACCGGCTTTCTCCATCTTTTCTGAAACCTGCGGCCACATGTCGCGGAAGGTTTGTGCAAAAATAGTGGTACCGTGATAGTTGGCACTGCGCCCGCCATCGAGATCACCCATAACAAAGAAAACAGGTATTTTTCCTTCATGGAGGGGAGAAGGAAAATGCTTCTCAAGCTTGTAGAATCGGGCCAGCATCATTTTGATGCCAGCCTCACAAGCCAGGCTTCCAGTCTCCAGGTTGATCACCCGGTTCAAGATTTGTGGACTCCGGTCCTTCAAAACCATATCCAGTTGCGAATCTTGAGCTTTCGTCAGGCCATGGGCATGGCGGATCAGTTCCCGCTCACACAGCCGGGTGATATACCCCCGGGTATTGTTATGGGTTGCATTCAGAATCCCCAGCTCTCGGGCTCGGTCGATCAAAGCATAACCCGGAAAATTATGCCCCAAAGGAATGTGGTAGTGTTCGCTTTTCGCCGCTAAGTAAAGGCGCCCATCTTCACCGACGCGAAAACAACCCAGACCAGTGATGGGACTGGCCGCAAGGTTGGCTACTTTGGCGAAGGAGTCAGTGGGTGCCCCGGCCATCGGGTGACTCATCGGATCCGTAACAACCTTGCCTATCTGATCGACCAAAGCGTCAAGTCGGATCTGAAATTCCCGGCTGAAAAAGGAAAGGTGCTCTGTGGCGAGCACCTTCACCCTGGCTGAATCCTGGCCATGGAATAACACAGCAGCACGGGCGACTGCCGCAACATACTCCACCCCGAGCAGGCCTTCCAATGACATAGACAGATCAACGTGCATCCTTAGCCTCCACCCATGAAGCCTAAGGCCAAATGACCAATCTGTCAACTACAAATGACCGGTTCGATCATTTAGTTTATGAAATGACCGCTTCGGTCATATTTAACGACTGCGGGATAGAAAATGCTTTTTCATTCCATGGTTGCAGGGCAACGACAAAATCTCGTCAACAAAGGCCTGTGCTTGATCGAGAGAGGTTGTCCAAGGATCGTTAAGAATCAATTCCACCAGTTTGTTTCGATCCCCGGTCTCAAAGGCAATCAATTCCAGTTCAACGTTGGCGATGCGATCCCGCCACAGATGGGTCATGACGTCGGGAGGAAGGCCTCCTGTTCTCAGGCCTTGAATTCCCTTTTTGCTGACCAAAGCAGGGACTTCCACTTCGAAATTCTCCGGAATACCAGGAACAAAAGACCCTTCATTCAGAATATTGACAATGATGACCTGTTCAATATCGCAAGCCAAGGCTTCGATCAAAGGAATCATCGGTTCATCAGAAGGTATTTCGGTAAAAATCTCGGTTACTTTTCGTGACTTGTCTTCCACTGTACGGCGGATCTTGTCTACGTTCGCAAGACCGTTGGCGAAGTAGTTGTCATACCAAGTCTTGGGGTCTTCTTTCCAAACCTTTTCGGAAGCCTCCGCATGGTACCACCAACCCCACGATCCCCCTCCAGGAGTGCAGGTGTCACCGATAGGGAACACTCCGAATCTCCGATAGAGATCCACAGCCTTGGGACCTCTTTCGTCACTCAACCCACAATTCTCAAAGTATTGGGCAGACTTTTCATCGACCCACTTCTTAACGAGCGGGAGAACATCGACACCATGATGATAGAGTTTTGTAAGCCAAACAAAGTGATTGACACCGACGCACTCAAAGGTCAAACCCTTGCGTTCAAGACCCAAGGCATTGGCAAGCGAATAGACTCCGCCAAAACCATGACACATGCCCACGATATTCGCCTGTGGGTATTTTCGCTTGAGGTACGTCACCCCGGCGAGCACCGGATTGGCGACCAGAATATACCAAGCCTCAGGGCAAACCTCCAAGACATCATTAAGAACCGACTCCATCAGTTTCAGCTGATGAAAATTCACCCAGAATGCCTCATCATGCACAACGTGGAGACTTCCACCGAATCGGTACCCATGACGATAGGCGACTTCCCATCCCTGTTTGAGCCGTTCGTGACCATAGTCCAATGCCACATTAATGACAAAACTCGCACCTTTCATGGCCTCGCGACGGTCCATCGTCTTCTCAATTTTCAGCGTTCCCGAAGTTTCGGCTGAGTATCGCTGACAAAGACCGTAAATAGACTCCAACCGCGTTGCATCGATGTCCATCAAGCTGATGGAAGCCTCTTTCAGATTCTCACTGAGGCAAATATCTTTGATGAGGTTCAGCGAGAATATCGCGCTACCTGCTCCGATGATGGCAATTTTGACCATGTGAAACCTCCAGATTTCCAGACGACTTGAACTAAGGGTCCCAACCTTCGGCTAGAACTCGGCGGAATACGTTTTGGCAGTCGGCTCCCAGTTCGGCCGAAGCACCGCAATGTTTCGCACCGCGATCCACGAGGAGTAGGCTTCAAACCCAATTTTTCCATGTAAACGAGGATCGATCGGATCCGGGTCAGTAATCTCCAAGGCAAGCACTCCATCAATGATGACAAAGACATGCCCTGCAATACTGCCCGCTTGGATCAGGTAGGTCCGACCCGCTTCAAACGAGAACAACTGACTGGCAACGTTGAGTGAATATTCGGGTGACTTCTCAAAACCGACCTTTCCATCCCACCAACCTTCCAGTCCCGCCACATACGCTGTCCCCCGCTGTTCTTTGCCGTCATCCCAGCTGCCGTTCCACATGAAATCTATATCGTGGGTACTGGGACCAATTGTTTTTGCCTCAAATTGCAGGATGACATCTTCAGGGTAGTCGGCTTGCGAAATAATCATTCCGGGGTTGTTCCATGGGTTTTTTCCAACCAGCCATCCGTCGCGAATTGACCATTCTCCGCCTTTGACAATCCAGTTTCTAGCAAGGCTCTCGGGTTGGCAGGTATCAGCGAAAAGAACAACAGACTTGGAAAGATCAACTCTTTTACGGATCAGCTCATGGACATTCGGAGTTTTCATTGATAGTGCTCCTTGAGTTCTTTGTGATAAGGAAGAGCGAATATCTCGTCGATGAGATGATTCGCCTGTTGGGTAGAAGTCACCCACTTGTCCATCAGGACGAGTTCCGTCAAAAGTGCCCGGCTGCCTCTTCGATAAGCTTCAAGCTCTAGCTCAACAGGAGCCACCCGGTCCCGCAGCACATGAGCAATGACGGATTTTGGCAAACCACTGGTTTTTATTCCTTGGATTCCTCGGCCACTGACAAGAGTCGGAATCTCAACTTGAAAATCTGTTGGAATACCAGGCACAAAGTTATTGGTATTGAGTAAATTGGTGATAATCACCCTGGGAATGTCATAAGCGATTGACTCAATAATGGGAATGACGGGCTCACCAGAAGGCACATCAACGTACTGGCCAACAGCTCGCATCGCTTCAACAAGAGACTCGCTTTCCGAAAGCTTGCGGTTTCGCTCCTCTCCGGCAAGCATTCCCCCTACGACGGTTTCAAGCCACCACTGTCGACCGGGTTGTGGATCCGAAAGGTACCACCACGGCCAGCTGGCACCAGAAACACTCGCCGTATCACCGACAGGGATAACACCATGCTTCTGGTAGAAATCCATCTTATTTTGCCCTGTGATGGTGTCATTGCTTGGAGTCGTTTTCCAGTACACCTCGGCTTTGGTTCGGAGCCACTCGTCAATCATGGGAAAAACGTCTTTCCCTTTGTAGTAGCACTTCGTGATGAAAATGAAATGGTTGACTCCAGCAACCTCAAATCCAAACTGTTCCCGTTCCAGACCAAGCAAGTCAGCCAAAACATAAGCCTCTCCGGCTCCGTGACAAAGCCCAATCATCTTCGATTGTGGGTATTTTCTCTGCAGGTAGGTTGTCAGAGTAATGACGGGATTTGCGACCAAGAGGTGCCATGCATCAGGACAGAGTTCGAGCATGTCCTCGGTAAGTGACTCATTGAGACGAAACTGGTAATAGTTCAACCAAAAGGGTTCGTCATAAAGGATGTGGAAGCTGCCTGGCCATTGGATGCCATATTTTTCTGCAATAGCCCAGCCCTCTTTCATTCGCCTGCCGCCGTCGCCGAGTGCCGTATTGATGACAAACGAGGCATTTTTGAGGCAGTCCCGTTGGGAAAGGGTCTTTTCAAAGGTTACATTAACGCCCATTTCTCGAGAAAAACGCTGACATGCCCGATAGGTGTATTCCAACTTGTCTTTATTGATGTCCATAAGGCTGATCGTTGAACCGTGCAGATTCTTCGTCATACAAATGTCATTGAGGTACTTGAGTGTGAAAGTAAAGCTCCCCGCTCCAATAATCGCTATTTTCAGGTTTCCCATTACGACTCACTCACAAGAATTGCCCATTTCACTTGATGGCACCTTCCGTTAGACCCTTCACGAGGTGACGTTGCAGAAAAATGTAGATCAAGACAACCGGAGCGACGCTGATAAGCAAGCCGGCCAATTGGAATGTGGGTTGGGCTGATCCGCGCGACATAAGCCCTGAAAGAACCACCATCACGGTCTGCTTGCTGACATCAGAAAGGTACAGCATAGGAGTCAGCAAATCGTTCCAGAAATTAATCACATTGAAGATGATGGATATCACAATGGAAGGCATACCGAGAGGAACGATGATCCTTCCAACAATCGTGAAATACCCGCCTCCTTCCATTTTTGCACTCTCTATCAATTCGTTAGATATCCCTGTAAACCCAGCGGTCAACAAAAGAATGGCAGCTGGCAAACCACCGGCGAGATAGGACAAAATCACCGACCACAAGTTGTTCATGAGATTGAGTTTGGAGAACATGACGTAGGCCGGAATCATGGAGACCTGACCTGGCATAAAGATGGTCGCCAGGACCAAAACATAGACAATCGCCTTTCCACGGAATTGAAGCTTTGAGAAGGCGTAGCCTGCAAATACACCAAAGAATGTGATCAGAGCTGTGGAGGTCAAGGCAATCGTCAAACTGACCATGAGATTGTTAAGAATGTTGAAATCAAGAAAGACAACTCGGTAATTGTTGAGGAAAAACCAGTTTTCCGGCATCGAAAACTGATTCAAAAGGTATTCTTTTTTTGACTTTAAAGAATTGTAGAACATGAAAAACAGAGGGTAAACAAAGGTCGCAGCCAAGAAGGCCATTGCGGTAAAGATCGAAGAGCGGACGACGAAGGTTTTGTACATCATGACTAGTCTCCTTCACGACCCGCATGATTAGCCGCACGCATTTGAATCAAGGTGAAAAGACCTACCAGGACCATCAGGATGACTCCGAGCGCACTGGCGTAGCCAAACTCACTTCCACCACGGAAGGCCTTGAGATAAATGATATAGTCGACAGTGGTAGTCTGGTATCCAGGGCCACCCTTCGTGATTGAGAAGATCAAGCTGAACAGACCCGTGAAACACCAGAGCACAGAGACGATCGTGGAATACTCGATCGTTGTGACCAGAAGAGGAATGGTGATCTTAAAAAGACGATTCCAATACCCAGCACCATCAATCTTGGCGGCTTCATAGACAGAAGGCGAGATGAGACTCATACCGCCAAGAAACAACAACGATTGCCAGCCGATGTTGATCCAGACCATGCAAATTGCAATAACCAGTAGACCGGTGCTCCCTTGCCCCAACCACTCAACGGCAAGCCAGTCCAGACCAATAGAACGGAACAATTGGTTCAAGGGACCATCGTAGGCAAACAAGACAACAAACAGATACCCGATGCTGAGAGTGGACATCACCTGAGGTAGAAAATAGATAGACCGAAACAATCTCCACCCAAGCACTCTCTCGTAAAGTAGAACTGCGGCAACAAGTCCCAAGAACAATTGCACGGGTAGATAGAGCAAAAGGACCAAGTTGTTTTTGAGAAGATTCCAGAACTGATCACCCAAGAGGATATCTGTATAATTCTTGAGTCCGATATAGTCTTGCCGGTAAAGACCGTCCCAATTGGTGAAACTCATCACGATACCGTGCGCCAACGGATAGCCTCGAATCGAGGCTAGAATCAAGAGCACGGGTATCACGGAGAGCCAACCCTCGAGAGTGCTGAAATGGTGTCGTTTTCTTAACAGAACCGGCGTTGTCATCTTGTCACCAACCACCTTTTCAGCATTCCCGGAAAGACCTAGTTCTTAGCCTTGACTTCCGCAGCCTTCTTATCGAGAAGAACTGCGCATTCCTTCGCAGTCATCTGACCGGTCACAACTAAGGCCGTCAGCTTGTAATATTCATTGGCAACATCAGGTGGCATGGCATTGTCGATCCAGGGCAGAAGGTTATCGGCAGCAATCGCAAGCATTTTCTCGTAAAGGGGCTTGCCGACCCAATCCATGTCAGCGCTACTCACATCGGTGCGCTGGGGAAGCTTGGAAAGGACCTTCGCCATTCGGATCACATTGGCCTTGTTTGAGTACCAAGAAAGGAAATCAACAGCCTGTTTGACGTTCTTGGAGGTTTTCAGGACCACGAAGGCCTGCCCCACTCCACCAATCGAGGCGTTGTTGTACTTCACGCCATTCTTAAAGTTAGGTGCAATGTAAAGACCAGCATCGTCACCAAACAATTCCACAACGGTGCCAACATCCCAGTTTCCGGTGATCTTCATCGCTGCCTTTCCGCTGTTGAACAGAGCACTTCCATCAGGATGGCTCGCGTAGTCTTTGTTGATCAAACCGTCTTTATACATCTGAGCAACCAAACCCAAGGAATCGAGGAAGGCTGTGTCATCAACGAATCTGGTGATGCCAGTAGCATTGCTGATAGCCCGTTCAATGCCTACCTGCTGCGCCCACCAGTTTCCAAAGGCAAACATGAAAGCGCCATTGTATCCGTCAGCATTGCTACCTTCGATGGGCAGAACACCACTCGCTTTGATCTTCTTGAGCGCAACAATAAACTCTGCTGAGTTCTTGGGCTTTCCCGGGCCTTCGAGGTCTACACCAGCAGCTGCAACCAGCTTTTTACTGTAGACAAGGCAACCGAACTCGGCGCCAGCCGCAGGATATCCAAGAATAGGGTTACCCCTCTTCAGATTCAGGCTGACAGCCTCCCAACCCGTGATCAATTTCAGGTCATCCTTCGGGATAAAAGGAGTCAAGTCGACCAAGATATCCTTGTACGCAGTCGGAAGGGCTCCAGAAAAGATGTTGGCAATGTCCGGTGCGGTATTTGCCAGGACAGCCGCCTTGAGCTTGTTTTGAAGGAGTGACTGATCACCTTCCAGTACACCTTCTATGGTGACTCCGGGGTGCGTGGCCTCGTATTCTCTGAAAATCTTGTTGATCGTCCACTGTGACTCAGGAAGGGCTCGTTCGTCGGGCATCACAAAGGCTGCGTGCCAAATCTTTAAGGTGACCTTGCTGCTCGTTGTCGATTGACCCCAAACTCCCACGCTTACCATAAAGAATAGAAAAATAAGAAAGGAGAAGACTTTCGAATACTTATGGCCCATTTTGGACCTCCTTGTTAGGTTCGGCGATCATAGCAACCTGGGTTACGACCACTATCGATGAGCCTAAGTCCACATGACCAATCTGTCAATTACAAATGATTGATCCAATCATATAATGACTCATATGACCGTTGTGGTCATTTTATCGATGACGCTTTCGCCATCCCAGACCCCGAGCTCAATCCGATATCGAACAGAACCATAACCGGCAAGGACTGGCAAAGTGCCATTCTCTCGCTCGCCTTTGCGCCCGAGAATGTAGCTGTTCGACGGTTCCAGGCCGACGGTATAGTCGTGAGATCGCATACATTTCCAGTGGACCAAGTAGGGCAAAGTGTCGGCGCTGTAGCGCACATAGGCACCGAGGTTCAACTTGGGGTTGAAAACACCGGCAAAAGCACTCTTCGAGTCAGCAGGGTTGATGTGATAAAAGACCTGTTCCTCGCGGGCGGTCGAAGGTGGTTCTATCTGATTCCAGTCTTTTAGTTCTTGGTCTGATACGGGAGTTTTGGCACGAACAGTCGCCGGTGATCGAATCACCCGGGAACCAGCATCCACCAAAGGAAACCCAAAATTGCAGTGGTAGAGCAGCATGAATTCCTCATCTTGAGGCTCGAGGTTTTCGACCACATCGTCAATGATCAAGGAGGTTGAGTTCAGCCCAAGGGAAATGCGACGCGACAGTTTTAAGTGCGACCCCATGACCCTGGATTCTTCCATGGCCCCGGTCAACTCAATGCGGTAGTCATCCCCTTGCCAGCCTTGATGAACGCAAGGGTCCTGTGCGGGAACCGACCCTATGCGCCCGTGTTCGGTCATGGTGAGCCCCTGGTCAATATTGGCTTCTCCCGTATTGGCCAGACCGCAGGTTGCCAGCATACCGCCACCCCAATGGTACAGAAACTCCTGCCCCAACGCGTTGAAGAACTGGTTACCAATCAACCCGTTTTTGGTGGTGAACCCGAGGTTGACACCTCGAAAGCTCATTTCGGCAATGTCCATACACTTGTCGGGAAGAACGGTGAAGCGCAAACCCGCTTGGTTGTAGACTTCCCAAGCCCGGGTGCCCCGGGCCTTCCCATCGGAATACTCCACGCTCCGGACCCCTGCCAGCTGCGACACATTTCCGACACGCTGGAGCAATTCCTGTTTTGAATACGGTTTCATGAATAGTCCTAAACTTCTACATATTCGATATCGAGCATTTCACAGAGCATCTTCCAGCGGGGAGCGCAATCACCAAGATTGATAACCTCATGGTGCGTGCCGCCATTCTTCAGCCATTCGGTGATGCAGGGCCGCACTCCCGAGTCAGGCGTGAAAAAGAAGTAGGGCATTTCACAGTTGACCATGTCAGTCTTTTTCAAGATCTCGCCCTTGGCCACCACCAGCCGGAAGCGGTCACCGTTGAGCGACACCAGCGAGGTCAGCGTCGCCCGGCCGTATTCGGGAGTAAAAATGGGCGTCGGGGGATTGTCCAAACCTCCCTCGCCCAAAAAGCGGTCGATGAGCTTGGGCTTTTGGTCCTTCCGGCAGGTAGCCCAGTTTCCTTCTCCGGCATGACAGAAAATGATGCTGTTGGCGGCATAATCGATGGTGTACATCTCGGTGAAGTTACCGCCTCCCGAGGTGATGATATGACCGGCAGCCACCATTGAGGCGCAGATCATGTCGCCTTCGGCAGCGTACCCGTAACCTTCGGCCATCAAGTGCGAGGCCGCCATGAGGGGCAACTGCGGAAAGCGTCCATCTTCAGCAAAGTAATCAAACTGGGCGGTGAAGGCACCGAAGCCCCGAGCCTGCAGAAACTTCTGAAAACCAAGGTACATCCGGGTGGCTTCGCTGTGTCGTTCCTTGGTGAGTTTGGCATCCACCAAAAAGGTCTTGTGGTCGCGGGCCATCGAGGCTTCGATTTCCTGAGGCGTAACTTTTTCGATGAAGCGGTACACCGCTCCCAACGACTCGTGGCACAGTTCGGGGCCGATTTTCTTGAAAAAGGCCATTTCATCGGTCAGGATATCGTTCATCCCCTGCATGCGGCCGATCACACCGACGCGAAGGTTGCGTAGAAAGCGTCGGGTCTGCGCGGCCTTGGCAAAGTCGGTGACAAACGTGGCAAATTCGGGTTCCAGCCGGTTGCCCACAAAGAACTGGCACTTGAGACCCAGCCGGACGATGGCGTTGGCATTGTCCTGTGCACCATGAATACCTTGATTGACAGTGAGCCTCAGCTCGTCCCAATCGGTGCCGATCTGCTGGTCGGGTTGGACAACGGCTAGGGCCAAGGGCAGGTTGTTTTCCTGCAACGCCCGAACTGCCCAAGCCCCTTGGTGGTAGGTCAAAAGGACCATCAGAATTCCATCGAGATCGTCGCGCTGATTGAAGCCCTTGACGATTCTTTCGGTTGACTTCCGGTCAACGGCCGGCTCGTCAAACACGAGATCCACTGTATCGCTCACAGCAGCCACCAGCTCACGGGCATAGGCCGACTGTCGCGCTGTGATTCCTCCGAAAATCGGTTCATACCCGCCGGCCATCAGGCCTAATAGACCGAGTTTGGGCTTTGTGCTCGTGCTCGTGCTCGTGCTCATGATAATCCTTCCTTGGTCGTCGAGCTCAAGGCCCGATGACAGTCATAGAGTTTTTGGTAGGTTTGGTAGCAGTGATCGTAGGTGACTTTCGTCAGAGGGTTGGGGGTAAAAGTCCAATCAATCTCGTTGGCATGCGGCAGGTCGTTGAGGCTCCTATACAGACCGACACCAAGAGCCCCCAGCATGGCTGCGCCAAGTGAGGCACACTCGGGGTTTTTCATGGTCACGAGGTCACAGCCCAGAACATCCGCCTTGATCTGCGACCAGACGGGGCTTTTCGATCCGCCACCCAGAGAACGCACTTGCGATACCGAAACTCCCATCTCTGCCAGAAGCTGGACGTTCTCTTTCAGCATAAAAGCGACACTTTCAAAGATGGAACGGATGAAGTGCCCCTTTTTCATATCAAGAGTCATACCGTAGAAAATTCCCCGGGTGGTCATGTCGTTGACGGGAGTCAGCATGCCCGAAAAGTACGGGAACAGAACGAGGCCGTCAGAGCCAGCCGGCACCCCCTGCGCCAAACGGCCCAAGTCGTCATAGGCCTGGCCCTCGCAGAAGTTGTCCTTGAACCACTTGAGCAAAACACCCGCTGTCAAACAAAAAGGCACAACCAAATACGTGCCGGCAGTTACATGGCGGTAAATCGTCGGACAAGAGGGATGAGAAAAGTCAGGGAAGTTGGTTGTGGCACCAATGACCAGGGCGGTACCCAAGGTCGCAGTGACAATACCGCTATGACGGTTCCCGGCACCGAGAGCACTGGTCAGCTGGTCCATGGCACCGGTTACTACGATCACCGAACTCGCAACCCCCAACTCGGAGGCTGCAGCGGAAGTCAGCCGTCCTACCCTTTGACCGCAATCGAGAATTTCCGGGAAGCGCTGGGTTGATATTCCAGCAAAGTCGAGGATGGGCTGAAAGAGCAAGTCCTGAGTAATATCGAAATAGCCCGTGGAGGACATCAGCGACTTTTCGGTCACCCACTCACCGGTCATCCGATAGATCAGGTAGTCCTCAAGGAGCAGAAACCGGTGGACCCGCTGAAAGAGGTCTGGTTGTTGCTCCTTCAAATGAAGAAGCTTGCTGATGGGGGCGTTCTCATCAACCTGACCCAGTCCAGTCACAGGGTAGTACACTTCTGAAGGAAAAGTCCCCCGCAACCGGGCTGCCGCTGCTGAAGAGCGGCTATCGAGCCAGACAATCGCCCGGCACAAGGGTCGCCCTTGTTCGTCGACAGGAACCAGCGTTTCTCCCTGGGTTGTGATACAAATGGCACCCACACTGCTCCGGGTCATAGGACTTTGCTCCACCACGGCTCGGGCTCCTCGGCACACCCCCTGCCAGTAGACCTCAGCTTCCATTTCCACCACACCACCCGGTGCCGTCAGCAACTGGTACTCAAAACTGTGTTGGGCCAGAAGATGCAACTCTTCATCGAACAGGCAGGTTTTGATCGCTGTGGTTCCTACATCGAAGGTCAGGATCGTTCCCATCTTCCAGCCTCCAGGCGTTTTTAAAATGATTTATTCAATCAATTTAATGAACTTCAATGACGTTTTCTTCCATAATTAAGTTCAGTATTGGCAAATTTGTCAAGAAGAACTTTGCTTTTGGAAGAAAAGCACTCTTGATTTGGTGATCTTAATCATCTTACCATAAGCCTATGAGTAAGCAGACAGACCGTGAAAATGTCATTCTCGAGACCCTCAAACACAAGACCAAACTCAACACCCTCGAAGTGGTCGAACTGTTGAGTGTCTCTGAGTCTACGGCAAGAAGGCTCTTTAGCGAACTGGAACAACAGGGAAAGGTGATAAGAAACTACGGCGGCATTCAGTTGGCCCAGGACAATCAAGTCGACTATTCTTTTGAGCAGCTGGCCCAGATCAACGTCAGGGAAAAGCGCAATATTGCCTCTTTCGCAGTCGATCTGATTGAAAACTATGACATTATCTACATCGATTCTGGAACAACCCTGTATCAGTTTTGCATTGCTCTGGCCGAACGGATCGAGAAGGGCAAGCTGATCGACGTTACTATCCTTACCAATTCTATGGCCAACCATCAGATTTTAGCTCCTATCTGCAATGTCGTGCTCATTGGTGGAGAGTACCGTCCCAAAAGAATGGACTTTGCCGGATACGCCAGCAACCGTTTCATCCAGCTGTTCAGCTTTACCAAATGCTTCCTGGGAGTTGATGGCATCCACCTCGATGACGGACTAATGGCCACGGATGTCGATACAGCCTCGCTCGTCGAGATAGCCAGCAAGAGATCAGACAAAACGATTGTATTAGCTGACTCGAGCAAGCTAGGAAAGCGGTCGTTTGTCAGCTACGCCCCGCTGGAAACGGTGGATATACTAGTGACTGCTGAGTCCGTAGACCAGGAGATTATCCTCAAGCTGAAACAAAAAATCGCCGGAGTACACCAGGTATGAACCCCAAGAACCGGGCTGTCGGCCTCATCATTGCGGCTACGGCAGTTTTTGCTGCCAATATTGTGGCACTCTCCCCCATCGCGGCCCACCTGACCGGTGAAGGCGGGATGGCCAAGGCTGATGTCGGTTGGCTCTTCACCTCGCACTTTGCCGGGTTTATTGTTTTTGCGCTGGCAGGAGGGGCCCTCTCTGACCGAATTGGAAAGAAGCGGGTCTTGGTGTGGGCCCTGGCCGGGTATGCGGTCGGTTTTGTCCTTTTTGCCTTCAACGATGCCTTTTGGGCCGAATGTTCGGTGATGTTTGTTCTGGGCGGTTGCGGGGGCATTATCGAGTGCCTGGGAGCAGCTTGGGCCACGGACCTCGATCCGGAACACCCTGAGGCGGCCGTCAATAAGATCCAAATATTCTTCGCGCTGGCGGCTCTTGCCTCCCCCTTTGTAGTATCGATCTTTCTGGAACAGCTGGTCTTTTGGAAGGCTTTTTACCTTGTTCTTGCGGGAATCTCGGCCGTGTTGTGGTTTTTGCTGGCACGAACCAAAGTCCACGCAGTGGAAACCAGTCCACAAACCCTTCATCTGAAAGACTTTATCCAGTCACTCAGAGAACCTGGTTTTATCGCCATGGCCTTGGCGATGTTTGCCTACACCGGGGCAGAGGTAGGTGCTTGGGGTTGGTTGTCGTCCCTGCTTCAGCAAAGTGGTTCCTTTGACACAGTACAGGCAGGGCTCGGAGTGGCTCTATTCTGGGCTGCCATGACCCTGGGGCGTTACCTTTGCGGTTTACTCCTCCCCTATGTAAGGGTGGATCAGCTGGTAGCTGTTCTGGCCGCCTTCACCGCCCTTGTGACGTTCGGTGCCGTGATGCTTCCCGGTCAGTGGTGGCTTCTGGGAACCGTTGCAGGTATTGGTCTGGGATGCTCGAGCCAGTTCCCCCTCATTGCCGGTTATGGAACCCGCCTGACCAAGTTGCCCTCGGGAGCGGCGTTTTCACTGCTCATGGTTTCCGGCAACCTCGGTGCCGCTGTCGTGCCTCTGGGGATGGGGCTGGTGGGCGATACCGTTGGTCTGGGCAATTCGCTCTTGCTGCCTGCGGTGCTGTTTGGCTGCGTGGCAGTTTTGATGGTAATGACAAAACGCCCCCGCAGCAGTATCTTCGCCCCATGAAAGCGACACTTCTTGCCCTTCTGGCCCTCCTCTTGGCCGGTTGCGCCTCCACCCCCAGCCCCTACCAGCAACGTGCCATCGATCTGGGCAACGCCGTCAACCGAGCCCAGCCCTTCCCCGAAAGTTCTTTTGTGGAATCACAGGGCCTGCAAGTGCACTACCGCCACTGGACACCGACCGATGTGCCCAAGGGGCAAATCCTTTTGATGCATGGGTTTGGATCGTCAACCTTTACGTTCCGCTTCCTGGTTCCCGCCTTGCTTGAGGCCGGCTGGGAAGTGGCAGCCACAGACGTTCCCCCCTTTGGTTTTTCGGACCGCGACGTGGACAAACTTCGCCAGGGCGTTGACCGAGCCAAGCTTCCATGGGCCGTGGCCGATGCCTTGGGCTGGAACGGTCAGGTTGTACTTTTGGGCCATTCGATGGGCGGTTTGTATGCCTCGCTGAGCGCACAAGCCCAGCCGGAGCGAGTCAGAGCCTTGATTCTCATGGCAGGGGCCGTACCCACGAACGGAAAGCCGGGGGGTGGTGCCCCCTTCTTTGCAGGCTTGTTGGTACCGTTTATTGACGCCCAGGTTCGTGACTGGAAGGCGGTCAAGGGTTTGCTGGAAGGCTTCGCGGTCAAAGGCGAAGTCATCCCTGACGAAATGGTCGACGGTTATACCACCGCCTTCCAAGGGCCACGTCCTGGTGATGCGCTGGTTGCCTGGAGTTCCGCTCCCCCGGCACCCGCCTTGGACCTCAAAAAACTGACCATGCCCACTTTGCTTCTGTGGGGTGAAAAGGATCAGATTGTGCCCCTCGACACCGGCAAGAAGCTGCAAGCCAGGCTTCCCGACTCGCAGCTGGTGGTGCTGCCGGGTTTGGGACACCTGTTTCACGAATTGAACTCAGACGTTGTGAATCCGGTGTTGCTCGGGTTTCTTAGCTCTCTTCCTTGATGACGATGGTACCCATCACCAGGGTGCCGCGCAGAATGATTGTTGGCGGTGGGCCGTCATAAGGAAAGGTAGAAGAAGGGCCGGGGTCGGAGTTCCCCACGAACTTTTTCCAAAGAGACGTCAAAACTCCCGGTTGAGCCGCCGAGCGGATCTGCAGTTCGCCCATCAACAGACGCGATTCTCGAACCACTCGGGTGCCTCGGGGCACTTTGACACGGTACTCAGCCATGCAACCCGAAAGAGTGATCACCAGGGTAGTTCCAGAACCTCGAAAACCCCGAAGGTCGAGTACTGTTTCGCCCATAACATTGAGTCCGCGGTAGCTGTCTTCCCGTTCCGGGTCGAGCACATAGTTGTGGCTTGACATCACCTGGGTGTGGCGCTGTCCCGTGACCACGAACTGACCTTTGGCCCCAGGTACGTGTGATCCAAAGTCGGCCACCACAGCCTTCAGTTCCTCGATAGTTTCGGCCGCCTGTGCCTGCTCAAGCCGCCGCTCAAACTCACGCTGGTCGAGCATATTCTGCCCGTAGGCCTCACTCAATCGAGCACTGATCTGTTCACGAAAAGCCGGCACACCATAACGCGTTCCCGAAGAGGCGGCAGATTTGTCCATAGGACCAAAATACTCCACAGCGCCACACTTCGCAAAGCTCGGTATGTGCCAGGATCAATGTTGTATTGGGTGGGCTGATTTGGGCATTCCATTCGGAAGCGAGTCCGGGTTCAAGCGGCCCGTGTTGGCTGTCAAGGAGTTATTTGACGGACGTATTGATTTGCGATATTCTATACGTATCATGGACAAAAAACTAACTTTGAGGCTTGATGGTGCTGTGATTGACAGGGCGAAAGAATATGCCGAACTCAATCATGACAGTGTATCGGGACTGGTTGAGCGATTTCTCAAGACACTCACCGATTCCAGAAAGGTTCGAGAAATCCGCAACAGCTCTGTTGTGGCCGAATTATCCGGCGTGATTGCCATTCCTGAGGGCTATGACGAGCGAGAAGACTACCGTCTTTCTAAAGTAAGTCGGTACAATGGCTAAGTGCGTTTTCGTCGATTCCGATGTCCTGATCGATGTGTTCTCAAAGCGTGTGCCATTCTACACCGACTCTGCGTATTTTCTAGAAATGGCTGAAAACGGGGTATTCCTTGCATTTACGTCACCCCTTATCATCGCCAACGTTTATTATGTCCTCCAGAAGTTTTCCAACAAAGAGGCAGCCAAGAGTTCGATCCGGAAAATCCGGACAATTCTGGGTGTCGTCGATATGAACCAAAGAATTGTTGATCGCGCCATCAACTCTTCCTTCTCCGATTTTGAAGATGCTCTCCAAATCTATTCCGCTGAAAATGCCGTGATGGACATGATTGTCACCCGAAATATTGAACACTTCAAAGATTCCAATTTGAGCGTGCTCAGTCCTTCAGAGGCAATAAGTCTCTTGGAGCATTAGGAGAAGATCACCTAACATCACAATCGTGGGAAAAGCCAGAGTAGGTCAGCGGAGCGAAAGAGTATACGTGGACATATACTTGACAGTGAAACAAAGGGCCCCTAGAGTGGCTAGAGGAGAGCGAAATGCCACAAATTTCCCTTTATATCGATGAATCCACCCTCCGGAAGGTCGAAGGCGCCGCTTCTCGTCAGCACGTTTCGATCTCAAAGTGGGTCGCCGAACAGATTCGGGCAAAAGTTGAGCCGGTCTTCCCCAAGAACTTCGAGAACCTTTTTGGTTCCATTTCCGATGATACGTTCTCCAGACCTGTAGAGCTGAACGCGGGCTTTGACACACGAAGAGAACAGCTCTGATGTACTTCCTGGATGCCAACACCTGTATCTACTACTTGAAAGGTAAGTTTCCCAACCTGAGAACAAGAATTTTAGCTTTGTCGCCCGATGAAATCAAAATCCCGTCTGTAGTCAAGGCTGAACTCTTGCTCGGAGCCTACAAGAGCACCCAACGGGAGAGCAATCTGGAGAAGATCGAAGCCTTTCTACAGCCCTTTGAAATCATGCCTTTCGATGACCTTGTTTCTTACGTCTATGCCGAAATCAGGGGAATCGCCGAGTCCTCCGGCAAGGTTATCGGTCCCAATGATCTTTTCATTGCGGCGACGACAAAGTTCCACGACGGAGTTCTGGTGACAAACAATGTCCGGGAATTGGCGATGATTGAGGGCCTAAAACTTGAGAATTGGGCTATCGAGCTTTGATACTGATCCCGACGCGAGACGTGGTCTGTCATCCGTCAGTTGAACTGACCCGGAGTAGGTCAGCGGAGTGAATGTCAGCAGTTAACACGGCAAAATACTAACCCCAACCCGATCGATATGCTCCAGGAGTTCCGAATTCGTGATCTGATCGCGAACAGCAACATCGAACCGCCAGGGCAACATCAGGTCGTCGAGCTTGTTCTCCAGGTTGACGAGTTCCGAGAAATCCAGCGAGTCCGCTTCAAGACAAAGATCGATATCCGAGCCAAGACGGAAGGTACCCTTGGCTCGGGAGCCAAAAAGCACAACGCGTCGCAGACCGTCCACGGTCTGAAGTACTTCAAGTACCTCCCGACTGGCTTGTTCAGGAATTCCGGGGATGGTCATGAGCCAGTCCTTTTTCCCATGGTCTCTTGAAAGCTTGCGAACTCGTGGCAATAGCTGCCCAAGATCTTGGCCGTCAGCAGGTCGGCCGTTTCGGCATTGTAGGTATGGGACGAAAGGTTGCGGCTCTTGATCATGTCCATCCAGACCTGGCCCTCAACAATCAGCCCCCGTGCAAAGGCCTCTCGAGTGGCATCCTTCGACCCGGTCAGCGCTGAGTTCCCCTGATCCTCAAACCAGTCCTTGAGGACGTTCCAGGCCAGTTCGTGCGTGAACTCGAACGCCTGGATGAGCCCTTGCTGCTCCAAATCGGTAAGCTGTCTCGACCTCGCCAGTTCGACACCGGCCGCAAGTCGGGCGAAGGCTTTCTTGAAGTTGGCAAAGCGCTGCTTCCAACGGATGTCTTGTTCCATGGCATCAGTATACGGGGTGGACCCAGGCCTGTCACGCTCGAAGACCTCGTGGGAAAGGCCGGAGTAGGTCAGCGGAGTGAAGGAGAAGCGCACTGAGTCTTTCAGACAGAAAGACTGAATTGGTGTATTTTCTCAATTTCCTTTTCCATCTTTGACCTCGTTTCTCTTTTCTCGACGGAGATTTTGCGCTTGTTGTGGAGGAGATCGAGTTACCACACTCAGGAAAGCCCTGGGAAGCGTTGCTAACATAGAAAGGCTACGCAATGCGTAGCTTATGTTGTTATAGAGAAACTTCTGTATTGACGAGGAATCCTTTTTGCTTGAAATTTCTTCGAAGGAATTACATATCCGTTGGGGCGAGCCCGGGAATACGTGAGGGGTGCTTCTGGTTGGTTTTGGAACCTCGGCTGAACGGGTTGAATATTCCAGTCCAAACCTGCCACTGATTCCGGTCCAAGCCTGCCGGGTAACCTGAGCCGAATTCCGGAGGAAGCCTGCCACTTCTGACCGGAATTGGTGGCAGGCATCGAGCGGAATCCGGGCTGGGAGGACCATGGATTCCGGAGGATGCCTGCCAGGGATTCCGGAGCAAACCTGCCACCTGACTGTAGACTTCCCCGTTGGGGGGAGACCATGCCACAGAAGAGGAAGAGCATGAATCAAGTCAGGAAGATCCTGGAACTACATTTACAGGCACAGCCCATGAGTCTGCGCACCATTGCCCGTGCGACAGGTGTCAGCCGCCCCGTGGTGAAGAGCTACATCGAGCGTCTGGAAGGGCATCCCCTCGATTTTGTCGAGCTGGAGGGAATGTCCGATGGCCAGCTAAACGAATACCTGGGACTCGAGGCTCCAGCAGTGCAATCCACCCCGGATAACTCTGTCCTTTTGGACTGGCTCGCCAGTCATGTTGGGAGGCTTCAGGAGCGCGGTATGACCCGGCGGCTGTTGCATGAAGACTACCTACGGGACCACGCCAACGGCCTACAGTACAGCCAATTCTGTTTCGTTCTGAAACAGCAGTATCAAGCGCCGGAGTCCAGCAGCCTATTGAGCCACAAAGCAGGGGACAAGCTCTACATCGACTACACGGGACACAAAGCCGTGTGGGTGGACGGCCAGGGAGCCGGTCATACCGAGGAGGTCTTTCTGGCAGTTTTGGGGGCCAGCGGACGTCTGTACTCGACTCCCAGTTTCTCTCAGAAGCAGGAGGATTTGGCCGCCTCCATGGTCAGCTGTTTTGAGTTCCTCGGTGGTGTCCCCATGGCGGTAGTTCCCGACTGCCTCAAGAGTGCCGTACTGGAGAATGACGGCTGGGAGCCTATGATCAACCCATTGTTCCAACAGGTCATGGAACACTACCGGACAGTCTGCCTGCCAGCCCGGCCTAAACATCCCAAGGACAAGGCGCTGGTCGAAGGTGCGGTCAACCTAGTCTACCGGCAGATTCTGAGCCGGTTGAAGGGGATGGTGTTTGACGACCGGGCGGCGATGTTGGCGTGGTGGTGTGTGCAGGTAGACAGGATCAACCTCGCGGCGTTCCAGAAATTGCCAGGCAGTCGTCAAAGCCGCTTTGAAGTCATCGACAAGCCGGCCCTGAAGCCCTTGCCGGCAACGGCCTTTACTCTGAAGGCAATTCATCGGCAGACGGTGACGGCCACCGGCGTGGTGTATGTGCCCGGGGACAAGACCAGCTACAGTGTTCCTTACTCCTTGCAGGGAATGAAGGTAGAGATCTTGAGCTACCCCCAGAGCATCGAAGTCTGGCATGAGAATCAGCGGGTCGCTGTGCACGCCAGACAACCCCAGGCCGGACAGGTGATCCAAGCAGAACATCGTCCGCCGGAGCACAGGTGGTACCAGGATCGCAACAAAGATGAGTTGCTCCGGGGGCTATGCCTGAGGGGTTGGCACGTAACTCGTTGGACCCAGGAAGTTGCGTTGCGCTGCCAGCACGAAGACCAGGCTTGGCGGCTGCTGATGGGCTTCACCAAGTTGGCCGACAAGAACATAGAGCGCATCGACACCGTCTGCCGTCTGGCGGTGAAGCGTCAGTTGTGGGAACTGCGGGAACTCAAAGAAATCCTTAAATCCGAAGAAGATTTGAAGCTGATCGAGAGCGAGCAGATCAACCAGGAACTGCCCTTCCACGAGAACCTGCGGGGTGCTGATTACTACCAGGACCAGGGGGCTGGAGTATGACGATCCTCTTGAATCAGCTCAGGGAATTGAAGCTTGAGGGTATGCTCAGCGTCCTCAAAGAAATGCACGAAACCAGCGAGGCAGGATTGGAGGCCGGGCTGCCTTTGCTGGCCCGGGTCATCACGGCGGAGGTCGATTCCCGGCACCAGAAAAAGAGCTCTGCATTGGCTGCCAAGGCCCGGTTCCGTTACGCGGCTTCCTTGTCGTCAGTTATGACCGGCATCGAACGCAATCTCGACAAAAGCATCCTTGAGAGGCTCGCCCAAGGGCGCTGGATCAGGCAGGGTCAGAACCTTCTGATCACCGGTCCGACAGGGGCTGGCAAGAGCTACCTGGCCAGCGCCCTGGGCCGGCGGGCCTGCCAGCAAGGGATGACGACGCTGTACTTCAACTGCACCAAGTTCTGGACCCAACTCAGGCAAAGCCGAAGCCGGGACCGCTACGACAAAGAGATCAAAGCCATCGCCAAGGCCGACCTGCTCATCCTCGATGACTTCGGGTTAAGCAAGCTTGAGGCTCCCGACCGGTTGTCCTTGTTGGAGATCCTTGAAGACCGCTGGGGCCGCGCTTCCACCGTTGTTGTCTCCCAGAGGCCTCTGGCAAACTGGCACGAAGTTTTGGGAGAGCCGACGGTCGCTGATGCCATCTGTGATCGCCTGTTCTCCCAGGCAGAAAAGATTGAACTCAAGGGTGAATCGCTGCGCCGCAGCCCTGCAAAACTTGACGCAAACCTGCCACCCGCCTTACCCTAAAAATCACTACAAAAGGGTGGTAGGCATCCTCCGGAATCAGTGGCAGGTTTGACCGGAATAATCAGTTGACTCCAAGCTTCTTGCAGATCTCTGCCAACGGCCGGTCATTTGTAACGGATAGTACATGTCATAGATTGAGTAGTTCCCCTTGATTCCTTCGCATCAATGAAGTCATCAATCAAAATGCGGACTGGTAATGGCTATCGAACAGTTCCTTCTTTTCCTTCTTCAGAAGGATCTCGACTGCGGCGCTAACATCAAGAACGGCTATCATCGGTCACGATCTTCCCGGATCAAGGAAACGGCATCAACCTTCTTGACTTCATCCGGAATGCTGCGCTGGTTAATCTTCTCCAGCAACTTCTGTCTTCGTTCTTGGTTGGATTGTTCTTGCCCGAGGCTGTTTTCGAGCAATACGATAATTTGTTGGGCGATGGTACGTTTCTCCGCATGGATTATACATCACCTGACAACTTTCCTAAAGGGGGAAAGCGGGGGGAGCTTAGCCAAAGAGATTTTCAATTCTTGAACACCTATTGAAGGTGAGCCCAAGCATCTCGATGGCTTCCTTGATGGTTACATCCAAAGTTTCCAGCAACTCCTCATAGCTGTCTTCCTAACAGTTTACCCCGGGAATTTCCTTTATCCAGCCGATCTAGGTCTGTTCAACTTGTCTGATCAGGGCGGTATAGGGCGCCAGCGATTGCAGTGGATTTCAATGATTGACGATGTTACTACCGTGGGGTTTTTTTCCAATCTAGAAAAACACAACGTTTCCTTCGAGGAAGCAAAAGACGTCTTCGACGACCCTCTTCAGATTTCGCTTCTGGATCACCATCGGGCAGACACGGGGCCTTCGTCTTCTGATTGTCGCCAACCTGTTTTTTGATTCCAGAGGAGAAGAGGTCATACGAATCATTTCTGCAAGGGAGGCAAAACCGAATGAGCGAAAACAGTATGAAAGAATCTGAAGAGACCTTTGAGCTTGCCGAGGAATATGATTTTACTCTCGGCATCCGGGGCCGTTTCTACCGGCCCAAAAAGGTTTCAACCTCCATTCGTCTCGACGATGATGTGTTGCTGTATTTCCGGAAAAAGGCCGGTGAGGAAAAAATAGGATATCAGACCCTGATGAACTCGGCTCTGCGCGAATTCATCCTGCAACATACGAAATAAACAGGAATCCGGTTATCCGGCGGCCAGAAAGTACCCCTACTGAAGGTGAGCCCAAGCAGGGAATAGCAATCTCTTGCAAGAAGTACCAAAATGGGGTCATTATAGTTTATTAGCGGTGCGTTAATGAGGTC
>JAIFLN010000198.1 GCA_020049045.1 Spirochaetota bacterium | reverse complement strand
CGGAAATCGCAGCTCCCAGCGGCGTGGCGACCAAGGCCAACGCATTCACCGTCGCGAACACCCGCCCCTGACGGTCTGCCGGTACATGGGCTGACATCCAAGCTCCGATGGGACCATTGACGAGGGCTAATGTCATTCCGACAACGAAATACACGATGAGGGTGACGGGTAAGGTACCCCAAACCAAAAAGGCGGAAGCCAAACCCATCATCACCGCGCCGCCGTAGAACGTCGTCCAGGTTCCCCATTTCTTGACGCAGACCCCGACCAAAAGCCCTCCCGCCACCATGCCCAGGGATAGCGCAATCCCCAGCCAGGAAAGCATGTCCGGTCCCCCCGACAGCACGTCTTTGACGTAAGGAACCTCGAGCACGTTCACCGGTGTAAATGCCAGGTTGATCATCAAGGCTGTCAACAACAACACAAAAAAGGTCCGGTTCCCCAGGGTGTACTGAAGTCCTTCGCGGAAATCAACCCACCAGACCTTTACGGTCAACTTGGTTTCACGGGCCTGATCGCCCACCAACTTGGGAAGAGCCGAGAAGCCTGCCGCCAGGAGAAAGGTCACGCCGTCAAGAAGCAAGGCACCGGAGATTCCCCAGACGGCAATAATAACACCAGAGAGACCCAAGCCCAGCATTTGAACCAGCATCGAGGCTGTTTGTGACACTCCGGCGGCTTCGGCCATAAGTTCTTTTTCGATGAGGTGCACATTGAGGGCGCTGAGTGCCGGCGACCCAAAGGTTTCCAGGGTGCTGTTGAGAAACGTCAGGACAAACAGGTGCCAAACCTGCAACTGCCCAGCCAGGAACAGGACTCCCGTGAGGGCTACCAAACCCCCTCGTCCCAATGCGCTGAAAACCACAAGGGTCTGCTTTTTGTAATGGTCAGCGGCCACACCGGCAAAAGGGGCAAAGAGCAGATTGGGTATGGCATTAAACGCCAGTACCGCGCCCATCAGAAGGGTGCTGCCGGTCATTTGGTAGACCAGCCAGGAGAAGGCAATGGAGTCGACGGAGTCGCCAAAGCGGGATATTAAGCTGGCTGCCTGAAAGGTCAGCCAATTGGGACGACGGAGGAGTTCTTTCATTCAAACAAACATAACGTTCAATATATATGAACGTCAAGAAAATTCTCAGGAAACCTGCTCAACAGCATCTCCACCGACCTCGTGGGGCTGGTTGTCCAGTGATGGTGTTTGACCTATACTTCTAGTATGGCAAACCGCGCCGAGGACTGGTTGAAACAGGCAGAAAGCGACCTCTTATGGACCAAAGACACGCTGAACTCCGGCCACTGGTCGCAGTGTTGTTTTGTTGCCCAGCAGACAGCCGAGAAGGCCGTCAAAGCACTGGCCCTTTGGCGGGGTGCCGACTCTGTAAAGAGCCATTCCATCAGCGAAATCACCAAGGCCCTGGGCGAAAACGGGGAACTTGAGCGCATGGGAAAACGACTGGACCTGTACTACATCAGCGCCCGCTACCCGGATGCGTTTCCTTCTGGGGCTCCCTTTGAGTATTTCGACCAGGAACAGGCAACCGAGGCTGTTCAATTCGCGGCACGAATTGTCGAACTCGTGAAAGCCAAGATGGCTTCGCATGCCTGAGGCCATTTTAGTCAAAAACAACCGTGACCCCATGGCCGCCCTTTCGCGTACTGAGTTTGAGCAACGACTGATTGCTGCCATCAAAGGAAGAGCTGACCAGGTGTGGCTGTTCGGCAGTTACGTGACCAAGACCATGCATGCGGAAAGTGACATCGATGTCATTCTGGTTACCAATACCACAGATTCTTTCCCCCTCCGCTCCCGGGCCTTCATCGACTTGCTCGACCTGGGACCGCGCTTGGACTTACTGGTCTACACCCCCCAGGAATTTGCGCGGCTCACTACCAACCCGACGGTGGGCTTCTGGCAAAATGTCACGCGCTCGATGGTACGATTGGGCTAGCGGTCATAGTGAAACCGGAGCGAAATCAGCGTCAGAATCTGCGCATCCACCCGATAGACCAGCCGATGCTCGTGATCAATGCGGCGCGACCAGAAGCCCTTCAGGTTGAACTTCAGCGCCTCCGGCTTTCCGATTCCCTCGAAAGGTGAGCGCTCGATGTCCCGTAGCAGCTCGTGAATCTTCTTGAGTTGCTTCTTGTCTGTCTCAAACCAGAAGAGGTAGTCCTTCCACGCCTCGTCGGTAAACTGCTTAGTCATCGGCTAGAAGTTCCCTGGCTCTTGACGACCCAGCCTGGAATTGATCGATGGAGAGCTTCAGGTGGTCAGCATTGGCCTTGGTGCTGAGAAGGTAGCTGGTCTCAAGCAGGCTGTTGTACTCTCCCACCGACAGGATCACTAAGTTCTCGCTGTTCTTGCGGGTAACAATGAGCGGATCGTGATCGTGGTACACGCGGTCAAGGTAGGCTTTCAGATTCTGACGGAGATCGGAGTAAGAAACCGCGTCCATGGCAACACCTCTTTGTACAAAATATTGTACAACAACTAAGCTGTCAACCAATGCCCCCCTCAATGGTCCGACGGTTCCGAATCTGCTACCATGAGCCGTGACTAACAAAAAACTTAATACTCTCAACGGAGTCCTCAACAGTATCTCCACTGATCTGGTGGCCCCTTTCGCTGTCATCTTTGCAATCCGGTTGGGTTCCAACAGCTTTCAGACCGCCATGCTTTCGTCAGGCCCCGCCATCGCGGGCCTTTTGGTGCTCATTCCCGGGGCACGCTGGGTCGACCGCCACCGCGACAAAAAGCGCATTACCGCCTGGTTGATGGCCGTCAACCGTCTGTTCTATCTACTGATGGTGGTGGTACCGTTCTTGCTACCGGCCTGGCAGGCTGCCACGTTCATTTTGCTGGTCACCCTTATGAACGCGCCGGGAGCCATCGCGAACTCGGCGTGGCAGGGCTATATGGCCCGCATTTTTCCCCCCGAACAGCGGGCCGATGCCTTTGCCGACCGCAACAAGGCCATGAACATCTTTGGCACCGCTACCACCTTTGTGGCCGGTATGGCCTTGGACACCATCGGCACCACCTGGGGCTACCAGCTGATGTTCTTCGGTGCCTTTCTGGTGGCCGGCGCTGAAGTCTGGTCGTTCACCAAGCTCCGCGAGCCCCTGCTCGACCCGGCACAAATCTTGGCCGACTCCGCCACCCAACTCGAAACACCCCCTCCCTTTGACCAGATCCATGTTCCTGCCACGTCCGAAGCGGCACCTTTGCTGCCGCTGGTGTTCAAGCTCAAGCGCAAGGTTCGCGAAATCGCATCGAACAAGACCTTTGTGCGCTACACAGCGGCCAGCATCCTCTTCTACTTCAGCTGGCAGACGCCCTGGACGCTGTTCTCGCTCTACCAGGTGAAAGAGCTGCACGCCGGCAACTTCGCTCTGGGTCTGCTCACCCTGGCCAACACCGGGGGCAATCTGCTGGGCTACAAGTTCTGGGTGGGGCAAATCGAAAAGAAGGGCAATTTGCACGTGCAGTGGCTGTCGGCTTCGGCGCTCATTCTGGTACCCATGACGTACGCGCTGACGGGCTTTCTGCCACGGGTCGCCTTCCTAGGCATCGACCTCTCCCTCTACCTCATCGGAGCGTTGACCATACTGGTGGGAGCATCCCTTTCCGGTCTGGTTCTGGCCATGTTCAACTCGCTGCTCGAGGCCACCCCCGAAAAGAACCGCACCAGCTATATCGCCTATTTCAACACCGCCAACACCCTCACAGCCATTGTGGCACCATTATGGGGTGTCGCTGCCTACGAACTGTGGGGTTGGCAGACGGCCTTCTGGATTTGCTTTGCCCAACGCGTTGTGGGCGTCTCAGCCTTGTTTTTCCTCTGGCGGGCCAAGTAGGACGGCGACCGGCTCCTAGCCCTTCTTCATCACCCGGTACTCGCTGGGACTGAACCCGGTAAAGGCCTTGAAGTCCTTGGAGAAATGGAACACATCGGGCATACCAACCCGCTGGGCCACCTCGGTCACCAGAAGCTCTGAGGCTGAGAGCAGGCTTTTGGCCCGTTCCATGCGGCGGGTGTGGATCCAGCGCATGGGGGGCAGCCCCAGATGTTTTTTGAAGTAGCCGACAAAGTAGGTTTCCTGCAGGTGCGCCCGCGAAGCCAGTTCCGACAGGTTGAGGGGACTGGCCAGGTTCTCTTCTATGTACCGCAACACGGGCCGCAGACGCTCGTCGCCGGTGCCGTCCTGAAAGGGAAGGGCGGTCACACCGGCTGCCTCCAGCAGTGAAGCGATCAGTTCCAGCAAGGCGGCCCTCACCCTCAGGTGCGACAAGAGGTCTGACTGGGAAAAGTGGTGCAGCAGAGTGGTGAACTGCCTCTCAAAGGAGGCCGGATCGGGGGCTCGCATCACGGTGGGCACCTGCAGGTGGTTGAACAGATCTCGATCACCCACCGGGCAGGTAAAGTGACACCAATACTTGGTGTAGGTGTCGGGACCTGTGCATCCAAACGACTGACGCACCTGGGCGGGGAGCAACACCAGATCGCCGGCCCCAGGGTGAAATTCCTGGTCCCCGACCCGGACCATGCCCTGCCCCGAGAGGATAAAGTACAGACGGTTGAATTCAGGGGTGTAGTCCAAATACTCCCAGGTGGGCGTGACATGGGTCAGGGCCGCATCGGAAATCTGAACCAAATACAAAAAGTCCCGAATTCCGGCCATAGCGCAGAGCTCTCCTTGGGTCCAGTATCAAAGCACGAGGTTAGTATGAACCAAATTGAACAACGCACCAAGCGGACCGAATGGTTCCGCAACGACCGTTTCGGCATGTTTATCCACTGGGGACTGTATTCCATTCCCGCCCGGGGCGAGTGGGTGAGAAGCATGGAAAAGCTGAGCATCGAGCAGTACCAGCCCTACTTTGACGGGTTTAACCCTGATGCCTACGACCCCCGGCAGTGGGCTAAAACCGCCAAGGCCGCCGGCATGAAGTATGCCGTTCTGACAGCCAAACACCACGATGGTTTCTGTCTGTTCGATTCCAAGCTGACCGACTACAAGGCCCCCAACACCAAGGCCGGCCGCGACCTGATCCGGGAATATGTAGACGCGTTTCGAGCCGAGGGGCTCAAAGTGGGAATCTACTACTCGCTGATTGACTGGCACCATCCTGATTACCCGGCATACGGCGACCGCATCCACCCTATGCGCGACAACGAGGCCTGGAAGGACAAAAAGCACACCTTCAGCCGCTACCTCGATTATATGCATGGCCAGGTGAGGGAACTGTGCACCAACTACGGCAAGATCGACCTGCTGTGGTTCGACTTTTCGTACGACAAGATGACCGGCGAAGCCTGGCGCGGCACCGAGCTGATGACCATGATCCGCCAGCTGCAGCCCGATGTGCTGGTCGACAACCGCCTCGAGGCCTCGGGCGAAGGCTACGGCAGTATTCTGTCTGCCGAACCCGGCCTGACCTCCGGCGACTTCGCCTCGCCTGAACAGATCATTCCCAACGCAGGAATCCGCAACGTCAAGGGCGACAGCGTGCCCTGGGAGGCGTGCATCACGCTGAACAACAACTGGGGCTTCAACGCCGCCGACCCGTATTGGAAAAGCTCGGCGCAGATCATTCGCAAGCTGGTCGAGTGCGTCAGCAAAAATGGCAATCTGTTGCTGAATGTGGGTCCTGACGCCCGGGGGCGCATTCCCGCTGAATCGGTGCGCATTCTTGCCGAGGTGGGGGCCTGGATGGACCAGAACAAGGCCTCGATTCACGGTTGCGGCGCTTCAACCCTGCCCAAGCCCGACTGGGGACGGTTTACCCAGAAGGGGAACACCATCTACGCCCACATCCTCGAGGCTCCGGTGGGTCCCCTGTGCCTTCCTGACCTGGCCGGCAAGGTGCAGACCGTACGCCTGGTTTCGACGGGCAACGAGGTCAAGCTGGCCGACACCTGGAACACCAAGGCCCACGCCGAGCACGCCTTCTTGACCTTTGGACCGACGGCCCACGAAACCTACCCGCTGCCCGACGAGGTCGATACGGTGGTGTCGTTTGAGCTGAAGAAGTAGGCCGAAAGCCTCAACGCTGCCATCCTGGGAACCTCAAGGGAAGAGCCGATCACTTACGCTTGGTGAGGGGGGTGCTGGTGGTGTACCTTGACTTGCTGAGCACAGTGTTATTACAGTAATAACATGAAAGTCAAGGAAATCAAGGTAACCCAGATTGGCAACTCCCGGGGAATCCGTCTGCCGGCCACGCTCCTTCGCAAGTACTCTATCGGTCCTTCGGTGTTGATGGAGGAACGGGAAGATGGCCTGTTTCTCCGGCCGGTGAATCACCCTGCGGAGAAATTGTCCTGGTCAGAAACCGCCGAACAAATGATTCTCTCCCAGGAGAATTGGGCCGAGTGGGATGCCGTTGATTCGGATGGTCTTGAGGACATTCCATGGAGGACCTGAGACGCTATGACATCCGTTGGGCCAACCTTGACCCGACCCAGGGTGCCGAAATGGCAAAAACCAGACCTGTGGTGATTGTCAGCCGGGACGAGTTGAACCGGGTTCTGAAGACGGTGACCGTGTGTCCGCTGACCAGCCAGTTGCACCCTGCATGGCGGACCAGGCTGGGTGTCTCGGTAGCAGGCAGGGATTCCGAAATTGCGGCGGACCAGATTCGAACTCTCAGTGTCACCCGCCTTGGAGACAAGATTGATCAGTTGGAGGATGAATCCGCTGCGGCACTCAGACGCTTGCTGACCCAGATGTACGGGGAGTAAGTGTGCTGCCATCCCCGCTACTCGCCAATCCAGGCTCCCGACCAGCAACCTGCCGAGCCGTCAATAGTGTTACTTTGAGCCTGGCGGCACCCAGCGACGCATTTCCGCCCGGTAAGTTTCGGGAGCCACGCTCATTTGTTTTTTGAACCAGCGCGAGAAGTAGTGCGGATCGTGAAATCCCATGGAGTAGGCCAGCTCCTTCAGGGATAGGTCTGTTTCCACAAGGAACTTCCTGACCATCCGGCACCGCTGCTGATCATAGTACCGCTGGGGTGACTCACCGGTAACCCGCCGGAACTCGCGGCGCAGCGTTGAGTAGCTGAAGGGGAACGGGCGGCAGGCCTTCTGAAAGTCGAAGACCTGCCCTCCAGGATTTTGGTTGATCTGATGAACCAGCTCAGCAATGGCTTTCTCGAGGGGCGGGGGCGGCCGGTCGCTGAGGGCCGGCTGGGAAACGACTTTGGTGAGGCACTGATAGACTCCGCCGGTCAGGTCGGACCACAGGCTGGCATCATCCTCGGAGGCTCTTGCGAGGCAGGCTTCCAGCTGACGCATCAGACCTAGGTCCAACCCGGGACGAAAGATCGGCTTTGAGGGCGAGATCAAACCGAACTTCTGCAGATCGCGGGCAATGGGTCCATCGAAAATAACCCAGTACTCTTTCCAGTATCCTCCGGTATTCGGGCCGTAAGAGTGAGGCACCTGGGGCATCAAAAAAATCCAGTCCCCTGGAAAAATGGTCCTCCGGGGGCAATCCGGTGCTTCAAAAAACCCCGCTCCGTCCACCACATATACGAAAGCGTAGGTGCTGAGAATTCTCCCACAGACCTGTGATTCGGGTGTGTCTTGCTTTTCCATGCATCCCAGGCCCAAAACCTCAAGGGCGAAAACTCTCGAAAGCGGGTTCTGCTCAGGAAAAAAGAAATTGCCCATGATCAGATTATCCACCATTTCGATCAGATGGTGAATTCGCTTTGGCCGGGAACAGCGTTATGGTCAAACCGTCTGGAGGAACCAATGACCCCAAGAGAGAATTTCCTATCCTGCCTTAGGCGGACCGGCTTTGATCACATACCGTTGGATCTGAGCCTATGCCAGTCCCAGGTGGAAGCCTTTCAGAAACGCTTTGGACACACCCATTACCATGAGTGGTTTGGGCTGGACCACCACTCAACCCACCTTGCTATAACGCCCACTTTCCACGCGGGATCTGCCCTGTTTCCCCGTGAAGAGCTTCCGGCTTCCACGGTTTTCGACGAATACGGTGTCGGACATTCCAAGGGTTCTGAGGCTGCCTTTCATATGACGCGTATGCATCATCCGCTGCGGGGACCCATCGAGGTTGGCGAAATCCACGACTATCCGCTGCCCCGGGTTGAGCTGGAGACAGAAAACCGTCTGACCGAGCAAGTCCGCTCCCTTCAAGCAGCCGGTTTTGCCGTGACCTGTGGTTGGGAATGCACGGTTTGGGAACGGGCCTGGTACCTCAGGAGCATGGAAGACTTGATGGTAGACATGATGTTTGAGGATGAGAAAGCCGCGGTACTGTTGGATCGGATCACGGCTTTCTCGGAAGCCTGTGTGGCCCGCATGGCCCGCGCCG
>JAIFLN010000162.1 GCA_020049045.1 Spirochaetota bacterium | reverse complement strand
CCGTACTGACCCTCACGATTGGTTTTGGTCGCCGTGGTGGCGTAGGTCATCCAACCCTCTGGAAGCAGCCGCTTTCCCTGCCAAACGCCGTCTTGCAGACAGAACAAACCGAAGCGGGCGTAGTCTCGGGCGGTGGCATACAGATAGGAGCCTCCCGAAAGGGTTCCTGTGGCGTCGGCTCCCCATTCTGCGGAAGCCATGCCCAAGGGACCAAAAAGGTTCTTTGCGGAGAAATTCCAGTAGTCGGTGTCGTTTCCGATGACCTTGCGTAAAATGCGGGAAACAATGTGCGAGCTGCCCGAAGAGTAATTCCAGACTGTATCAGGGGCTGCTGCCAGCGGTTGACGGGCGGCAAACGAGGCAAAGTCGGGTTCGAGAAAAAGCATTTGGTTCACGTCGGAAATCGGGTTGTCGGTGTAGTCCTCAAAGAAGGAAAGACCAGAGCTCATGCGCATCAGCTGGTCAGTGGTAATAGCGGCGCGGGGGTCACCCGCAGGCCATTCGGGCACAGGGGCCGGTGCACGGATATCAAGCAGTCCTTGTCCAGCTGCCATTCCGACCAGAACATTGGTGAAGCTCTTGGCCATGGACCAGCTCAGCAGACGGGTTTGAGCGCTGATACCCCCGGCATATTGTTCGGCGACAATTTTTCCGCCCACCAAAACAACCACAGCACGGGTACGCTTCACAACCGAAGGATCGTTCTCGAGAAACGTCTGGTTCACGGCGTAATCGAGTGCCGCTTTGTCCAGCGCCACCGGCAGGGGACGTCCATCCTCGCCGTCTCCTTGAGGCCAAGGTTGGGAAGCCGCCGACCCAGAACTGGTTGAAAGGCTCAGTTCAGCGGGTTTCAATTCCCGCACGTCGGGTTCGTCACGTCCTGCCAACAAGATGGCACCCAAGCCCGGTACACGGATGGCTTTGGCCGAGAAAGCTCCGGTGCCTAACAGTGAAACTGTCACCGCCTGGTTTTCGCGGTCAACATCGGCCCAAAGCAGATTGAACAGAAAGTTAAACCCGGAATCTTCGGCCTCGAGCCTTTTCAGCTCCAGTCCTTGAACGAACAACCCGGCAGCCAAGGTCTTGGCTTTGAAGGCCGAACCCAGGGAAAGCTGCTGGGGAATCTGCTCCTTGAGGACAAAGAACGTTCCGACACCGAAAAGCACGGCCAGGAGAACAAGGGTGACCAACAGGACCGGAAAACGTCGGGTCGTTGTATTCATGAAAAGCCTCCGAGTGACTAAAAGACGCTGGTACAGTTTGAAGCCAAATGGTCCTTGAAGCAAGGGGGCTTGTTCTGCCCGAGCTTGACACCAGTGGGCTAAGGCCCCAATGTGAACACATGTCGACTTTGTTTGTTCAGCAGGCCGTTCAGGCCGCCCGCAGTGCCCAACCCGCCTGGGCAGCAACCCCCTATGCCGCAAAGGTACAAGCCCTGAAACAGGTCCGGCGCTTGCTTTTGGAACGCGCCGACGAGCTGGCGGCGATTATCAGCCGCGACAACGGCAAAGTGTTGGTTGACGCGCTTGCTGCGGAAATTCTTCCTGCCGCTATGGCGGTCGGTTACTACATCAAGGCAGCAAAAACCGTGCTCAAACCCCAAAGGATTCGGGGAGGGAACCTGCTGCTGCTCAACAAGCGCAGTCGAATTCAGGCGCATCCCTACGGGGTGGTCGGTATTATCTCGCCGTGGAATTATCCTTTTGCGATTCCGTTCAGTGAGGTGGTCATGGCGCTGCTGACCGGCAACGGTGTGATCCTCAAGGTGGCCAGTGACACTCTCGAGGTGGGCAGGGCTCTGGCAGACCTGTTTCAGGCTGCCGGACTGCCTGAAGGTCTTTTCGGCTACGTCGTTCTTCCCGGCAGTCAGGCAGGTCCGGCGTTTCTTGAGGCCAGAGTCGACAAACTCTTTTTTACCGGTTCCACCGAGGTGGGACGCACCCTGATGGCTCTGGCCGCCCCCACCCTCACTCCCGTTGTCCTGGAACTGGGAGGCAACGATGCCGCCTATGTGCGCGCGGACGCGGACTTGGACCGTGCCGCCAATGGTCTGCTTTGGTCTGGATTCTCGAATGCAGGACAGTCTTGTGGTGGAGCCCAGAGAATTCTTGTTCAGGAAAGCGTCTACCAAGCCTTTGTCGAAAAACTGGGCCGGAAGGTAAGGGCCTTGCGTCTGGGGCCGGGAAACGATTGGAACAGCGATATGGGTGCCATGACTTCGGAAAAGCAGAAAAAGGCGGTGGAGGATCAAGTCGCCGCCTGTGTTGCGGCCGGGGCCGTCATCGCCGCCCAAAGTCCTATGCCTCAACAAACCGCCGGTGAAGAGCCTTTTCACCCGGCCCTACTGCTGACCGGTGTCACTTCCGACATGCCGGTAATGCGGCAGGAAATTTTCGGCCCCGTGGTGGCGGTGATGGCCGTTCTTGATGATGAAGAGGCCATCCGCATTGCCAATGACTCACCCTTGGGACTGACGAGTTCCATCTGGTCGCGCGACCATCGTACCGCCCGCCGGCTGGCGCTCCGTATCCGGGCTGGTGCCGTCATGATCAACGATCACCTGATGTCACACGGTCTGGCCGAGACACCGTGGGGTGGCTTTGGTGACTCGGGCATTGGGCGTACTCATGGAGAGGCCGGCCTTGCTGAAATGGTTCGGATGCAGGTGGTGGTCGATGATCTGCTTCCGTTTGTGCAGAAAAACATCTGGTGGCACCCTTACTCCGAACGGGTCTACCAGGGCCTCAAGGCCCTGTTGCACTTGCTGTATGGGCCGGGTATCGGTAGACGACTAAAAGCCCTTCCCCGGGTGCTTGGTATCGTGTTCCGGTATTGGGAGAAATAGGAGGGGACTTGCCCCCCCTCCCGCTTTTTCCTATTTTCATAGACATGAGCGATCTTCCCCTGGTTCCTGCCGACAAACTTCTACCTAACAAAATTGCTTTGATTCCTCTGGAAGCCCGGCCGATCTTTCCGGGTATTTTTACCCCGCTGATGATTACCGACAAGGACGATGTGGCCGTCATTGAAGAAGCCATGGCCACCACCAAGGTGATCGGACTGGTGCTCCTGATTCAAGAACCCGAGGGAGAAGAAGAGACACCTGGTCCTGAGCAGTTTTGCCGGGTAGGCACCGCTGCCAAGATCCTGAAGAAAATCAACCTGCCTGATGGCGGTGTGAACATTTTTGTCAGCACCCTCAAGCGTTTTGAAATCAAAAAAATCCTTGCTGATGCCCCGCTCAGAACGGCCGCCGTCGAGTATATTGAAGAGGACTCGGAAGCGGCGCAAAGCCAGGAAGTCAAGGCCCTCACCCGAGCCATTTTTACGGAAATGAAGTCGCTTAGTGAGAATAACCCTTTGTTCAGCGAAGAGATGCGTCTGAACATGGTCAATATCGACCAGCCGGGCAAGCTGGCTGACTTTGTGGCCAGCATCATGAACATTCCGCGCGACATGCAGCAGAAACTGCTGGAAACCTTCGACGTGCGGGCCCGGATGGAGGCCGTCCTGATCCAGATCAAGAAGGAACAGGCCATCGTCAAGGTTCAGAAAAAAATCAGCAAGCAGATCAACGAAAAGATTGAGAAGAATCAGCGGGAATTCTTTCTGCGGGAAGAGTTGAAGGCCATACAGAAGGAATTGGGGATCACTACCGACGCCAAGAGCTCGGACCTGGCCAAGTTCAAAGAGAAAATCGAAAGCTTTGCCTTTACGGGTGAGATCAAGACCGCCGTAGAGTCGGAGCTGGAGAAATTCGCTCTGATGGACCCCAACAGCAGCGAATACATCGTGACCCGCAACTACCTTGAGACCATCTGCGCTTTACCGTGGACGGACGCGCCGGTGGATGCCATCGACTTGGTCTGGGCCAAAAAGGTGCTCGAAGCCGACCACTATGGCCTGGAAGATGTGAAAGAACGGATTCTGGAATTTTTAGCGGTCAGAAAGCTGAAAAATGACCAGAAAGGTTCCATTGTCTGTCTGATCGGCCCCCCCGGTGTGGGCAAGACCAGCATCGGCAAGAGCATCGCCAAAGCCCTGCACCGGCCGTTTTTCCGTTTCAGCGTGGGCGGGATGCGCGATGAGGCCGAGATCAAGGGACACCGCAGAACGTATGTGGGGGCCCTCCCCGGCAAAATCATCCAGGGCTTGAAGATCGTCGGCAAGAAAAACCCCGTGCTGATGATCGATGAAATCGATAAACTGGGTCAGGGTGTTCAGGGTGACCCTTCGAGCGCCCTGCTGGAAGTGCTGGACCCCGAACAGAACCATGCCTTCCGCGACCACTACCTTGACCTGCCCTTCGACGTGGGTCAGGTGCTGTTCATCGCCACAGCCAACAGCATGGACACCATTCCCCGTCCCCTGCTTGACCGCATGGAAATCATTCGGCTTTCGGGGTACATCGAGGAAGAAAAGGTGGCCATCGCCCAAAAGTATCTGGTACCGAAAAGTACCCTGACGGCCGGTTTGGCCAAGGGCTCGGTCAAGTACGCTAAAAAGACTCTAGCCGAGATCAGCCGGCGCTATGCCCGCGAAGCCGGCATGCGCAACTACGAAAAGTCACTCGACAAGATTCACCGGAAAATTGCCTTAAAGGTGGTGACGGAACAACTCCCCCTGCCTATGACAGTGGGTCCGGACCAACTTAACGACTTTCTGGGCAAACCGTATTTCCCGGAAGAGGAAGACGATCTGCCGCAAATACCTGGTGTGGTTCAGGGCCTGGCCTGGACGAGCATGGGCGGCGCGGTGCTGGTGATCGAAGCCGTAAAAACCCCTGGAAAGGGCGGTATCAAGCTCACCGGGCGCATGGGAGAAGTGATGAAGGAGAGCGCCCAGATCGCCTACACCTGGGTGCACGCCCACGCCGCCGACTACGGCATTGAAAGTGAGTTCTTCGACAAAAACCTGGTGCACCTACACATTCCCGAAGGTGCTACCCCCAAGGACGGCCCTTCGGCGGGAATCACCATGGCCGCCGCCCTGACCAGCCTGGCCGTGGGCAAGGCGGTGAAAAAACACCATGCCATGACCGGAGAACTGTCGCTGACGGGTAAGATCATGCCCATTGGTGGTCTGAAGGAAAAAGTGATCGCCGCCCGCCGTGCTGGCACCAAAACGGTGCTGTTCCCCAAAAACAACCTTAAGGACTGGGAAGAGATCCCCGACTACATCCGCAAAGGGCTGGAATTCCACGTGGTGGCCCAGATGGAACAGGTGGTGGAGATTCTGCTGGGACTGAAAGTCGGCGACAGAAAACCCACACCGCCCAAACTAGAACGCCGCCAGAAGAAATCGACAGGATAACAGGATTGGCCGGATTAACCGGAAAGAAATTCTGCCTGGTGCGAGCGAAGCGAAGCCTATGTCACTCTGGGCAAATCAAAACAGAAGCATATCTGTTGTTAGATTGACGGCTTCGCCCCATAGATTTAGAGCAAAATATGTACGATGAAAATGACCCCGTCGCAAGGTATTATGATTTCTCATTTGCCAAAGCATCCAAACATGAAACAGAATACTTCAAAACCGTAGTAAACGAGGTTTCTGGTCCTGTCGGTGATCTCTGTTGTGGTACTGGTATTCTTACTCTTGAGTTCTCAGACTCTTCAAGAAAAATCTATGCAATCGATAGTTCATCTTCCATGCTTCAAGTCCTCCGATCCAAACTGACTCCAGAAAAGAAAGTTGAAGTAGTTCAAAATAATATGAATAGTTTCACTCTACCTGAACCAGTAGAGCGAATCATAAGTAGAGATGCATTTTTCCATAATCTCACGCCCGATGACCAAAGGTCCACTTTGAAATGCGTATATTCTGCTCTAGCTGAAGACGGAGTTTTCGCATTCAATATTCATGTTCCCAACCCAAAGTTTCTTGCTTCAATTGGTACTGAATCGGCGAGAAAATTTGTTGAACGTGGCCGATACGGAATTCCTAATAGCGAAGACCTGCTAGTAATCTCCCAAATTTCAGAAGTCGACTATTATCACCAGGTGATTACGACCACGCTCAAATTTGAGACCCTAGATAGGTTCGATCACTTGAAAAAGACAGAATTTTCTAGCTGGAAATCAAGGTATACGTTTCCACAGGAGATCTTCTATCTCCTCGAACTAACAGGTTTCAAGTTAAGAAACACCTTTGGCACCTATGATCGAAAACCGTGGAATGAGAATACAATGCTAATTATTGAGGCCAGAAAAGACAGCTAACATCCTGTTCGACCGGATTCGGCTTTTGGAGTGAGGATTTGAGGGAGGAACGCTCTAGCCTTTGACGGCGCCCATGGTCAGACCCTGCACCACATACTTCTGAAAAATCATCGTCAGAATAATGGCGGGGGCGATGATGGCGACGGCAGCGGCCATCACTCCGCCCCAGTCAACCTCGGCGTACGACACGAAGTTGTAGATGGCGATGGGCAGCGTCTTGGTCTTCTCCATGGAGAGGACCTGGCTGAACATGAAGTTGTTCCACGAGAAAATGAAAGACAGCGTGGTGGCCGTGACGATGCCCGGCCCCGAAAGCGGCAGAATGATCATCCAGAACGCCTTCTGACGGGGAGCGCCATCAACCATGGCCGATTCTTCCATTTCAATGGGGATGGCGTCGAAGTAGGTCGACATGATCCAGACGACGACGGGCAAGGTGATCAGCATGTGGCTGAGAATGAGCGCCAAATAGCTGTCCATGAGTCCCAGCCGTGAGAAAATAATGTACCAGGGCATGAGAAAGGCGATGCCGGGCATCAGCCGGGCCAGCAAAATGAGAACGCTTAGTTTTTTCTGCTTGTAACGGGCGATGGAATACGCGGCGGGAAGCCCCAGAATCAGGGAGGCCAGGATAGAAACCGTACCAACCAGCGCCGAGTTGGAAAAATACTGCAGGAAGTCCTGTTCAGAGAAGACTTTGACATAGTTGACAAGGGTGGGAGAGAAAAACAGTTTGGGCGGCCAGCTGATGATGTCCACCTGTGTCTTGAAGCTTGACAGGAGCATCCAGAGAAAGGGAAACACCATGGGAACAACGATCAGGACAATCATGGCGCCAAATAGGAGGCGGGAAAGAAGCGTTGGTCTCATGGGGGTCTCCTATTTGTCCGCCCAGTCACGCAGTTTCATGATTCCCAGACTGAACCCGAGAACCACCACAAACAACGCTACCAGGATGACGGACGCCTGGCCCATCCGGAAATACTCAAAACTATATTTGAACGCCATGATGTTGAGAGTCTCGGAGGCGTACCCTGGGCCTCCTCCGGTCATGGCATAGATGATATCGAAGGTCTTCAACGCGTCCACACTGCGCAGAATCATGGCGGTGAGGATGGTCGGGGTGAGCATGGGCAAGGTGATGCGAAACAGAATCTGAGCATTGTTGGCACCGTCGACCCGGGCCGACTCATACGGTTCGGATGACAGCCCGGCCAAACCCGCCAGGCAGATCAGGGTGATCATGGGCGTCCACTGCCACACATCGACAATGGCAAGGGACGGAAGTACCGAATCGGCCGCGTAGACCCACTCGCCCGTGGGTAGGCCCAAGGCGGTCAACAGGTAGTTCAGCAGCCCGATGTTGGGGTCGTAGAACAGGTTCCAGACAATGCCGATGGCCACGGGGGTGGCCACCAGGGGGAGCAGAAGAAGGGTCTTGACCAGACCCTTTCCGAAAAACTTGCGGTGGAGAATCAAGGCCAGTGCGACACCGATCAGGGTCTCGGCGGTCACGGCCAGAAAAGTGAAGGAAAAGGTCCGAAAGAGGGCTTCCAGAAACCGGGGTTCTTCAAAAACTCGGGTGAAACTGCGCAGCCCCGTGAACCGGAACGAATCGGCTGCGGTCAGGTTCCACCCGGTGAAACTCAGCATGATCGTGTAGGCCACCGGAAAGATCATCATCATGACGACGAACAAAACCGCCGGCAAGGGAAAGATGACCTTCAGGTTCTTTTCAAGAAAATTCTGCCCGACCATGCTGAGCTCCCTATCCTATTTGCCAAACTCGCCGGTGTCTTCGAGCAGCTCGTCGACCTTCTTGGCCTTGTCCTTGGCCATGGCGTCGAGGGTCTTGGACTCACCCTTGGTGTTGATCGACTCGATGACCAGTTCACCGATCAAGTCGCGGGCGGCTCCGACGGCGCTCATGTACGGGCGGTCGAGGGGGAATCCGCTCTTGGCGGCAAAGGCGCGTGTGTCCACCAGACCCTTGTTGACGGTGGCAAGCACTTCCTTGTCGGTCCAGGCCGAGTTGCGGAGGCCAGGAATTCCTTGGCGAGGTCCTTCTTTTTGGACTGCTTGGCCATCCCCATGCCCCACGAAACCACGATAAAGGGGTTCTGAGCCTTAGGACCAGCGGGAACGTTGGTGATGCCGACGTTTTCCGCAGGAACCTGCGATTTGGTCGGGTCAACGATCTCTCCGTAGAACACAGAGGCATCTGTCCACAGTGCAACCTTGCCGGCCTGGAAGAGAGGCATGATGTTTTCCCACGACATCGAAGTGATGCCTTGGGGACCATAGTTGGCCAGCATTTTACCGTAGTAGCGGATGGCGTCGACGGCGGCCTTGGACTGGAACACCGACTGGCCTTTATCGAGGAAGCGTCCGCCATAGCCGTAGACGTAACTGGAAAGCTGGGTCACGGCCGCAGCACCCTTGCCGCGGGAGGCAAAGCCGGCGACACCGCCTTTGTTAAGTTTTTTGGCGGCGGCTTCGAGCTCGGCGAAGGTCTTGGGAACGGCGATCCCTGCGGCCTTGAGCAGATCGATCCGGTAATACAGCACCTGCCACTCGGTCACGATGGGAACACTGTAGCTTTTGCTCCCGAAGGTCACCACATCCATGGCGTTCTTGGGAAAATCGGCGAAGTCATAACCGGTCACCGGTTCGTACCAGCCGTT
>JAIFLN010000026.1 GCA_020049045.1 Spirochaetota bacterium | reverse complement strand
AACAACCTGCTGAGGGTGTTGGGGCTCGAAAACCTGACGACTGCCTGGTTGGAAGACCGCAACACCATTCTCTGGTGCGTCTCGTTTGTGAACCTGTGGCGCATGGCCGGCCTGACCATGATGCTGTGCTTTACCGCCATGTTGATGCTTCCCGAATCCCTTTTTGAGTCGAGCCACTTGGATGGCGCGGGCTACGGCCGACAGTTTTCCAAGATTGTGCTGCCCCTGATCAAACCCATCATCCAACTTTCGACGGTTTTCACGTTGGCGACCAATTTCAAGACCTTTGACACGGTGTTTGTTCTGACGCGGGGAGGGCCGGGCAATATTTCGATGACCGTTCCTATCTATATGACCGATACGGCCTTCACCTTTGCCGAATTCGGCTATGCCGCCACCATGGGCGTGGGCATCACCCTGGTTATTATTACCGCCATCGCCCTTACCAACCGTCTTTTGGGAGGGGAAACCTATGAGTACTAATCAAAGCAATCGTGCCCTGACCCTTCTTTCCCGGGTTGTCCTTCTCTTTTTCATCCTGCTGACGATCTACCCCATTGTGTTTGTTCTGTTGACGTCGTTCAAAACCAACGCGGAATTCTACACAAACATCTGGGCGTTTCCGCTCAAGTGGGAATTCGGCAACTACCCGAAGGCTTGGGTCACCGCCAGCATCGGCAGCTACTTTTGGAATTCGCTGGTCATTGTGACCATCACGGTGGCGGCTTCGCTGTTCATCGCCTCACTCGCCGGTTACGCCCTGGCCCGCCTGAAGGTGCCCGGCGGCGAAACAGTCATGTTCCTCATTTTGCTGTGCACCATGCTGCCCTCCGAAGCCATCATCATGCCGGCTTACCTGACCACCAATGCCATGAAAATCACCGGCACGCACCTGTCGCTCATTTTGCCCTACATCGGCTGGGGTCTGCCCATGACCATCTACATCTTCCGCAACTTCTTCCGCACCCTGCCCATGGAGTTGATGGAAGCCGCGCGCATCGACGGCTGCACCGAGTTCACCACCTTCACCAAGGTTTCCGCGCCACTGATGCTTCCAGCCATCGCCACCAACGCCATTCTGCTTTTTGTGGGCTGGTGGGGCGAACTGCTGTGGGCTTCGATTGAACTAGGTGCGTCGAACATGAAGACCATCCCCATGGGAATCATCTCGTTCTCGGCCCAGTTCGGTACCGACTGGGGAGCCCTTTCTGCGGCGGTCTGCATTATCCTGCTCCCTCTCGTGGTCTTCTTTCTCTTTACCCAGAAATACTTTATCAGTGGACTCACCGGCGGTGCAGTGAAGGGGTAAGGCGGTACTTAAGTCCCGGTCCGGCAAGATCGGGACCGACCTGCCCCCCACTGCTAGCCCACTTGTTGTGAGTTCGCCAAAGGAGTTATCCATGCAAAAGTGTTTCTTTCCCGGACAGGTCTGGCTCGACACAGCCGGAAAACGCATCCAGGCCCACGGTGGATCTCTTCTCTATCGGGAGGGCACCTTCTACTGGTATGGCGAAAACAAAGAGCGTACCAGCCGCGCAGACCACATCTGGCATTGGGGCGTCCGCTGCTACAGTTCGACCGATTTGTACAACTGGGACGACCGGGGAATCATCATCCCGCCGGAACCGGACGACCCGCAATCTTCGTTGCATCCGTCGGCATGTATGGACCGGCCCCACATCATCTACAACGCGCTGACAAGCCGGTTCGTCTGCTGGATCAAGATCATGAATGCCGACGGGACACAGACCTCAACCGTCCTTACGGCCGAGCGGATCCTGGGGCCATGGACCAAGGTCCGAGAAGGAATCAAGCCGGTCGGAATGAGTGCCGGCGACTTCGACTTGGTTGTCGCTCCCGACGGCAAGGCGTATTACTACTTCGAACGTGTCCACTCAGAGACCATCTGCGCTGACCTGACCGAAGACTATCTGGACTTCACAGGCTACTACAGCACCCACTTTCCACGCATCCAACCGCCGTGGGTTCGCGAAGCCACAGCTCACTTTGTGCGAAACGGCCTGCACTACCTGGTGACTTCGGGAACGACCGGGTACTTCCCCAACCCTTCGGAGGTCGCGGTCGGTGCCACTTGGCACGGGCCGTTCACCGTGCTCGGCGATCCGCATTCTGACCCCACCGATACGTCCCACCACAGCCAGATTTCTTCGATTTTCAAAGTTCCTGGAAAAAAAGACCTGTTCATCGCATGCGCCGATCGTTGGCTCCCCAAGTTGATGGACCTCCGTTACGACAGCTACGCGCCTCTTTTTGCTTGCGCCTTTGACCACGAAAATCCGAAGCGCGAATCCGCCCTCGATGAACTCCGTGCGCTTCCCCCCGAAGAAACCTCCGTCGCAGACTATGTGTGGCTTCCTTTGCGCTTTGAGGGCGAAAAAGTTCTGATTGACTGGCACGATGAATGGAAGTGGGAGGATTACGAATGATCCGACGAGAGGCCGAAGAGAAAGCCCGCCAACCTCGATCCAGATGATTCAGCACATCATCGACGACCCTGACCGGGGGACCCTCAGGAGCACCTAGAACGGTTGGCGGGGCTGTGACGCCAACCGGCGGTTCAGAACCTGATGCTTATTCAGCCCTTGGACTTACGGGCAGCCATCATCGCTTCAAGGGTCTCTGGCGAACCATCGTGATAAGTCTTGAAGACCCAGTCTAGGGGCACTTGTTGGGTCCCGAAATTGACCGTGAAATAGCGGTGATGCAGATAGTGGAAATACGCGTCAGTGCTCAGTCCCTCAGTGCCTTCCGGAGAGGAGACTATCTTGTGAAACCCGGTATGACCTACGGTCGGCGAAATCCCCGCCTGCATCAGGTGAAAAAACGCATGCACCGGGCTAGAGGGTACGATCCAGCACAGGAACACCCCGCTAAAAATAGAGCAAGTGTTCGATGGGGTGCATGGAAAGTCCTGACCAGGGGCCGATGTTGATGTTCTTGTGGTGCAGGTAATGAGAGATCTTGAAGAGAGGTTTCCAGTGACTAAGGCGGTGGATGAAGTAGAAATGCAGGGAGTGAAAATAGACGATGATGGGGAACAAGGCGATACCCCAGGCAAGGTTGTCACGGATATCGAAGCCGAATGGAATGATCTTGTTTGAGAAGGCCCAAAGCGTGACTGACTCGTAAGCCGTCCAGATGAGCACCCCACTAACGACGCTCCAGAACACATTGTCTAGGACCTGGTTCTTGAACAGGAACTTGGCGTCATTTTTAGCCAGCCATTTGTCGGTGTACTTGTAGGCGAGTCCTTGAGTCCTGGTGATATACTGCCGCCAATGAAACGCGCCGGCGAACAGGAACAAAACAACAGCGTTTCGGGCGAAGACCAAGGCGACCCACCCAGGAGCTAAGGTCATGGTGGTTTCCGCACTGGGGGTGAAGAACAGCCAACTCACCACGGCTGTCACGGGTTCCCCAACTGGCCTCGGTGTTCGTTTTGTTTTTTCATTGGTACTTTCCTAGCTCCCGTCCCAGCTCGTACATGCGAACCACGTTCTCGGTGGGTGAGTCGTCTTGAAGCTGGTGCGTAGGGGCAAAGGCGTAGCCCCCACCGGGCATCATGATCGCAAGCTTTTCACGGATATCGTGTTCCACTTCGGCGAGGGTTCCCCGCTCCACAGGACCTGCCGTCGAGATACAGCCGTGGAAGGCAAGGCGGTCCCCGTAGCGCGCCTTCAAATGGGCGGGATCCATACCCACGGCTTCTGGCTGAAGCGTGTCAGCGATGTCGAGACCCATGGCGATCAGGTCGTCGTAGGCCCAGGAACTGGATCCGCAAGTGTGGATCATTGTCTTGCAGCCGTGTGCCTTGCCCAGTTCGAGGAATTTCCCGTGGATGGGAGCAATGACTTCGCGGTAGAGCTGAAGCGAAATCATGGGCCCGATCTGCGTCCCGAGGTCTTCACCGATGTGAAGGATGTCGATCTCGACTCGGCCCTTTGCCTTCTCCAGGAAGCGTCTCAGGACCTCGAACTGGATCTCGTTCTTGCGCCGCATGTAAACTAGGCCCGCTCCTTCACCCGTGATAAAGTCCATGAGGGCGCCTTCCATCCCGCAGACCATGCCGGTGGAGTTGATACAGTCCGCGTAGCCGCCATGACCCAGGACGATGCAGTAGTCCCGAAAGGCGAGGCAGCGTTCAATGGCACCTTCGTAGTCGAAGTCGTCCGGCGAAGGCAGAGGGAAGTTCTGGGCCTCTTCCTCGCTTGCCCCCGCCAGGGGAAAGTCACAGTAGTCCCAGTAGCCGCCTGATTCGTGTTCGATCCAGCGGCGATGATCCCCAAAGATTCCAACTCTTCGATCGATGGCGGCAGCGTGCAGTTCGGGGCCGCAGTATTCGGGTACTACTCTGCGAAAATCCACGCCAAGACGACGAAGCAATCCTTCGTCGTCGTCGACCCTCAGCCCGAAATGACTCTTCAGCCTCGCATCGATGCCGGGATTGGCATCATAATTTATCGGCACCCTGTCGGGGATCTCATGGTTCAGGGCGATTAGAGCCCGCCGTTTCGATGTCATACTCTCCTCCTGGATGGATACTATCGTCCCTCGGTTTTAAAAGGAGAACAATGGCGATTCAACACTTATATTTGTCAATTCAGATCATTATAAAGGCAATATCGCCAATATTGATGTATATTCCATTCATGCGTCCTATGGTGATTTATGCTAACTACTACCGCTTTCGACCTGGCGAAAGGCTCAGGAACAAGCTGGTCCATTCCCGGATGCTGCTCTGGTGCAGGTCCGGGTCGGGACGGATTACCCTCGCGGACGGTGAGAGGACGCTGGTGGGTGACGACCTGCTTTTTCTGCCGTGGCGGCATACGATCCAGTACGACGCGGACCGTGATAGCCCGTTCTTCGTCGGGGGTCTCCATATCGTCCCGGATTGTTCTGGGCCCGTTCCGCAAAGCCCCGAAGTCGATCGACTCTTCGACGAAGCGCCTAACCGCCGCGACGCGAAGCTAGGGAACATTTGCGGTACGCTTGCCGCATCCTTCCGCGATCTTCCCCGATTGAGGCTGCTGGCCGAATATGTTGTCGGCTTGTTCACCACTGGCGACGTCCCCGAGAAAAGCGCCCGTCTTTGCGCGTCGCTCCTTCTCGGTGAGTTAATGGGCCTGGAGGGCTCAAGGCACCTTGTCTCGGGCCCGACGCACCCGGCCTTCACCAAGATGCGACAGTTCGCCGAACACGAACTGCACCGCAATTTGTGTGTCGGCGAGCTGGCCGCGGCCGGCAACCTCGGGCCAGCTCAGGCGACGAGGGTGTTCAAGTTGGAGACGGGCGAATCCCCGGCGCATTGGCTGAGTCGGTTGCGGATGGACAAGGCGGAAGAACTGCTACGCACCACAAGCTGGACCATCGCCGAGATCGGTCGAGCGGTTGGAGTCGAGGACCCCTACGCCTTCTCAAAAATGTTCAGGAGGATCAAGGGAAGACCTCCTTCTGAGCTGAGGCGCTTGAGACCACTTTTCTAGGGACCACCACAGCCGGGAATCTACTCTCGACATCCTTCTAAGAAAGCCAGTAAGCGGCTGTCTTTTCGCGGCGCATTACGGCCCGGAGCCGCTTCCGGAGTGGAGGTGTGAGGGTTGACGTGAAGTCGACAAGAGGAATAGGTTTATGCAGTGGGATTTCCCACTGGAAGGAAGATCATGATCCAGGTAAAAGAGTACGATGCCAAGCTGGATGTGAAGCGCCGGGTGACCCTCCGGGGAGCTTCGTTCGACCACTACCATGTAAGAGAGTACGATGACGGCCGGATTGAGCTGGAACCCCGGCAGCTGGTGACTCCGTTTGAAGTATCCCGGCTAAGTCTGAGTATAATGGACCAGAGCATTGAGAATTACGAGAAAGGCCAGGTCAGTGACCCTATCGATTTGAGGGCCTTCCACGGAAACGAGTAACCGTTGTTCACCATCAGACTCGGTATCCCTGAGATGAAAGCACTGTGGGAAGACTTGGTAAAAAAATCGAACCAGGGAAATCTTAACAAGGACGAAACAGCGCTATATAAGAAATGGGGCAAGGCGAAATCACGGTTATTGGACTGGAACCCCACCCTGAAAGCAAGAAGAAAGACGGGTACGACAAAGTAAAACTGTCGGCAACCGGGAAAGTGCTGTAAGGTTAATCCCGCATCTGGTACAGGGCTTCGATGTTCTCCAACGGTACATCGCCTTCGAAGCCCTGGCTGGCCATAAGGATGTACCCTCCACCCTTCCCCAAAGAATCGATGACCCGACGGGTTTCCTGGCGTACTTCGTCAACGGTCCCGTGGGGCAGAACCCCCTGGGTGTCCACACCGCCGTGAAAGGTCAGCCGGTCGCCGTAGGCAGCCTTGAGCACCTCGGTTTCCATGCCCGCCACTTTCTGTATGGGTTCCAACGAATCCACACCGCAGTCAATCAAATAGGGGATGACCGGGGCGACGGCACCGCAGGAATGCTGCTGAAAAGAGGCCCCGTAGCGGTGGGCCAGATCGACCAGCTTGCGCGTGTTTGCCTCGAAGTATTCACGCCACATGGGAATTCCGAACAGCATGCCGATTTGCGTTCCGTAGTCGTCATGGGTGCGCAGCACATCGATCTGACCCTGACCAGCCTGAAGAATCCGCTCGTAGTGCTCCAGCTCGAAAGCCACCATGCGGTCATACAGATAGTGGGCATACTCGGGTTCCAGGGCCATGTCCACAAACAGTTTCTCCATGCTCCGCAGAAAACAGGCCACCTGGAAGGGCCCCTCATGACCCATGACCAAGGCCTTGTCGGGAAACTTGTCACATTGCCGCTTCACCTGGTCGTAATCGTAGTCGTCGGGGTTGGGCCAGGGGTAGGCTTTGAGCTCTTCCAGGGTATCGATCGAATCGAGCGGGTAGTGAACAACGGTGCTGTGATGCTCCTTTCCCGTCCAAACCTGTTTCCAGTGCGTGCCCCAAGGATCCACAGGAAAAACCGGACCCTTGAAAGGAGCCCCCACCGAGCGGTAGTCAATGTCGAAGCGCTGCAAAACCTGCTCAGCCTCTCTGTAGCCGTACCGCTTCTGAAGATTCTCCATTACAATGCCCACGCACTCAAAATTGGCCGGAAGACGATCGGTCTTTTCGCGGCGCAAAGCGGCTCTCACCCGTTCCTTGGCTGTCATCATACTCTCCTGTCTCACCCAGAGTACCGGAGTTTCTTCATGACAGCGAGGCACATTCCTGGCCGGAAATAGCACAGTTCTGGTATAACGCGCCTCAGCGCTCCTTTGGGCTCCCGGCGATGCCAAACGGAGAGTCGGTTCCTTGGTAGAGGTCCAGCGGCCCGTCCAGTTCGAGCTGAAGCACCGTCATCAGTGGGTCCTGTTTCACCCCGCTGGTGTCAATCCACAGGACTCCGGGGATGGCATACCAGGGGGCACCGCCTTCCACCTTGGTCTTCAAGGGTTGTCGGGTTGTCGGACCTCCAAGAACCCGGGCCTGGAGGACAGTATTTCGAATCCCTCGAACCATAACCTCGTCTGAAGGAACTTCAGAGAGAAAGAGGAAGAGACTGCGCCCATCCTGAGAAATCGTGCTGGGACCATGGAAGTGCCCGGCAGGAAGCCCTGCCCGGGTACCAAAGACAGCGTCGTGGTGGTCGCGGTTCCATCGTCCAAGGTCGGTCAGAACCGAGACGACCTCGTCGGGAATCGACCCATCGCCCCGGGGACCGATGTCGAGCAGAAGGTTGCCGCCGAGGGAGAGGATTTCGGCGAACATGCGAACAACCTTTCGGGCTGATTTATAGTTCTGATCATCATGGCGCCATCCCCAGGAATCGTTGAGGGTCATGCAGGATTCCCAGGCACTGGGAGGTTGCCTGAGTGGAATGCTCTGCTCGGGAGTGGCGTAGTCCCCCAGGCCACAAAGCCGCGAGTTGATCATAACGGTGTTCTTGTGCGCTCTGAGAGTTTGGACGATGGAGGGGGCCCCCCACTGTTCGGACGTCCGTTCCCAGTCACCGTCAAACCAGAACAAATCCGGATCATAGGCGTCCTGCAGTTCCTTCAGCTGAGCCCTCTGAAAGGCGAGGTAGCGTTCCCACTGCTGTGGTTTTTCCATACCGTCCTTGGGATAGGCGAAACCAAATTGGTCGCCTAGAGCATCTTTTCCCAAACCCTGGTTGTAACGATTCCCCCAGCCGGCATGAAAGACGGAAGCGTAGTCGGGGTGGTTCCAGTCCGACAGCGAAAAGTAGAGCCCTAAGTGGAGCCCTCTTTTGCGGATTTCCCGGCAGAAGGGCGTCAAAACGTCCCTCGCTGCAGGCGTTTTATGGGGAATGGAGAGTTCGGACTGAGCCGTGTTCCACAGGGCGACACCTTCGTGGTGTTTGGTCGTCAAAACCGTGTACTGGGCCCCCGATTGGGCAATCAGTTCTGCCCATTCGCCTGGA
>JAIFLN010000012.1 GCA_020049045.1 Spirochaetota bacterium | reverse complement strand
GAACCTCCTGGATCAACTATGTGCGGTGTCACGATGACATCGGCTGGACCTTTGCCGATGAGGACGCCGCCGAACTGGGAATCCACGGCTATGACCACCGGCAGTTTCTCAACCGGTTCTACACAGGTGAATTCCCGGGTACCTTCAGCCGGGGTGTGAGTTTTCAATACAATCCAGTCACCGGCGACCGGCGTATCTGCGGTTCGGCGGCCAGCCTGACCGGCATCGAGCGTGCCCGGGTCGAAAAACTCAAGCCCGAGGAGCAGGAAACGGCCCTCAACCGCCTGCTGTTGCTGTACACCGTAGCGTATACGGCCGGCGGCATCCCACTTCTGTACTTGGGGGACGAGGTGGCTGTCGAAAACCGTTACGAGTACGAAAAGGACCCTGCCCAGGCTGCCGACAGCCGCTGGGTTCATAGGCCCCTCTGGAGTGACCAACTGGCGGCGCAGCGTCACGATAAAACCACCACGGCCGGTCGTGTTTTTGAAGCCCTTTGCCGCCTGGCCAAGGTTCGCCGTGAAAACGCCGTGTTCGGTGTTCAGGCTGTCACCGTCCACGACACACCGTTCCCCTCCATCTTGGCCTACAGCAAGGAGTTGGCGGGAACACGCATGACTCTGGTGGGAAACTTTGCCGAATACCCGGTAACACTGGACGAGGTCACCTTGGGCCGCGTGCTGGCCGGCAAAAAGGGCAGTAGAAAAGCCCCTGTCTCTTGACCCCTGCGGCGTGAGGCTGATCCTATCCTAAGCGGGACTGCAGGCTTCGTCTGCGGCCTTCACCATGTGGGTCAGCCACTCCAACAGCCAGGCTTCCCCCTCGGGATCCTGGCCGCGTACCTCGGCCTGAATGCGGAACACCGGCTCGGTCCCGCTGCCGCGCATCCACAGGCAGGCGGCGGGCTGTCCCTTGCCGTCTTTCAACACGATCTTCAAACCCCCGGTTTGCCGTCCTGACCGGAAAGCGGCACCAACCCCGGGCTTTTCTGTCGTTCCCTCGTCTTCCGGGCCTGCCATTGAGCCGTCCAGGACTGTTCAAAGGCGGCCTTGAGGGCCCCGTGGTCGGTCCCCCGAATTTTCAGCATGGCCCGGTCTTCACTCGAAGGTGTGGTGGTCCAGGCGGGAAGGGTGGCGATGATGTCGGCCAGGCCGTAATCGGGGCGGTAGGCGGCTTTTTGTCCCGAGCGTTGGCACCACAGTTCAAACAACCCCGCTTTGTCGGGCGTCGAGCGCAGGCACAGCAGCTTCAGCAGGCTGCCCAGGGTGCTCAGGGGGTCGCGTACCGAACCGGGAAAGGTGATGTTGCCGCCGTTGGAGCCTTCCCCCAGAATGCGCACCGTCCAACCTTCCGAGCGCAGCGTCCGGGCCTTGTTGACAACGTTGGCTTCGCCCACTTCGGCACGGGCCACAGTGGCTCCGAAAGCAGCAGCGATGCTGTCGATACGGAAGGAGGTGGGATCGTTGCAGGCAACGGCCACCTTCGTACCGGCCTCGCTGTAATACGTCAGACCCGCCAGTTCGGCCAGCACACAGAGTGCAAAAACTTCTTGGGCTTCAAGAATACGGGCCTTGCCCTGGGCCGGGTCAAAGAACACCACATTGCCCCGGTCACCGTCGCAGTCGGGAACGTACCCCAGACTGAATTCGGACTCCAGGGCATGGGCTTTTTCCAACTCCTGCCGGCAGAGGTCCAGCGAAGGCCCTTCGGGGACAATGCGGTGGACAAACTGCCGGGGTTGGTCGTTGAGGGTCAGCACCTTGACCCCTAATCCCGCCAGCCAGGTCTTGTCGATGCTCAGACCCCGGGCCGAACCATTGAGTTCGCCGATGATTCCCAGGCCGCGGCTTTTTACCAGAGCCGCCAACTCGGCTTTTCTCTGCTTTTGCAGGGGAGCCTGGGCGGTGAGTGTCAGTATTTCGTCGCTGAGCGCGGCATAGGCACGGGCGGCGAATTTCCGCGCGGCCGGCAGGGACCGCAAGACCGGTTCCACGTCGCTGGCTGGGACTGCCGAAGCCAGCGTGATCCAGCCCTGAGCTTTCACCGCATCGGTGGCCACCGCCTTGAATCGGGCGATCAGATCGGCCGCCTGAGCTCCTCCTACCACGCCGCCGTTGCCCAGCCCGAACTTGACGCCATTGTGGCCGATGGGGTTGTGGCTGGCGGAAACGTAGATGAACCCGTCGTGGAGTCCTGCTGTCTGAACCCACGCCATGATTTCGGGGGCCGCGACAATGCCCAGGTAGTCGACTTCGATGCCCCTGGCCAAAAGGACCCGCACCATGCCGTCGGCCAAGGCGGGACCGGTGAAACGGGAATCCAGACCGACGCAAACCCGCAGCAAAGACTTTTTCGTGGTGTCTTTCAGGAAGGTGGCAAACGTGTCGGCCATGCCCAGGGCCAGGGTCCGGTCAGCGGGCTTCAGTTGCGGCGAGGGATTTTCTTCGTTACCGTCCACAGCATAGACTTTTCTCCAGCCCGAGGCGGAAAGGATCATCGAACCTAGGGCCTCTTCCAGATCGTGGATCATAGGGGTATATTGAAGCGGTACCATGGTCGGGCCGGGGTAGGAATAACCGGTTTCGGGGTCGAAATACGGTGCGGGCATGGGGAGTCTCCTCGGGTTCACACTAACCCGGACTCCACAGCTTTTTCAAGGAAGGTTTTGTGTCGCTCAACTGGGTCGAAATCGACGAGGTCCTAGGAGAATTGTCGCTCGAAGGCAGCTTTCTCCAGAATGTGCGGCAGGCCGATTACCACCATTTTTACTTTGAGTTTTATAGCCCCGGTCGTCCGAGGCAGGTTCTGGTCAGCCTGGCTCCCCAGCGGACAAGGCTTCATGAAGTGGTCAAACGCCCTCCCACCCTGGTGCGCGCTCCCCGGTTTGTCGAATTTTTGCGTGCCCGTCTGATGGGTGCCCAGGTAATCGAGGCCCGTCAGCTGGGAAGCGACCGCCTCGTCCTCTGGCGGCTTCAGACCAAAGATGGCGTTTTTGATCTGTGGATCAGGCTTTGGGGCGGGGCGGCTAATCTGGTTGTCACCGATACCGAGCACACCATCCTGGAAGCGGCGTTCCGGCGGCCGGCCGCCGGAGAGGTCAGCGGTGGTCTGTTCGATCCCGAGGCTGCGTTCGCCGCCAAGCCCCAGGCTCCTGCCAAGGTCTTTACTCTCCGGGCGCTGGACGACCCCGAGGGCGAGGCCGGCGCTACCTATTCCCGCCGCCTTGAGCTGTTTTATGCGGGAGCCGCCGTCGAAGACGTGGAAAAGCTTCGCGATCAAGCGCTCCGTCTGGTGGACCGCCGACTGGCTTCTCTATCGCTGGCCCGCGAAAAGTCCACCGCTAAATTGGTTGAGTCGCACCGTCAGGACGACTGGAAAACCTACGCCGATGTTCTGACCTCTGACGCCTGGAAACTCAAGAAAGGCGACAAGGTGTTCGAAGGTATTGACTGGCGGGATGGTTCGACCTTCCGGCTGGACCTCGACGGCAAACTATCAGTCCACGAGAATGCCCAGGTTTTCTACAAGCGGTACCAGAAGGCCAGGGATGGAGCCGAAGGGGCTCAAAGGGAGCTGGAGGGACAACAGGCCGAAGAAGCTCAGTGGCACCGGCATGCCGAACACCTGGCCCTGGCCGGGGCTGAAGAGCTCAAGGCCTTTCTCGAAAAGCACCGCATCGTCCGCGGTACCTCCGGCAAGGCCAAGGACGCTGACGCCCGCCCCGGACTGACGTTCCAATCTGGTCCATTCACCCTCTGGGTGGGCCGCAATGCCAAAGAGAACGATGCCTTGCTGCGACGCTATGTACGGGGCAATGATCTGTGGATGCACACCCGCGACGTTCCTGGAGGGTTTGTTTTCATCCGGGCTGTTCGAGGAAAAACAGTACCTTTGGAAACTCTCCTCGATGGAGGCACCCTGGCTGTCTGGTACAGCAAGGCCAAGACCGACGGCCGTGCCGACCTGTACTACACCCATGTCAAATACCTTCGCCGGGCCCAGAATGGCCCCCTTGGACTGGTTCTTCCCACCCAAGAAAAAAATCTTACCGTAGTCGTAGACCGGGCCCGCATTGAGCGGTTGCACCGTGATCGCGAGGAGTCCGAATGAACCTGTCTTGCCGCCACCTCACCCTGAAAAAGGTGGAAGTCCGCGACCGCTCCGCCCTGGCCCTCGATACCGGGTTTGATCCGACCTCCCTCGAGGGGCTCCGCCTGGTCAAGGGAAGCCGGGGAACCGGATGGCTTTTTCACGACGGGGTTTTGAAACCCTGGGTGACCCGTGGTGTTCTGCAGGAAGACCGGCATCTGATTATCTGGGGCGATGTTGACGGTGTGCCTGAAGGTGAGAACCCCGGCGAATGGCCGGTGACCGGAGAGCCGGGCCGACTTTTTCTGCAGGCTTTCATCAAAGCCTGGACGGCCCGTGCCGCTGCCGAGGAACCGCTGCCTGGTTTCAGTCCCTCGGCGGTTTTGCCCTACCTGACCAAAGAAGGCTGGGCGTTTGCCTTTCCCCCTTCCGACCTGAGAGGTGTTCTGGACTCGCTCCAGCCGCTCTCCGACCGGTTGGCTTGGGACCACTTCCGCCTTCCCGACGTTACGGGTGCCTCCAGCTGGGCCTTTGCCTCGGCAGCTCTGGGAGTCCACCTTGTGACCGGAACCCTTCCCTGGGCTCAAGAGGAAGAGGCCCATCTGCGTCAGGAAATCCGTGATATGAAGCGCACGTTCCAGGAGGAAGAACTGCCCCAGGGGCTTAATGAAACCACGGCCCGCCTCTGGTTTGAGTCGCTGACCAACAAAATTGGTTCCCAGGTTGTCAGCCGGTGGAAGGCTTGGGCACTCGAAACCTCCGCTTGGGAGCAGGCTTCTGACACGGTCGCGGAAGGAAGGCGCACCGCCATGCGTGCAAGGCGCGATACCAATCGCCGCAGGGCTTCGTTCTGGCGTCGCAGAGGAACTCTGGTGACTGCCGTCGGAGCCGGTGTGGCCACGCTTTTGGCCATTGTCGGCTCAATCGTCTGGGGCGTCATCAAACCTCATCCCTCCGATACCTGGACCCAAGAACAGGTGGTCACGGGGTACTATGCGGCCATTGCTGATCTGGATGCCGACCTGCTGGAGAAACTCACGCAGTACAACAAAGCGCTGTACCCCGAGCTGGGCCGCGACCAGGAGGAAGCAACCAATCTCTACGTTTTGCGGCAAGTCCGCATCGCTTATGAGAGAGTCAGTCCCATCCTCAACCCTGCCGAATGGGAACAGGCCGGCAAACCGGCACTTTTGTCCGGGCAGATGCTTTATGGGGTGGCAGGTCTGGAATTTCAGCAGCTCGGCGACCGATGGACCGTCCTGTACCGCAAGTGGACCAGTGAGGTCGAGCAGGAACAGCTTCCCAGGCCAGTCGGCATGCAGGTGAAGGACGAACTGACGCTCATTCAGACCGATAGGGGCTGGAAAATTGCCGGTCTGAAGCGTGACCGCAAGCCCTTGCCCTGATGTCCGGTGGCGATTATTCTGGCGGTAATGGAAAAGTCCTGGGATTTCCTGCTGGGTACCTCCGATCCCGAGATCTCAGCACTTCTGAAGGCTCTGGAAACAACACCCCAGACCCTGGACAGACGGTTCACCCAACAAGAGGACTTCTTCCTGGTTTTGGAACGGCCTTTTATCGTTGATTCCTTCGAGATCCATCAGAAGGTCGACAACCCTATTCCCTCAGAACACTATCTGAAATCGATCCGGTCCGCGCTGGAAGCTTGGACAGCCCAGCTCCCTTCGGTATTCTGGGGGCTTTCCTGGTTCTTTGATCCCCGGGACCTGTTCCGGCCCTTGTTTGTCCAGGTACTCACCTCACGGGAAAAGCGCTATCTGTTTGTCCTGCGGCCCGACCTGACCTTCCGGCATCAACACGCCGAAGTTCTCGACCGCGGGGGCAACGATGTCACGCCCCGGTTCTCCACCCGGCATTTGTTTCTTGAAGCCGAGGTTCTCCCCTTGGAAACGATGACTTCTTTTGCAGGAGACCGTCATATCACCTTGGCCAAACTTTTCGAAACCACCTGGCAGGGTGAGACGGGTCAGGGGTACTTTCTGACAGGCTTATGGATTGACCAGGAGATTTCCAAAGTTCTTTCCCGTGCCGCGGTGGCTCCGGGGACCAAGATTTTTCCCTACTATCCTTTGCGTTGCCGCCACGGAACCCTTTCGGTTCGATGCATCGATCCTGGTCCTGAGGGCCGAAAGCAGGCTGCCGGCACCCTGGAAGCCGCCTGGCCGCTGGTGAGTCCCTGGGCTGAAAAAATTCAAACTGACCTCAAAGCCGAGGCCTACCGCGAAAATCATCCGCTGGTCGAGCATCTGCGCACCCATTGGTCTGGGCAACTGACCCACCGTTGGGGGGCATTCCGCCTCGAACCCTACCTCAATGAATACGATCAGAAGGAATACCGATATCATGGCGATCGAGACTGACTTTTCCGGCCGCAAGGTCACCATCATGGGGCTGGGCCTCAACGGCGGCGGTTTGGCTTCCACGCTCTACTTTGCCCGCAGAGGCGCGGATGTCACCGTTACAGACTTGCGTTCCGAAGAGGTTCTCAGGCCTTCCCTGGAGGCCTTGAGCGGGGTGAACGTCCGTTTTGTGCTGGGACATCACGACGAGGACGATTTCCGGCAGGCCGATCTTGTGGTGAAAAATCCGGCCGTTCGGGCCGGCAACCCCTTCCTTGCCCTGGCCCGCCGGGTCGAAACCGACCTTTCGATTTTTCTCTCGGCCCTCGACAACCCCGTCTTGGCTGTCACGGGCAGCAAGGGGAAGTCCACCACCGCCACGGCTCTCCACCGTATCCTCCTGTCCGCCGACCCTCGTGCGAAACTGGGGGGGAATATCACCGTCTCTCCCCTGACCTTTCTGGAGGAACTGGAACCCGGAGCTCCTGTTGTTTTAGAGCTGTCCTCCTGGCAGCTGGCCGACCTCAAGGGGAGGGGCGTCCTTCGGCCCCAGGTTGCGTCGGTGACCAACCTGCTGTGGGACCACATGAATGCCTATCCTGACCAAGAGGCCTACGCCGCCGACAAAGCCGTGGTTTTTGAGGGCCAGCCCCCCAACGCATGGACTCTGCTGTCTGCCGACGATGTCTGGGGTCCGTGGTTTGCCAAACGCACCAATGCCCGGAAAGCCTGGATCGGACTGAATCCTCCGGCACTCACACCTCGGTCCGACGCGGTGTTTTCGGTTGTCGACGGCCGGGGGCGGTGGGCCTCGCCTTCGGGAGACCGCGAAGCTCTTCTGCTCCCCGGACAGCTGCTGGTTCCCGGTGTTCCGTTCCGGCATAACTGCCTGGCGGCCGGGGCTCTCGCGGTACTGTCAGGGGTTGATCCAGCCCTGGTACCGGCCGCTCTGGCTTCTTTCGGCGGCGTCGAGCACCGCTTGGAGAAATTCTCCACCAAGGGCGGCGTCTCCTGGTACAACGACACCACCGCAACCATCCCCGAGGCCGCCGCAGCCTCGGTTTCCAGCTTTGACGTTCCCGTTCACTGGATTGCCGGCGGAACCGACAAGAACCTGGAGTTCACCGCATTTGAACGTCTGTCGACCCCGCCCGCTAGCCTGATTCTGTTGAAGGGTTCGGCGACGGAAAGGATGCTGCCTGTTTTCCGCACCAAGGGCTGGTCCTGGCAAGGGCCCTACGACACCCTCGAAGCTGCCGTGCACTGTGCCGCCGCTCGGGCCAGGCCCGGGGATGTGGTTTTGATGTCTCCCGGTGCCGCTTCCTTCGAGCTGTTCAAGAATGAGTTTTACCGGGGTCATGCCTTCAAGGACCTGGTGCAGGCTCTCGGGGAAGCGCCATGAACAGCAGCCTGCCTCCCTGGAAGATCCTGGTTGTTGATGACGCCGACGATGTGCTCTTGGTTACCCGGCTGTCCCTCAAGGGTTTTCAATTCGAAGGACGGGGCCTCGAGCTTCTCGAAGCGTCGTCGGCGACAGAGGCCCAGGAAATCCTGAGTACCCAGGAAGATGTGGCTGTCGCCATCCTCGATGTGGTCATGGAGACCGAACATGCGGGGCTCGACCTCGTACGCTGGATCCGACAGGAGCGGCAGAATTCTCTCATCCGTCTGCTGGTCCGCACCGGTGAAGCCGGGTTGTATCCGGCCGCCTCGGTGATCGCCGAGTATCAGATCAACGATTATTGGGAAAAAGGCGAGCTGACAGCCGGTCGGCTGCAAACAGCTCTGACCACCAGCCTTCGAAGCTATGAGGCAATGCTTTCTATGCATCGGAGAACCCATCAGTTGAGGTATTGGGCCGACCGCTTTCCCGATCTGTTGGGCTTGAGGGACTGGAACTCCCTGGTGCATCTGGTTCTGTTGCGGCTGCGGGAGCTGTTTCCCGAAACGGAACTATCGGCCTTTCTCTGCCGTAACGACGGGCATCGCTGGCCCCTCCTTGCCGGCATGGGACGTTACCCCGCCTCGGGTGCGCCCGATGTTTTGAGGTTCTTGGACGAGGCCAAAGCGTCTATCCTGCTCGATGCCTGGAATCGAAAAACCCTGGCAGAATCACCCCTGGCCCAAGCGCTGTACTTTGAGGTTTCTTCGGGCAACGGGCACCTGTTTTTTCTTGAGCTGCCTGCCCAGTGGCAGGACTACGAGCGCAACGTAACCCGCTTGGTCCTGCAGAATTTCCGGGCGGCTCTGGAAAACCGTGCCCTGATCAACGACCTGGAACGCCACCAGAACGAACAGGCGGCGCAGCTTCTGCTGCAAGAGAGTGTCACCCACGACCTTCACCACCGGTTTCAAGCCAGTCTCCAGGTGGTCCTCAGTTTTATTGAAATCGAAAGCCGGGAGCATACCGGATTGTCGGGGCGCTCTCCCCTGATGGGTGCCCAGCGCCGGCTGAATGTCTTGGCGGTTCTCCACTGCCTTCTGCACAACCAGAACCGGCTCTCGGGTTTGAATCTTCAAATGCTGCTGCAAACCATTGTGGAACCCGAAAGGCAGGAGTACTGGGGTGTACCGGTGGAAGTCAGCATGGACCAAGCCGTTTCGCTGGCTTTGGCCGTTGTCGAAATGATCGACCTGGTCCAGTCTCCCCGCTACCGCTTTGAAGGGACGGGTCTGGTTCAGGTTGTCCTTGCCGATCAGCCGCGCCGGCTTTCGGTGGGCCGAAAAGGGGCCACTCTGGCTATCCCTGAGCCGGTACCCATCGAGTGGCAGCTGTTGTCGACGCTGGGTTCCCAGCTCGGGGGAAGCGTCAGTGTCGACAACGGCTTTCTGCGGCTCAGGTTTTAGCGTGTTCAGCCCTTCACCGCGCCTGCCGAAACACCCTGGGTGATCTGCTTTCGGAAAATAAAATAGTAGATGAGCATGGGCAGAGCGCCTATCACCAGGGCCGCAAACTGTTTACCGTAGTCACTGGCCAGGGTTCCAGAAAACTTCATGATTCCCACAGGCAGCGACTTTACGGTGATATCGGTGGTCAGAATATTGATCAGCA
>JAIFLN010000049.1 GCA_020049045.1 Spirochaetota bacterium | reverse complement strand
ACCTGTACCCCAGCCCGGCTGATCTGGCCAAACTGGAAGGAGAACTGGACCTGTCAGACTACGATCTGCACGAACTGGACGGCATCGAGCATTGCCGGGGCCTGACGACGCTCAACCTGTCCATGAACAACCTCGACAACCTCTACCCTCTCAAGGACCTGATCAAACTCGAGGCCCTCGACCTGGCCGAGAACGACCTGGAAGACGCCGACTGGCTGGGAGGCCTCGTGAACCTCCGAGAACTCGATCTGTCGGCCAACGACATCGACGATGTGGCCTTTTTGGACCGCCTTCCCCGCCTGCAGTATGTCGACCTGACGGGGAACCCCGTGAAAAACAAAGCCCTAATCCAACGCCTCGAGGACCGGGGTGTGATCGTGATTCTTTAAGCGCTGTACCCACACCATTCCCTCGCGGGAGTGAGAACATCGAGCGGGCTCGAGCTCTGAAACGACGGGGGCAGGTCCAGCCCCTGCTAGCCCCAGGGTTCTCAGTGATCCCAATAAAGAAGGGTTGAACTAAACCTGTATGAGTGATAGACAGTTTCTATGAAGACTCTACTTACCCCAAACCTCGCCGATTTGCCCAACATCGAACAAGCGTTCCGAAGCTGCCTACATGCCGCCGCCCAGTCGAGCCGGATGACCAACGAAGAGACAACGAGTTTTGTCTCCCACCCAGTTGCCCAGTCCATCGCAGTCGCACCTTTCGCCGCCCGATGCCGCGATGCACAGAGAACGAGCCTGGCCCTTTTGGCTATCTACGTTGCCGCGAATCGATCGGGGACGCGGGAGACCTTTGACCATACCCAGGCTGACAACAGAGGCAGCCGCCGTTTTGAAGTTGCACAACGTCTTCTCGAGGGCGGCGATGCCGTTGTCGTGAGGGCCGTCGTGGCGAGGTGGGAGCTGGTGACGTTGTACGGCCATGCCCGCGACCTGCCGAAGGACCTTGGCCAAGGCCAGTACAACCCCTTGGCTCAAGGCGGCTGGGACTTTGATATAAAGGTGCAGGAACTGTGGACTGACGCCAGATTCGGCGAGATTGAGGAGTTGGACAACGTTCTGGGAGACTGGAACGTGAAATACATCGCATGGTAGATCGCCATTTGGCCTGGTCTTACTTTGTCGGCAATCTCAGGATAAATGTCGTCCTGGTTCCGCTGTTCTGGATCGCGGCACTCGTCGCCTTCCTGAAGTCGTTTTACGTGGACAACACTTTCGGCGCGGCCTTTGCACTTTTTCTTGCAGCGGCGAACTCGGCTGTTGCTTTTCATAAGTACCAGAACTTCATCCGATCCCTTTTTCTTTATCTCGGATCAATCTTTCTACTCGTCCTTGACAACACGCCGAACAACGTCGTTTCGTTCTGTTTCCTGGCGGTCGCCTTGTCGTTCCTCGTGAACGAAAAGAAGATCCTAGGCAAAGTCCCCTACCTAGCCTTCCTTTTCCTTCTGGGCTACACCACTGCCCTCACAGGCGTGGCCTTCCTGAGTTCCAACATAGCCGATATGAGCGTGCTTCTCCCCGAGCTCGGGAGTTTTGCCGTTATCGTACTGATTTTCAAGGACCGGTTTCTCCCGAGGGCCAGCCACAAGCCACTGCCGGTTCTGGACCTCAGTGACAGCAGCTTGTCGGAAAGGGAGGTGCAGATTCTTCAACTGCTCTGGGGCGGATTGTCAAGTAAAGAGATCGCCGCCGAACTGGGAATCAGTGATGGGACCGTGAGAATGTACCAATCCCAGATCTACGGCAAGTTAGGCGTTCCGGGAAGATCCGAGTTGATGTTGTTACATCACACGCACCGCGAAGTCGTGAGAAACGATTCACCAAGGTCGAGGAAAGTCAAGACCTGAGCCATAAAAAATAACCCCTGCATTTGTTGGGTCCGAAAACCTCCAATCCCTGCATTTGTTGGTTTTGACCATACAAACGTTGGAATGGCGTTTTTGGGGTTGTTTCGACCAAAAATACTCGGCAGCCTGCCTATACCAACCAGACCGGGACGGTACACCCCAGGGTGGAAGGAGGGTTCTCCGTGTGAGGATCAGAACATGAGACCACTTCTCGGTGCACCGGGGAATGAAAAAGGAAATGAAGATGAATGGATTTGCGGATGTTTCGATGATGGAAATGGAGGGGATCAATGGCGGTTCCCTTGAGGATATTCTTGTTGGCGCTAGCGCAGGCTTTGGGGTTGCAGCGTGTATCCCCGGACCTCATCAGGTTGCTGCGGGCATTGCCGGCGTCGTTGCCGGCCTTGGTGCCTATGTTTGTAGCAAGAACGGCTGGTAAGAAGTAAGGAGCCCCTCAGAACTGGAATCCACAGCTGAGGGGGTAAAAGGAGGGCACAATGTCGGCATTGCTCAGGGTATTGGGTATCGTTTTTGCTTCAGGTTCTATCGTTGCGTTTTACAATCAACCGTTGCTCCTTCTTTGGATCTGGGTTGCCTGCGCCATCGGAATCGAGTTGGGATTCATGCGACTTATCAAGAAAATCGACTTTGTGGGCTCCATTCTCTTAGTTGCAGCTTACATTTCTGTGATCTGCTTTATCCTTTCGATTTCCATAGACTCTCCGGGGCAAGAGATATTTCGGTCCGCTTCTATAGCAGTAAGTTCTTCAACCTCATTAATTGTAGTTCTTCGAAAGATGTACTCCAGAAAATCGAAGAATGATGAAGGATAAATTTGTCGAAATAGAAACGTCAAGGGAAGAGGGATAATTCAGAAGATAATGGATCCAAATATAGAACCTGATACCGTTCGCGGCGCGCCCCATCAGATTGCCAAAGATGAGGGAAACTCTACACAGGGGGAGCCAGAGGCGACAATAAAGTGCTTGCAACGCAAGTTTGATAAAGAGACACCTGCGATCAACACAAGGGGATTCTTTGAAGGGCTATTGATCCCCCACGACAAACCGACCTCGTTTCCTCACGAACCGAAACATAGCTCATGAACAGATCCTCTCTAAACCAGAAATTGTACTGTTCCCCTGAAAACGACATCAATAATTGCCTGGTTGTCTACCACTGACCCCCAAGTTGACAAGCCCAGATTGTTCTGGCACCCCTAAGGACCCAAATGATCGCGCCGACCCTTCACCCATGAAACTCATCCCCCAACTCGACGAAACCGACTGCGGCGCTGCCTGCCTTGCCATGGTGGCCCGCCACCACAAAAGCCACCATAGCTTCACTACCATCCGCGAAATCGCCGGTACCGACCGCCAAGGCACCAACCTGGTAGGCCTCGTCAAAGCGGGTAAGGCCCTCGGCTTCGATACCAAAGCCCTCAAAGGCACCCCCGACGCACTCACCTCAGAGTTGCTCGGCCCCTTCATCGCCCACATTGCCAAACCAAAAGAAGACTCCGCCCAAGTCCTCCTCCACTTCGTCGTCGTCGCCCAGGTAACCAAGAAGCACCTCCTCATCCTCGACCCCGGCGAAGGCAAGCGCCGATGGAAGCGTGATGAGTTTCTCAAACTCTGGACCGGTTACGTTGTCTTCCTCACACCCAACGCCGAGTTCAAACCCGTCAAAGAAACCAAGGGCCTCTTCGCCCGGTTCCTCCCCCTGCTGGTTCCCCACGTCGGCACTTTGGTCCGTGTAGCCATCGCCTCTCTGTTATTGATCATATTCGGCATCCTGGGGTCGCTGTACTTCCGCTACCTCATCGACGAGGTGCTGTTCAGCCGCGCCGAGTTCACCCTTCACGTGCTGGGTATCGGGGTGGTCATCCTTACCCTCTTTCAAGTGTTGTTGGGAGCGGTGCGCAACCATCTTCTGCTCCATTTCAGCCTCAAGGTCGACTTCCGGCTCATCTTCAGCTACTTCCGCCACGTGCTCCGGCTCCCCGTGGGGTTTTTTGATAGCCGCAAGACCGGCGAAATCCTCAGCCGGATGGAAGACGCCCAGCATATCCGCAATGCCCTCAGCCAGGCCTCGGTGTCGGTGGTCATGGACACTCTGATGGTCGTGGTGGTCGGTGTGTTCCTGTTCTTCCAGTCGCCCACCCTGTTTTGGGTAGCCCTGGCTACCGTGCCCCTGTCAACGTTGGTCATTTGGCTGTTTGCCAAACCTTTTGCCAAGAAGTACCGCGAGATGATGGCCCAAGGGGCCGACGTGCAGAGCTACCTTGTCGAAGCCGTGGCCGGCAACGCCACCGTGAAAGCCCTGAACGCCGGCGATCTGGTGTTTCGCGAGTACGAGAAGCGCCAGATGAAGGCCGTGTGGACGGGCTACCGGCTGGGCGTTACCCAAAACTGGCAGGGTGTCTTCGTCGGTCTCATCGATGGCTGGGGCGGCAATGTGCTGTTCTGGGTGGGCAGTTGGTTAATCCTTCAGGGCCAGGTCAGCTTGGGCCAACTCATCTCGTTCAATGCGCTTTCGACCTACTTTCTCGGTCCTCTGAAACGCCTTTTAAACCTGCAAGCGGACCTGCAGCAGGCCTTCGTAGCCGCAGACCGTCTCGGTGAAATCCTCGATTTGGACGAGGAGATTCCGACAGAGGGCCGATGGCTCAAACCCGAGCGTTTCGTCGGCAAGCTGGAGGTGAACGCCCTCGACTTCCGTTATGGCACCCGCCGTCTCGTCCTCGAAGGCCTCGACTTCGCCGTCGAACCAGGTCAATGGGTAGCCTTTGTCGGTGCCTCGGGGTGCGGCAAAACCACCCTGGTCAAACTCTTCTTGAAATTCTACAAAGCCGAAAAGGGCGAAGTACGCCTCGACGGCCACAACCTTGAAGACGTCGACACCATCCACCTGCGTAGCCACATCGGCTATGTACCCCAGGAAATTTTTCTTTTCTCCGGGACGATTGCCGAAAACATTGCCCTGCACAAGCCCGAGGCCCCCCTTGAAGAGATTGTCGCCGCCGCCGAAAAAGCCCGCGCCCATGAGTTCATCGTCGAGCTTCCCCAGCGCTACAACACGGTGTTGGCCGAACGCGGTGCCTCGCTTTCGGGCGGTGAACGCCAACGCCTGGCCCTCGCCCGCGCCCTGTTGGGTCAACCCGACCTGCTAATCTTCGACGAGGCCACCAGCAACCTCGACACCCTGTCGGAACACGAAATTCACCAGACCCTCGAAACCCTGCGCGGCGACAAGATCACCACCGTCCTCATCGCCCACCGCCTCAGCACCGTCACCCGCTGCGACCAAATCTTCGTCATGGAAAAAGGCCGCATCGTCGAACGAGGCAGCCACGACGACCTCAAAACTGCCGGGGGACTGTACTCCCGTTTGTGGGAAGGGAACTCGCTGTGATCGACGATTTGAAGGACTACCACCACTCACGAGACTTTTTCGAGCGGCGCGTTCCTGGGGTGTTCACCTGGTTCATTGCTATCGTGATGGCAATCTTCGCAGGCGCGCTGGCTTGGGCTGCCTTGGGCGATATCGACATCGTCGTCAAAGCCCCGGCAGTGCTCCGTCCTGAGCGCAATATTTCGACGTTGAAAAATGCGGTTTCGGGTCCGGTAGCGGTCAAGGCGTTCGTCCACGGTACTAAGGTGCGCCAGGGCGATTTGCTGTGGCGGGTCAATACCACCGCGCTTGAGGTGGATCGTGGCAACACCGCTTTGCAAGAGCTGCGAACAGCTACCAAGGTTCGCACCTTGGGTTTCTATGAACAGGCAGTGCTCGCCGAACTCGACAACGTGCCCTCGTCAGAGCGCGAGGCAAAGACACGAGCCGCCGTCTACTTTTCGGAAACGGCTCGGCTCAATCTCACTTGGGAAAAGGCGGTCCAAGCCTGGGAACGCGAAAGGGACCTCCCTGCGGGCATGAGCACCGGGCAAAAGGTGCACGACCTCGAAACCGAAGCCCGACTGACGAAAATTGCCCTCGACAGCTACCGCGCCCAAGAACGATTGAAGATCCAGGACGAAAAGACAGCCCTGGCCGCCGAACGGGAAACGCTGACCAAACATCGGGCCGACTTGGAACGGCAGAAAGTCGACGCCGAGGTCCGTGCCCCCCTCGATGGCACCGTGGAGGATCTGAAGAAGGTAAATCCCGGCGACTTTTTGCTTGTCGGTGAAGAAGTGGCCAGGCTCATCCCGGCGGGTGCTGACAAATTGAAGCTGGAACTGTCGGTCGACAACCGCGACATCGCTGAGATCCGCACCGACATGACCGTCAGTGTGCGGTTCACTGCCCTGCCGCCTTCCGAATACGGACAGCTTGCAGCAAGGGTGATCACTGTTCCCGCCGACTCCACAACTCAACCCAACCAGGCCGCCGTCTTTTTTGTTGAGGCCTCGGTCGACCAGCCCTGGCTCGAAAACAAACGTGGCAACCGCATCATCCTCAAACCCGGTATGGGCGCCGAGGCCCGCATCATCATCAAGAGGAAGAACATTCTCCGCTTCCTCCTCGAAAAACTGGACTTCCTGAATTGAAAGCGCCTATTCTCTTTCTCTTCTTGACGACACCACTTTTAGCGCAAGTGGCTCCAAGTCCATGGGGCGACGTGCTGGAAAAGTCGTCAAAGCACGATGCGGCGGTGCTGACAGCCCAGGCTGACCTCGACGTGGCCCAATGGCAGTGGGAAAACCAAACGCGTTCCTGGATTCCGGCGATCAAGTGGAATGCTCCTTCGATGGGCCAGTACACGAGAGGGGGCGAAGACAACCTATGGTCCGGGCAGGCAGGAATCGAACTGGATCAGAAAGTCCCCGGAGGTGGCACCTTCAGCCTGCAAACCAACCATACCACAGCCTACCAGGAAAAAAAGTCCTCATGGCGCCAAACACCCAGCCTCGGGGCCAGCCTGAGGCAGCCGCTCTGGCTGGGTTTGGAACTCCCCGCCTTTGATGCCGGTCAAGCCCTGGCCGACAACCAACGAGACCTCGCGTGCGAGTCTTGGCGACAGGCGCTCACCCAAGGGCTGACTCAGCGCATCATGCTCATTCGTGATTTCGACCTCGCCACCACCGACTTAGGTGTCAAAGAGGCTCAAGAACGGGCCACGCAGGCTCAAAAGGAGTATCAGGCGAATCTCACCCGCCAAAAACGTGGTAATCAGTTTGACGAGTGGAAGGCCGACAGGAACCACCGGAGCGCCGCCAGCGTCGTGCTCGCCGCCCGCTACAAGCTACAGAGCCTAACCGAGGATCTCACCGTCATCCTCGGCACTTGCCCTCCACCTGTTACCGAAAAGGATCGAGCCTGGTTTCTGTCGTGGCTGAGCGCATCCCCCACGTCCGCCGAACCCGCCGATGTGACCATGGCCCGCAAGACCCTCGAAAAGCTCGATTTCCAACGTACACTCGACCAGGCCCAGAATGCACCTGTCCTCACCTCAAGCGTATCCTGGACCCCCAATACAACCTACCAGCCATTCTCCAAAGACTGGGAATCCTCCTGGAACTCTCTGGCGAACATGGAAAACATTTGGACATTCACCGTGGGCGTCGGTCTCAGTTTCTCCCCCGACCTTGTCGGCAAAGACGCGAACCAAGCAAAGATTCACGAGGCAGAACGAACCAAGCAGCAGTTGGTGATCCGCGACGGCCTGGAACGCCAGTCCCAGAAGCTCACTCGTCTGAGATCACGAATCACCCAGCTCGAATCTTACGCTCTCCAGCAGGACGAGGAACTGCGGCAAGATGCCCAATCGTTGAATGACCTCGACACCCTCTACAGCCAAGGCCAAGTCGCCGAGGTCGAACTCCTGACCGCCCGGACTGCCTCCGCAGCATTGAGCCAAGATCGTCTTGCAACAACCTGGGAACTGATCGTTCTCAAACTCGACCTGAGGAATTCCCAAGGACAAGAATGATCGTCGTCTGGTTCGGTCGGCGACCAAGTCAGTCTGGCCGACACCCCAGAGACAATGGAAGCACAGGGGCAGACCCGACACCCAAAATCAAGAGAACCCCAACCAACATATACAAGCTCGTCAACCTTCTTAGGGAGGAACGAGGATTGCCGAAGGCCCAGAGGATATAGGCACGGGGGGTGGGGGGGCAACCGCGATGTGGTATTCTGGAAGGGCCATGAATCCTCTCCTTACCCTGGCTGAACTGAAACAGAGACCTCTGGTAGAAGAACGCCTCAAAGCCATTGCCGCCCAACTGATCAGCGCCCACCGCCATCACAATCATGACTTGGTCATCCCCTACGCTCAGCAGGCGGGTTTGCCAGTGACTGGCCAGGCGCCCCACCACCTGTTTATGAAGGCCATCCAAGTTTACCACCCAGACCGGCTGTCGCTGGTTTGGGACCGCATCGAAGCGGCCGTCCGGGCCTCCGATCTGCCGGCACTGCACACGCTGGCGAAGCTGCTCGAATTCCACCCCGACCGCCCCGGCCCGACCAGACAGCCCGTCGATTTCGAAACAGAGGAAGAAGAATACGGCTATGAGGACGACGACTGGGATCCCGATGAGGGCACTTTCTATTCGGCGGTGAAGCGAGAACTGTTCGGCAACCTGGACCTTTACCCCAGCCCGGCTGATCTGGCCAAACTGGAAGGAGAACTGGACCTGTCAGACTACGATCTGCACGAGCTGGACGGCATTGAGC
>JAIFLN010000126.1 GCA_020049045.1 Spirochaetota bacterium | reverse complement strand
ACACCCTGAAAAGTCTGGAACGTCTTGGGTACGTGGAAAGCGGGCTTCTGGACAACACCCAAACCGTCAAATACCGGCAGAAAATCCAGCAGGTCCACACACTGGAGCGAGGGGAGCTGGTGATTCTCTGCGAGCTGTTCAACCGGGGACCGCAGACGCCGGGAGAGCTTCGTTCCCGGTGCGAACGGATGTACAAATTTCAGGACTTGGCGGATGTCGAGCGATGTCTGGGATTGCTGGCGGAACGGAAGTTTGTTCTGATGCTGGAAAGACTTCCGGGTACCAAGGAGCCTCGTTGGGCCCATCTTTTCTGCGGCCAGCCTGCCATTCCCGCCTTACCCCTACGGACTCCCGCTGTCTCTGCCGTCCCGTCTGGGCTGGAGGAACGGGTGGCCGCGCTCGAAAACCAGCTGCGGTTGATGGAAGAGCGGCTGGAATTGCTGGAGAATTCCTAGTTCATTAAAAAGCTGACATTCCGTTAATATAAATGGTCTTCTGACTCTGAATTCAGTATTATTAGAATACGTCATATATTTTAATAAAAACTGAGGAGGGTCTTGTGAAGTACTTTTTGTTGTTCGGTTCGGCCTGCCTCATGCTCCTTATTGCGGGTTGTGTTTCAGCTCCTCGTCCTCAGGATGCCAAGCACATGAAAACCCTGGAAACCACCATCATTGTGCTTGAGTACCAGATCAGCGTCCGGGATGAGCGCATTGCCCAGCTCGAGCGAGAACTAGAGTCGCAGCCATGACCGACACCGTCATGGCCTATGCGGCCGAGCTGATGGGGTTGACGGCCGAGACCTGGAAGGGCAGTGCCTTAGCGGACATCGTCGAAGACGTCCTCTCCTTCGACACATCAACGGAGGTGTTCGCCTCGCTGGATTCCCCGACACGCGGACTGACAGTTTCTTCCAGCAGCCAGATCCTTTTCTCGATGAAAGAGAACCTCAAAGTCGGCCCCCGTGCACAACTGTACTACAACACGTTGGTGCGGCACGTTTCCTACCTCTTCGACATCTCCCTGGTGCTGGATATCACACTCTGGTGAGGCCATGAAGATGGAAGGGTATCGACCACATACCGAACGAAAACAGGTTGCCCGGTGGAGTCTGCAACACATTTTTCGAGATAAACCACTCCGAAGGCATTGGTGTTGATGGTGGTGAAGCTGTTCATTCTTGTGGTGGTGACCGGCTGGTACGTCAGGCAGCCTTGAAGAGTCATGCAAACTAAGATCGCCGCGATAACCAAACGATGTCTCATAGTAATTCCTTCGGCGAAACTTGACGCCGAGTTGAGGCTTCGCGCCTGGAAGGTAGGTTTCGGCCAAATCCGCTTCCCTTGACAAGCGGGGCCGCCTGCCCTAGCGTGAATTGGGGAGGGACCATGGGGCAGCTTCCGTCCGGAACCGTCGCTTTCCTGTTCACGGATATCGAGTCCAGCACCAAGCTCTCGCAGACTTGCGCCGAGGAAATGCCCTCCCTCCTGGCACGGCACAACAGCCTGCTCGACGCGGCAATCCGGTGCCATGGTGGCTTCGTCTTCAACATCGTGGGTGACGCTTTCTGCGTGGCCTTTTCTACGGTGCGCGAAGCCCTGCTCGCAGCTGTGGAGGCGCAGCGCGCCTTGCGCTCGGAAGCCTGGGGCCCCGTTCCCGTGAAGGTCCGCATGGGCCTCCATGTCGGTGCTGCGGAACTGGTGGAAAGCGATGGGCGCACCGATTATAAAGGCTACGCCGCCCTGGCTTTCGTGAGCCGCCTCATGTCGGTCGGCTATGGCGGACAGGTTCTCGTTTCCAGCGCGGCCCAGGCCCTCCTCAGGGACCGCGCCGCGGAAGGTGTCGAGCTCGCTGACCTGGGCAAGCGCTGGCTCAAGGACATCCCCCAGGCCGAAAGAATCTACCAGGCTGTGGCACAGGGGCTGGAAAGGGATTTTCCGCCCCTTCGGGCCCAGGCCTCCATCCTCAACAACCTGCCGGCCCAGCTCACCAGCTTCATAGGGCGCGAGCGGGAGAGCCTCGAGATAGAACAAGCCCTCGGCAGGGGTAGGCTCATCACCCTCGTCGGGCCGGGCGGCACAGGCAAGACAAGGCTCTCCCTCCAGACGGCGGCCGCCGCCCTGGATAGCTTTCCTGATGGGGTCTGGTTCGTCGAGCTGGGCCCGCTTTCCGATCCCGACCTGGTGCCGGCACGGGTCCTTGGCGCGATGGGCGTGGGAGAAGCCGGGAAGGGGCTGTCGGCCGATCGCCTTGCCGCCTACCTCGCCGACAAAACCGCGCTGCTCGTCCTCGATAACTGCGAGCACCTCATCGACGCCTGCGCCCGTCTCGCCGCCAACTTGCTTTCCGCTTCGCCCTCCCTGAAGATACTGGCCTCGAGCCGGGAGGCGCTCGGTGTGCCTGGCGAGCTGGCCTATGCGGTGCCGACGCTCACGCAGCCCGATCCCAAGCGCATGCCGAGCCTCGAGCAGCTTTCCCAGTACGAGGCCGTGCGGCTTTTCATCGAGCGCGCGCGGCTGGTTCTGCCCGCTTTCGCCGTGGACGAGGCGAATGCCCCGCACATCGCCCAAATCTGCTACCGCCTCGACGGCATCCCCTTGGCCATCGAGCTGGCGGCCGTCCGCATCAAGCTCCTTTCGCCAGAGGGCATCTCCGCCAGACTGGACGACCGCTTCAAGCTCCTCGCGAGTGGCTCCCGCACAGCCCTGCCTCGGCAACAAACCCTGCGTGCCCTCATCGACTGGAGCTACGACACCTTGCCCGATCCCGAGCGCACCCTGTTCCTCTCGCTTTCCGTCTTCGCCGACTCGTGGACCCTCGACGCGGCCGAAGCTGTTTGCGCCTCCTCGTCCGAGGCGTCGGACGTCTTCGAAAACCTCGCCGCCTTGGTGGGCAAATCGCTGGTCTGCGTCCTGGAGCCGGAGGCCTCTGGTGCCAGGCGCTACCGTATGCTCGAGTCGATCCGAAGCTACGCCAGGGAAAAACGAACCGAACGGGGGGACGGGTCCGGATTGCGGGACCGTCATCTCGCCTATTTCTCGGCCATGACGGCTCTGGCTGAACCCGGGCTGCGGGGAACCGACGAGGCTGCCTGGATGGCCCGCTTGGAAGCCGACCTGCACAACCTGCGCGCCGCCGTAGAGCACTCTTTGGAAAGCGATCCTGAATCGGGCCTGCGACTGGTCGTGGGCGCGAAGGACTTCTGGCTCCGCTGCATCGATCCGATGGAACTGGTCCCCATGCTCGAGCGGCTGATCGGGGCCTACCGGAAACCCGACGCGTTGACAGCTCTAGCCCTAGGCTTGTGCGCAGAGGCCAGCAACAACCAGGGAGACGCCGCTGGAGCCCTGCGCTTTTCCGAGGAATGCCTGGCGATCTCGGAAACCTCAGGCGACCAGCAGGCGAGGGCCTACGGATATCATTGCCGCGGATTGGCCCTCCTCAGCCACGGGGAATACGCCGAGGGCCTCGCCGATTTCGAGCGCTCCCGAATATCCTTCGCCCAGACGGGCGACGCCCATGGCCAAGCCACCGCCCTCTACTGGCTGAGCCGGGACCATTCGGACTTGGACCGTTCGGTCAGAAGGCTCGAAGAGGCACTGGCGATGTTCTCGTCGCTTGGCAACAAGTCCGCAGCCGCTTTGTGCCAGAGGGAGTTGGCGCACCATGCCATCCAGGAAGGGCGCTGGGATTCGGTCGGCGAGCGGCTCGACCAAGCGCGGTCAATTTTCGCTGAACTCAAACTGGAATTGCAGGACTCGCTGGCCTTGGGCAGCCTCGGCAAGCTGGCTTTTTGGCAAGGCGACTACGCGACAGCGATTGACCGCTACCGGGAAGCTGCGGCAGGGCACAGGCACTGTGGCGCCCGGCTCTATGAAACCTGGGCCTTGGCCGAGTTGGGGCATGCCTTGGCCAGGTCGGGAAACGTGCCCGAAGCCGAGAACGTCCTCGCCGAGGCCCTGCGAAGGTTCGGCGAAACCGGCGGAAGCACGGGAATGGCCTTCGTCTGGGAAGGAATTGCCGCCCTGAGACTTTCCCAGGGTAGACCCTTCGAGGCGGCGACGCTCATCGCCTCGGCCACCCAGGCGCGCTCACGAGGGAAGGCCGAGCGGCCCCCGCTCGAGGAAGGCGCTGTCAGGAAGGACCTCGAGCGCTGCCGTACCCTCCTCGGCGAGGAGGAATTTCAGCGTGCTGTCCAGGACGGGACTGAGCTTTCCAAGCGTGATGTTCTTCGCCTTGCCTGAGCGGATACCCTGAATGAATCCCGTGGAAACCTTGGCCTGTTCCGCAAGCTTCCGCACGGAGATGTTCGTTTCCTTCATCGCCTGGCAGAGAACTTCGGAAAGCAGGAACTCCTCATACTCCCGGTCAAAGGCTTCCTTGGACTCGGGCTTCGTGACTTCGCATCCTGCGCCCTTTTCCTCGGGCGGCTGCGGATCTCGTCCTGTCGTCTGTATAAAATAGAAAAGGCCACGCCAAAGCGTGACCTTTTCTATTTTAGCAGGGATAGGACTCATTCCTGTTGTTATGAAATAAAGCGTTGCAGGGAATGGAAATATTAGTGATAAAGGAGTCTTGTCTACAATGCGTCTACAAAGGCAAATCGCCGTTTGTCTTCAGTTGTCCACCAAAGTCGTCGAAAAGCCTTTTGCACTGGCCCAGTACAACCCTGGCTGCTGAGATCGACGCCATCTCGTCTCCCGACTCCAGATCCAGCCCAAACGGATACCTCACAGCCACCGAGTACGGCTGAAGGAGGGCCAACTCACTGACCAGTGAAGCTGTTTCAAAGCCCAACCCGGCCACCCTCAACGATAGGAGCCTAAGGTCATGTGTTCGCGGAACTTCGGTGTCGCTGAGGATAATCAATGCCTTCAGGGCTTTCTCCGCGCACTGCTGGGCATGGTAGCAGATGATTTCGAGCTTTCTCACCGACATTCCCAGGAGGAACTCAGCGGACTCCAAATCGTCAGAAGCGAAAGCTAGCCATTCCTTGGCCTCGGGCTTACCCATAGAGAACTTGGCCTTCTCGTTGGATCACCTGCTCAAAGCTACCTTTCCTGTGGGCCCGTTCACCAAACTGACTCGCTTCGTAGACGACCAAATCGACGGCCCTACCGTGAATGGCGAAAAGCGATTTGTAGAGGTCCTGAAGGACTTCCAGGTTTCTTTTGGGCAGGTGGTCATAGAGCACGCAGAGGTCGATGTCGCTGGTTGCCGTCGCTGTTCCTCTGGCTTGGGAACCAAACAACAGGATGTTTTTGGGCGGATAGTAGGAGACAATTGAGTCGATCAGGGCGCGGAGTTCTTCGGTTTCAGACATCAGCTCTCCATAGTTCAATATCGGTGTCAGACTCAATACACTCAAGGCTCCTACCATACATGGGTAGCGATGAAAGGATGCTCAAGCCTACCTCTGAGACAATAAACATAGCGCCAAAGAGTGGGTTCAAATTGAGGCCCACTGGCTTTGTAGCCTGAGGCCCCAAGTATTGTGAAACGCAGTTGCAGATGAGAGCATCGCGTCATAAATGTTCGCAAAGTCCCTATCTTTGCCGCGTACCCCGTTGTTTCGAAATCGCTCGGTTAAGTCCCAAGCGGTCTCAAGCCGCATCAGGAGGCTCTGCTTCGTCGATAGATAGTCCATGTGGGTTGCCTGCCCTGTCTGGGCTTTGAGGCACTGGAGATAGTGATAGAAGGGTTTCGGCTCATGGAAATCGACTGAGGAAGGTTGTGCTCCGGCGAAGAGGATATCTGCATACGTAGATCCAAGTGACGGATCGGTCGCCAATTCACTGAGAATCCCCACGGACTGAGCGAGGTCCAAAAAAGGAATCTGATACTCTGAAAGGGCTTGCGGACAATAGTACCAAGTAGATCTACGACTTGGTGAGTCTTCCTTTTCAAAGAACTTGTCGTTGCCAAATCGCCGAGAGTTGAGAAAATTGCCAGACGCAATGGCATCGACCTTCGCGAGCGCTAACAAAAGATACTGGTGGTTTGCGTATCCAACGATGACCTTTTTCCCATCAAGTTTGACCCCCGCACAGAAGTCTAGGAGATTCTTCAACCAAATGGGGTCATCCACCAGGTACATACCGGCGGGCGGCTCCGCCACAAGGTATATGCCTTCGATCGCAAGTGACTCGATATACTCGAGAATAGTATGTACCTGACCTTCGTCCCTTAGCACCGAGGATGAAAGGCAGACGGTGAGGTACCTTGGTAGCTCATGCGGCAATCCCGCCAGCTGGTCCATCGTCATATCCATCATCGCAGTCCAGATGTCATCGACCGCAGTGATGTACTGGCCCGGCACAATGAAGGCTGTCGTGCCGTACCTCAAGTTGTGGTTCTCGTAGAGATCAGTCAACTGTGATCTGGTGGCGGCGGGGCTCAATACTCCAGTCGAGAAGTCGTTCATCCAATAGCTGTATTGGGTCAGCCTTGGGTGGTTCGCTCGCGGCGCATAGCACTGGGGATCAAAAAGCAAGGAAGTACCGGATGCTTGAAAATGGGGTCTGAGTTTGGCTATCTGAGCAGGAAGGATGTCTCGTGGACTGAGTATGACCGTGCTTCCCTGCCAAGCCTGAGCCAAGTTCTTAGAGATGTCCATCATTCCGTGGGCATACTGGATATAGAAATCCATCTCACTCCCCCAGTCGCAATGTTGTCTTGACGACTTCCAAAATCTGTCGAGCTTCGAATGCCGTTCTTGGGCGCCTTGTCTGGCGATTGTCCCCGAGAACGCGAATGAATGTGGCCAATTGGTACTGCGTGTCTCCTGCAATCTTCAGGAAGGGTAGTTGTTGAGACTCAATTCGCTTTAGTATTGTTTGGTAGTTCTGAGCATCTTTGACAAACGGGTTCGACCCGCTGCACATTTCTGTTGCAACAACTCCCAAAGAAAAGAGATCGGAACGAATGTCAATTTGCTTCTTGAGGCTCCTGAACTGCTCCGAGGCGGCATAGCCGAGCGTGAACAATCCGAATGGAGCGTTATCGGGGGTGATTGACTTGAGATCGAGGTGCCGCGAGATTCCAAAGTCCAGAATCCAGTAGGCACCATCGTTCCCTCGAATGATGTTCTCTGGCTTGATGTCACGGTGGACAATTTGTTGTCTCTCAGTAAGTACCAGAACGTCCAATGAGGTTTCGAGAAACTTAACGAGTTCTGCTATTCCAAACGTTTGGCCCGTCGCGATACATTCGCGGAGCCCGGTGCCCGCCACAAATCTTTCAACGACGAAATAGCAATTCGTTCCAGACTCATTGCAGTTGTGGAGAAAGATAGCAGGGATGTTTGGTGAATCTATCAGCTCGACAGCGCGAATCTCTCTCCGCAGTCGTTCTACGCTGAACTCGTGATCGCCATGGATGATCTTCTTGACTGCAACAGCTCCCCATTTTGGGTGATCTGCTCGGTAAACGACCTTCTGGCCTCCCCTGGCCAGTTCAGTCACTCCAACACACTCGTCCAGGAACTGCTCAAACTCCAAAAGCATCCCTCCCGATCGACTCGTTGACGATCCACGACGAGTAGGATGCTGGAATCGGGTTGAGACGTGCAGCCTTTCCAATCGAAAATCTGTTGTCTGTGAACTCGACTAGACCAGCCATACTGTCGGTGAGTGCAGCCGAAAAGTTCTGGGAGATGTTTGATTTCGGCATCATTACATAGCTCTCTGATGCGAAGAGCTGGTTCATCTGGGCTTGCAGAAGTGCAGTCCTCCAGTTTCCGATCTTTGCTTCAATTGAGATAATGTTTTTCACGAAAAACGCCTTGGAGAGATCATGGATCGTTGCGACCCCATCTGTGATTGTGACAACTTCGGCCATCTCAAGGGCTTTGAGTGATTTTCGGATCCTGGTCAAGCCAAAGCCCAGTCTCTCGTTGATAGACTGATCGTTGACCGCGCTGCTCTGAGCAATGAAGTGCAAAATCTTGATGTCAGTCTTCGTAAGTGACTGGCGCGCTCCGTTCCATCGAACAAGCCCGCTTCGATCCCAGAAGACCAGTAGGACATCGGGGAAACCTGCTCCCAGGCAGGGCTCGGTGTAGATGCTCGTCGTCAGGTCACTATAGTTGAACACTGTTCTGTACTGCTCAAGGAACTCATTCACCATGTCATTTTCGGGGCCAACTCGAGCTTTCCTCGACCAGAATAGGTCAGACATTGGGTTTTCTCCGGTTATGTAGTGGAAGCAGACTGCTCAGACCCTTCCGTGTCCTGCTGACGAGGCTCACGACAGAATCATACACCTGATCAACTATCCTTGCGAATAGGAAATGTACCCAACAGGGGCTGAGTTAGCATTCTAGGGTTGTCTCGTCAACATTGTCACAAGTGATTACTCAGTAATAACTTGAGTCTTCATCGCGGGGTTTGTCGTCCAAAGGAGAAACGCAATTCATTCTCCTGAAGACTTCATCGTCTAGTCCTTCTCCTGCCATTCTCCCCTGATCGGTAACTGGTTCAGTACCGCTTTCGCATGCCTCCACCCCGGTAAATGCTGCTGGAGGATCTGGTGAAACCTCTCACTGTGGAGCCGTTCGATCAGGTGGATGAGCTCGTGGACGACGATGTACTCGATGCACTC
>JAIFLN010000010.1 GCA_020049045.1 Spirochaetota bacterium | reverse complement strand
TGGCCACCGAAGCTCTGCTTGCTTTGGAAGAAGCCACTTCGAAACTCAGTGCACGCTTGGTCGCTGTTCAGGATTTGCGTCTGCGGGCGCAGAAGGCCCTCGATGAAGCCGAGGCCGTCGACGCCTATGTCTGGGTTCCCGATCTGGTGCAATCGGCCAACGATGCCTTTTTCATGGGGACGGGCGCCTGGAAAAAGTTCCTCCTCGACTCTGCCGAAGAGGCCTGGAATACCGCCTTGTTCGAAGCACAGTCGGCAACAGCAAAAGCCCAGCTGCAGCTGGAACGGCGTCGGACCGAGCAGCTGATGCTCGAGACCATGAAGAAACTGGAAGACGCTTCCGGAAAGACCGTGGTTGATCCTCAGGACAACATCATTGCGCCAGAAGCTTGGGACGGCCAGAAGGAACTCGAAAGGTTGCGGGCCAAGCCCCTTTCACTCAAGATTCCTGCGGATGGTTCCGTCGTCGTCCTCGGTGAAAAACAACGGGTGACTTACCTCGATGAGGCGAAGGATCAATGGGCTCAGGGGGTTCGCGCCCTGGCGGCTGACGACCTGTCTCTGGCAAACGAGTCTTTTCTGCAAGCTCAGAAACTGATTGAGACCTACCTTTCACTTGCCGTCGACAAAGTGTATACAGTGCGGCTGGTACCAGAACGCAGGGACAGTCTGTGGCGTATCGCGGAAAATGACGGAATTTATTCTACTCCTTGGGAATGGCCGAAGATATGGAAACGAAATCAAAAGCTGATTCAGAACCCCGACTTGATCTATCCGGGGTGGCAGCTGATCATCCCACCCCAGTGAGCTGGGGGACAGCCCTGGTGGGCTGTGGAACGGTTGGCGGAGGAACCGCGGGTATCCTGACGGGCTCTGCCAAAGAGCTGAAAAAGCGCACCGGGATGGACTTTCCCCTGCTGGCCGTTGTTGACAAAGACTACACTCACGCCCGTTCTTTGGGCCTGGAACCTGGAATCTTGCGTCCGGACCTCGAAGAGGTGCTGGCAGACCCCGCAGTCAAGGTGGTCATCGAACTGGCCGGGGGCACAGGTTTTGCCAAGACAGTGGTCGAAAAAGCGCTGGATGCAGGCAAGCACGTGGTGACGGCCAATAAAGCGCTGTTGGCAACCTACGGCCGCGAACTCTTCGCCCGGGCGCGGGCGCGGGGACTGACCATCGGCTTTGAAGCTTCCTGCGCCGGGGCCATTCCTGTTGTCCGGACCTTGGCCGAGGATCTGGTGGCCAATCGGATTCTGGGGTTGGCCGGTATCGTGAATGGAACCTGCAATTCGATTCTGACGGATATGGGAAGCTCGGGCTTGGACTACACTGCGGCGTTGAAGAAAGCTCAGCAGCTAGGTTTTGCCGAAGCCGACCCGTTTCTCGACGTTTCCGGCACCGACAGTGCCCACAAGCTTGCGTTGCTGTCAGCCGTTGCCTTTGGCATCTGGGTCGATTGGAAAGAGATTCCCCTTCGTGGTCTCGAGGTGGTACGAACGGACGATTTGGCGGCTGCGGCCACCAAGAACGCCAGGATCAAGCTTTTAGCCCGGGCCGAAGCCGTGGCGGGTGGCTACCGAATGTCGGTGGAACCTTCGGTCATTCCCCTCCCCCAGCCCTTGGCCGCGCTCGAGGGGCCGTTCAACGGTATTACAGTTCAGGGAAGCGAAACGGGTCTTTTGTACTTTCAAGGCAGAGGAGCCGGGGCTAGACCCACGGCCAGCGCTATTGTGGGAGACCTCGCGGCCCTGGCGGCAGGAACCTCGGCCTCGACTCAAAAGGACTATTCTTGCTGGCCCGACAAAGCCGTTCCCACCAAGCCCCTTGCGGACTCTGAAAGCAGAGGGCCGTGGTTTGTCCATGGAAACGGCAAGGCCGCCGAAGTGGTTCAGGGCCCCACTCGGGCGGAGCTGGAAGCGCTGGGACTGCGGGTGTTTCCCTGGTACGAACCCAAAGAATGAAAGAAGGCTCACCCTCCCATCAAGGGGCCGAGCCAAGGGTCAATCAGGACAAACAGCACAACAACAATCAAGGCAGGCAGGAAGTTGCCGGTGGGGATCTTCTTGAGCTCCAGCAGGTTCAGCGCGATCATGGCGACCATCAGGCCGCCCACACCTGACATTTCGCTGAGAACCAGGGGGTGAAGGTCCACCCACGGTTTGACCCAAACGGCGGCCAGGGTTAGTGCACCTTGGTAGATCAGGATGGTGAGAGCCGAAAAGCCAACCCCGATACCCAGGGCGCCGGTTAGAATGATGGCCATAAAGCCGTCCATAACAGACTTGATGAGAATGATGTCCATTTTGCCCTCGGCACCGGCCTGAAACGAACCCAGAATGCTCATCGCACCGACGCAAAACAGGACGCTGGCAGCCAGAAACCCCTGGGCAAAACCGCCCGAATCGTCCTTTGACTTGGGAGCAAGGTGCTTGAGTGCTTCTCCGAACTTGAGGATGGCTCCTTCGATATCGAGAAGGTAACCAATAAGCCCTCCGATCAGGATGGAAAGCAGCAGATACAATATTCGCTGCCCCTTCCAGGCCATTTGAAGACCGATGAGCAGGGTGATGAGACCCGCACTGGTCAAAACCAGGGTTTTAAGCTTGTCGTTGATTTTACGACCGAAAAGCAAACCGACGGCGGACCCGAGGACCACCGCGGCGACGTTGATGAAGACTGCCAGCATGGGCCAAGAATACCAGATGATTGACCGGGGTTCCAGTGCGTGTTAGATTTTCGCGCAGAGGTGCCCCTTCATGAAAACTGCTCTCCTGGCCGCGTTGTTCTCCGTGCTGTTGCTGACTTCCTGCCAAACCACCCAGGCCCCGCTCTCTGCTGATACCCCTTCGGAAATCTTCTTTCAGCGGGCTCAGGCAGCTACAGATCAAAGCCAGTATGACGAAGCCCTGACGATCTACCGGACCTTTCTGGCAGACCGCCCCGAGGCCAGCCGGGAAGATCAGTTTTCAGCGCGTTACGAAGTCGCGCTCCTGCTGGCCAAGAAAGGTCAGGAAGCCGAAGCCCGCGCCGGGTATGAGGCCATCTTGGCCGACTACGAAGATCTGGATAAAAGCGCCGGTGCTCCCGCCTGGGTGAAGGTCCTGACGCAGAAAAAGCTTCAGGAAATCAAGGACAGAGCTCCCAAAGCCAAGCAGTAGTCCTCGGGCTCCTGGGAGCCTCCTATGGCTTTGTCTGGGGGAGCATGATCATCTCTACATCGATCTTTTTTTCAGCCGCCCTGTCACGCATCTGAGCCTCGGTGATGGCACCCCGGGGCGCGGGGTGCTGGGGCGCATCGCCCAGCAAAAGCAGGACCCGGTTCTCGGCCTGCCACGGAAAACCGTTCAACCCTGCCCAGAGAGCTTCCACCACCGCTTCGGGGATATCGCCGCCGCCATCGGCATAGGCCTGGTTCAGGTCGAGCTGAACCCGCTCCAGGTCAGATCGGAAGGGGACGGACTGCGTCAGATAGTCCTCCATATAGTCCCGGTAAAAGACCAGCCCGATACGGAAGGTTTTGAATTTCTTGACTTCTTCCCGGATAGGACCCAAAAGATTTGCTTTTACGATTTTGAGATTCTGTATCATGCTTTTGGTGGTATCAATCACAAGAACCATGTCGAGGGTGTCACCGGTTCGGTCCAACGCCTTGCGGACACGGGCCAAAGCATCGTCAATGCCCGTGGACTGATAGGGTTTTCCCAGGCGGCTGAAATCGTCGAATAGCCCCGGTTCGTAGGCATCCTTGGAGGGCTGGGGCGTCTGGACCAGAAAGCTGCGCAGTTCAAAGGCATTGTCCTGATAAGGGCCGGTATAGTCCGCGTAGGGTTTAGCGAAGGTCCGGACAGAAAACCACATCGGCTTGTCTGCAGTGGCGAGTACCGCTTGAACATCCACTTTGCCGTACCGGGAATTGGGAAAGCTGGCGTTGCCGTATTCCACCAGGCGGGGCAACACAATATGGAAGGCTTTTCCCAGCGCAGGCTGCGCTAAAGGCGTTGAAGACATCAGGGAACGGTGGGGCTGTGTCAAAAATTTGCCGTTGAGAAGTCGTTTTTCTGAGTCATTGATAGGATTAGGGCCGACGGCCCGCAGGGCGTACGTTGCCAGTTTGTGGTCAGGAAGCTCAAAGGCTTCGGTCAGCAGTACAGAGGAGACACCGCTTTTCTGCCGGATGAACAGATGGTAGCCGTCGTCACGAGCTTCGACGGTGATATCACCAGCTCCGAGGGACAGAACAGGGGCACTCTGGGCCTCAAGCGAGACGGACACCCAGGCAAAGGCGACCACAACCACGGCAAACCACAGACGATTTGTTTTCCACATGGCCTGAATATCGGTACCGTTTCAGCTTTTCCTGAGGACCGAGGGAAAGAGGATGGGCCAACCGGGGTCAGGCAGCGAACTGAGCGTCCGGAATTCAACAACCCAGGTATCAAACCAGGCTTTGCGTTTTTCACCCGTCCAGGAAGGAGGAAAGAAGGTGACAACCGTCCAAACGGTGCCTGTGACGACATGAATGTCGGGATTGGCAGAGGGATAAAAATTCGGAGAACGTGTGGCATAGAGCCAAATACGGTCCTGCCCATCCTCGTAGAGCCCACGCCACGAAGGAACCGGCTGAAGAGGGTCAAGGGGAATGCTATCAACAGACTCCGGCCCGGTTTGGAGAATCCAAAGTTCTTCGGCCATCAAGGGAGCAATCCCCAATAGGCAAAGGAGAGCCAGCAGAATTCTCACTCGGCCTCGGCCAGTTTCTGAAACTGCCTGCGGTCATCGGCCGAGACTTTCGTCTCATCGAGCACGCTCGACATCTGCCGGATCTGGGCGTTCGCCGAACCCAACCGGCGACAGAGGCGGTCTATGATGCTCAAAGCAATCTTGGGGTTCTTTTCAACCAGCTGTTCCAACCCCGTACGGTCGAAGGCGAGCAGCTGGGTCCGGATATGAGCGCGGGCCCGTGCCGTGCGCCGGATTCGGTTGACGATGGCCATCTCGCCAAAGAACTCCCCTTTCTCGAGCAAAGCCATAGGGGTGTCCTTTCCATTGATGGTACGACTGATCTGAACCTGGCCTTCCTGAATGATGAACATATGGTCACCCTCCTCGTCCTCTTCGAAGATCAGCTCGCCCGGTTCAAAGGCTCGTCCATATTTCTGCAAAAGGGGGTTGGGGTCCATGAATCCATTATAGGCCAGCTCTGGTTTGAAGCAAAGACCCCTCGTTTCCCGTCAGGGAGGTTGGAGGACTCCATGCTGCAAAGAACCGCCCTTATTCTGGGATTCGGAATCCTGATGTCCTGTGAACCACCGCCTTGGGACAGGCTTCCTCCCCGGCTTCTCGATACGGAGGTGTCATCCGATGGCAGGGAACTGACTTTAGACTTCGACGAACCTGTCGCGGAAGCTGTCACGGGAGGAAATTTCACAGAGAAGGCTCCTGAAACCAGCCTCGAAGGTTCTACCGTCAGGGTCACTCTGCCTGAGAACTTGAAACCCGGCAAAGGATACCGCTGGGAAGCCGAAGTGAAGGACTCAGGAAACAATCTGACCAGCGTGACTGGTCGGTTCTACGGTCCCAACGACCACCCTGCCAGCCTGCGGTTGAATGAGGTACGCGTTGCCGGGTCGGGAAACCGAACCGACTTGGTAGAACTGCGGGTAGAAGTGCCAGGGAGCCTGGGGGGCTGGACTCTCGAAGCCTATTCCACACCCGAGGTCCGTCAACGGTTGATCTTTCCGGATGTCGAAGTAACCCGGGGCCAGTTGGTGGTGGTTCACTACAAGCCGTCAGGAAAACCCGAGGAGAAGGATGAGACCGCTGACCCTGCGGCCAGCGGAGGGTTGGAAGCGGAACCGGAAGCCTGGGACTTTTGGCAGCCCGAGGGGAAAGGCCTGCCTGGCACCAAGGGCCTGCTGATCTTGAGGCAGAATCCAGACGGGGTTCCCGTCGACGGGCTTTTGTACAGCCAGCGTCCCGGCGAAGCGGCGGGGATGGCGGAAGCTGCCGGCTGGTCGGGCCGTGACGAACTCAGCCCGGAGGGTTGCACAGCCACCCGCACCTGGTGCCGTACGGATGAGCCTGCTCCTGCCTGGATCATTACCGCCACCGGCGGTACAACTCCAGGAAAACCCAACAAACTTACAGCTTGGGCCGGTCCGACCTCCAGCCGGTCAACGACTCCCAAGACCAAAGGGCGAAGACGGCGTCGTCACGGGGTATGGTCAAATCGAGCACGGCCAACCGCCCTCTTTCCCATTTCCAGGAGGGCGGCGGTGGCAGGCGGGAAAACTCCTGTGCCGACCAAGGGGAACCCGGAAGGCCAAAACGGAACACCCCCACCAGACCCGCCTCGTCCCGGGCCTCCAGGACCGGCACCCCGGCCTCCAGGACCCAGGCGCCGGGGACCACGGGACCATGGGGGTTGCGCTCTTCCAGATGCACATAGGGAGGCACTGCCGCCCACTCGAGACGGGAGAATTCTGTGGCGAGAGCCTCTTGAAAACGGATCAGGCGGGAATCCCCGTCGGGAGGCAGCCACACTTTTCGTCTGAGGTTCATTTTTTTCCTCCCCCGTGCTAGTATGGTCTTATGATCCAGAAGATCAACCAATTGGTCGAGACAATACTCCAGGGCATGGCCCAGGGTGCCGAAGTCGAGTGTGTGCAGCGTATTCCCTACCACGGGGCCGGCATGATTTCTTCTCCCTTGTTCTGCCTCAAGATGGATATTTTCTACCGGGGCCCCATTCCCCGCTACCCGGAGCGTTTGGCAGCCCTGCCGCCCCCTCAGTACCTCGAAACGGCGATGACCAGGGAGAAGGACCGGTTTTTTCTTGACCGGATGCCCATCCATCTGGATTACAAAGAAGTCAGCAAGATCGACGAGGAGCTCGAAGAGCTCGGAAAACCAGATTCTCCGTTTCGCCAGGAAACTACCTACAGCCTCTTCCGTCTCTACCACGGTATACCCGTTCACACGAAGAGTGATTGGATCCGTGGGGTCAAAGCCCAGCTCGAGACGATGCCGGAAGGATTCTGGACATTTCAACGCCGCAATTTGGCGGGAAGACTGGAACATCAGCTGTCAGATTTGGCGGCCGCTGTCTTTAATCGTGACGGTATGTTTTTTCAAATTGGTCTGGCACGGTTTCTGGAAACACTGGCTGAATTGCTCTTTGCCGTCAACCGGCAGTTTCTCAGTCCTACGGAAGAGCTTAAGTTTCAAATCGACGGCCTCGAGATTCTGCCTGCCGGGTTCACAGGCTACTTTGACAGCCTGTTGCGGGAAGATTCCGGGTTCGATAGAGACCGTCGCCTGGCCCTGGCCCGGCATTTGGCCGAAGGCGCTCTGGCCTTAGTCTGATGAGAAAGGTTTTCTTTTTGCTGGTGCTCCTTGCCGCGGGCACGGCAGGAGCTCTGGGACGGCTTGTTCAACCCGATGGTTCAATATTGGCCTTGGGTGAGGTCAGGCTCCCTGAGCAGCGCACCCTTCTCTTCGCTCCACAAAACATTCCCGCCAAGTCGTGGTTGACCCTTCCTGCTGGTTCCCAGGTCCGGGAAATCGAGCTGGTGGGACGCGGCTACCGTAAGTCGGTTTCTTTTCCTCGCCTGCAAGCTCCCCGAGTCCGCTATGCACTGGAAGTCCCAGCCCAGTTATTGTCCCTGGAGCTCAAAGGGTGGTTCCCAGAAAGTCTGACAGTGTTGCGTACGGCGGCCAGACCGGAGAGTCCAGAATTCACCTGGGTGACGCGGACAGCCACGTCGCTGCGCATTGAACTGCCTCCGTGGAGCGTTGCTGCCGGTTATACGCCCTTTCTGACTCTGAAACGCCTTTCCGAGGCTCCTTGGACCGCTACACTCTCCGGAGAGGGAACCTCCAGGACCTTTGCTTTGGAGCCGTCCGTACTTCGTTGGGATTTCGCGCCTGAAGCTTGGGGCTTTGTGCCGAGCCGGATTGAAGTTCTGGCACAGGATCCGCGCTTGGCAGAGGTGAGAATCTCAGCCCTCGATTCCCAGGCCAACCTTTTGGCTGACCCGGCGACACTTTTGAACTGGCCGGGTCAGAACTGGCGGCAGCCCCAACGGGAATGGTTTACCTGGGCAGGCACTTCGATTCTCGTCCTGGTTACCAAGGACTATCAGACCCAGGATGACTACTTGAAGAGGTTGGCATTTTTTGTCGAAAAAACCGGTTTCCGGGGACGCCTGTGGACCGACGCCCAAATAGCCCATCTTCACGGTTGGAACGCCCACGACTACTCTGCCCCATCCTTGGCACAGTTCTATACCTTGGCAGAGAAGGAATCGTTTCCCTTGAACCCTGAGGAAATCGAATTGCGGACCAAACTGACCGCTTCGGGAATTTTGGTGGCCAAAGGATCAGGTTGGGAAGCCGGAACGGGGGCGCTGCTGGGGATCAGCTTGGAAAGCCCTCCGGCGTTGCGTGCAGCGTTGTTCGTCCATGAGGCATTCCACGGCTTGTACTTTACTTCCGAGGCATTCCGGAATGGTGTAAAGGCGGTTTGGTCCAAGCTGCCCGACGGTGCCAAAACGACTTTTCGGGACTTTTTGGCAATTTCCCGGTATGACCCCTCCGACGAAGGGCTGATGATGAACGAGTTCCAAGCCTATGTTCTGCAACGCTCCCCGGCAGACTGGGTGGGGTTTTTCCGCGACAAAGTTCGTTCCAAGCTCTGGTTGCCTGACTATATGCTGGCGAGTCAGGAACTGGACACCCTTGTTCAGCGTCTGTACGGTTTCCGATCCGGAAAGGTATCGCTGGTCAGGACTCTTTAAGGATGGGAAACCTGAGCCTGACCTCGGCTCCGCCCTCAGGATGGTTCTGAGCATCAACCCGACCGCCAAGGGTCAGCATGATGACATCGATCAAGGCGAGACCAAGACCCATTCCCTCCGAGTGGTGCATGATGTTTCCTGTTGTAAAGGGATGGAACAGGGTATCGAGGGTCGCCTGCGGAAAACCGGGACCAGAATCACGGAACTTGAGGACGTCCCACTTGCCTTCCCGGGCAAAGCGAAGCCTGACCGTAGCCTCGGGACCAGCATATTTGGACGAGTTCTCCACAAGATTCTTCAGGATCTCGACGAACAGTTCCGCATCGGTATTCAGGGTAGCGTCAGCACCTGACTCCCAAACAAAGGTTAGTTCACCCAGTTGGTCCAAACGGTCGGAGACGAGATCGCATGCCGTGTGAAGCAGTGCCTGAACCGAATGAACGGCCCGATGCAGCGTACGGTTGCCCGTTGAAAGGCTGGAAAAGTCCAGGGCCTTGCGTGTCGAACGTTCCAGACGCCGGGCAGAGTCTTCCACATGGGCCAGGAACATCAAAGCATCAGGAGAATCGATATAGGTGCGGATTAAATCCACAAATCCGAGAATTCCATTGAGGGGTGTCCGCAACTCATGGCTCATCAGGGCCAGCATATTGTCCTTGGCCTCCTGCAATCGAATCACCTGCCTCTGGGACTCCCGCAACTCCTCTGTCCTGAGCAGAACCTCTTTCTCCAGCCGCTGTTGGTAGAGGACCTCTTGCCGCGAGGCCAGCGCAGAGGACAATTCTTTATAGACCAGTGAAAGAAAGATCTTCCAGTTGAGAGGTTTGAGGATGAAGCTGCCGACACCCAGATTGATAAGAGGAATCAGGTTGGCCGAATCACTGTAGGCGGAGGTCACTAAAATCGCCTGGAGGGGCCTTGTCTTCCTGAGGGTCTGGATGAACTCGATCCCTGTCATTACCGGCATATTGATGTCAGTGATGATTAGAAGGAACTCTTCTTCCGCGCAGCGCTCCAGAGCTTGAGCACCATTTTCAGCCGTCACCACCCTTGGAAAAAGCGTCTGCAGCATTTCCGCCATCTCAGAGCGGATATCGGGCTCGTCTTCGACGTAAAGCACCGAACAATCCTCTGCCAAGCGCAGCAGGGCGGCCAGTAATTCGTCTTGGGAAAGATTGGTCACGAGGCAACCTCCAGGGGCAGACGGCAGCAGAACCTCGTCCAACCGTCTCCCGAGGTGGCCGTCAAGGTCCCCGCATGGTGGTTCTCGATGATCAGCTTGCCCATGTAGAGCCCCAAACCCATGCCCCCGATGGCTTCCTTGGTCGTGTAATACGGATCGTAAATGTGAGGCAGAACCTCCGAAGAAATGGCAACGCCGTTATTCTCCACCAGCAGTACGGCAAACTCACCCTCTCGATACACAGAAATCCGCAGAATGGGACCTTCGGGGGTCTCTTTTGACAAAGCGTCACGCGCATTGATGATCAGCTCGAGAACCACCTGGAGAAACTCACCGGCAAAGACCGGAACTTTAAGGGGGCTTTCCGGGGCCGGGAATTCCACCTGAGCTCCCAGCTTGTGCAGCGAAGGGGTCAATAACTCCAGCGCTCGCTTCACCAGAACAACCAAATCTTCTTCCGTTTTATACTTCGTCGGTGCATAGAAATGGCGGAAAGAATCGATGGTCTCGGAGAGGGACTGGACGGTCTGCGCCATGCGCTCGAGTTTGACCAGCAGGTAGGCTGGCTCAACTCCCCCCAACTGAACTTTGAGCTGGATATTCCCGACCAGAGAACTGACCACGGTGAGGGGTTGCCTCCACTGGTGGGCAATCATACTGAGCAGTTCACCCATCTGGGTTTGCCGGTTGCGGATGGCAATCATGCTCTGCCGGTGTGTCAGCGACTCGCGGAATTCGACTTCCTGGCGGATGTCTTCGTAGCAAAGGGCATACTCGGTCTGACCGCTTTGGTCCGTAACCGGATAAAGGCTCAATCTCACCGGAAACGGGCTGTGGGCACCCGCGGCCTGAAGTTCCCCTTTCCAGTACCCTTCTTTTCTTGCCTGATTGAGCAGAGACTGCCGTCCGCGGCCGTCGGGAAGCACCTCGGGAAGAACCCGGCTGGGAACACCTACGACTTCTTCGTTTTCCGGTAGGTTGAAAACACGATAATACGCCGGGTTGGCATAAAGAACGTTGCAACACTCATCCAGTAACTCGACCGGCCAGGGAGATTGCTCATACATTGAAAGGATCTTGTCTGCCGGAGGAACCACGATACTCTCAGTGTAAAGCATACGGCGAAGAACGAAAAGAGATAGGTCAGACGGGATACGGGGTTGATCTTCCTGGGCCGGTGTGGTAGTTTCCTTGCCTAGAGTTTTTTGAAGGGGTTTTCTTATGGCCAGAAGATGCGAAATTTGCGGTAAAGGCACCACCAGCGGAAACATTGTGCCCCGCAAAGGTCAGCCGAAGAAGCAGGGTGGCGCAGGTCAGCACATCGGTGTGCGCACCAAGCGGACCTTCAAAGCAAACATTGTCAGTGTTAAGACGCTTCTTGATGGAACGACCATGCACGTCAAGGTTTGTACTTCCTGCTTGAAGGCTAACAAAATCGTCAAGGTGTGATTTTCGGGAAACTGCTCCCGATATAGAAAACCGCTCCTCTGGGAGCGGTTTTTTTTTGCCTCCGGTCCGGTCCAAAAAAAAACCGCCCCGAAGGGCGGCTTTCATCGACAGAACGTTTGATTAAAACCGGAACAGCATGTCTTCATAGGTCGGGTAGGGATAGAAATCGGCGGGCAGGACACCCTCAAGCGCATCGACTTCCTTGCGCAGGTCGGCCATGGCGGCAAAGACTTCCTTGCGGTAGGCAACGGCCTTGGCATGGATATCGTCGATGGCCTTGGTCTTGGCGAGCTTGGCCTCGAGGACTTCCAGAGCCGCATACGATTTTTCAACCAGCGCGCCTCCTTCCTTCAGCTGCTTTTCAATGCCAACGGTACCAATCTTGGCAGACTTCAGCGTCTCCACCGAACCAACCACACCGGTCAGCCATTCGACGGCGGCGGGCAGAATGTTCTTCTTGACCATTTCGACCATGACACCGGCTTCGATGTTGATCGTCTTGGCGTATTTTTCGAGGTAGATCTCGACACGGCTGTGCAGCTCTTCCTTGCTGAAGACCTTGTGCTTGGTGAACAGAGCAACGCTGGCCTCCGAACCGTACTCAGGAACGCAATCGACCCAGGCTTTGACGTTGGGCAAGCCACGCTTGGCGGCTTCGACGGGCCATTCGGCAGAGTAGCCGTTGCCGTTGAAAACCACCTTGCGGTGAGCCTTGTAGCTCTCGGCGATGATCTTTTTGACTTCTCCCAGAACGTCCTTGGCCTTTTCGAGACGGGCGGCGAACTTGTCGAGGATATCGGCAACGACGGTGTTCAACACGACGTTGGCACCGCTGATCGAGTCACCGGCAGGAACCATGCGGAACTCAAACTTGTTGCCGGTAAAGGCAAAGGGGCTGGTGCGGTTGCGGTCAGTCAGATCCTTGGGAAGATCGGGGAGGGAGTTGTGTCCCAACTCGAGCTTCACGCCTTCCTTGGCCTTGATTTCCTTTCCGTCGGCAATGGCGTCGAGAATTTCGCTCAGCTGGCTGCCCAAGAAGATCGAGATGATGGCGGGAGGAGCCTCATTGGCACCAAGGCGGTGGTCGTTGCCGGGGTTACCGGCTGCGGTGCGAAGAAGCAAGGCATTGGAGTCGACGGCCTCAATCACAGCGGCAGCGAACAACAGGAACTGGGTGTTGTCCTGGGGGTTCTTTCCAGGGTCAAGGAGATTCTTGCCGTCGTCGGTACCCATGGACCAGTTGTTGTGCTTGCCCGAGCCGTTCACGCCGGCGAAGGGCTTTTCATGAACCAGACCGGCAAGGCCGTGGTTGGAAGCCACCTTGCGGAGGGTTTCCATGACGAGCTGATTCTGGTCAGCCGATACGTTCGAAGTGTCAAAAATGACGGCGATTTCGTACTGGTGGGGAGCCACTTCGTTGTGTTGGGTCTTGGCGGTGATGCCAAGCTTCCAGAGTTCTTCGTTGAACTCGCGCATAAAGCCGTGAACGTTGTCAGGAATGGCGCCGAAGTAGTGGTCTTCCAGTTCCTGTCCCTTGGCGGGAAGAGCACCGAGAACGGTGCGGCCGGTCAACAGCAGGTCGGGACGGTCGTTGAAGTACTGTTCGTCAATAAGAAAGTATTCCTGCTCGGGACCGACGGTGGTCACAACTCTCGAGGAAGTCGTGTTACCAAGGGCCTTGAGAACGCGGACGGCCTGGACATTCAAGGCTTCCATGGAGCGAAGCAGCGCGGTCTTCTTGTCGAGGGCCTGGCCGTGGTACCCGACGAAGGCGGTGGGGATACACAGGGTCACGCCGGTGGCATCGCTCTTGAGGAAGGCAGGGGACGAAGCATCCCAGGCAGTATATCCTCGGGCCTCAAAGGTGGCCCGCAGACCGCCGGAAGGGAAGGACGAAGCGTCGGGTTCACCCTGGGTCAGTTCCTTGCCCGAAAACTCCATGATGACCCGACCGTCACTGGTGGGGCTGATGAACGAGTCGTGCTTCTCGGCGGTGATGCCAGTCAGGGGTTGAAACCAATGGGTGTAGTGGGTGGCACCTTTTTCGAGGGCCCAATCTTTGAGAGCGTTGGCCACCACTTCGGCGACCTCGCCGGTCAGTTTCTTCTTGCCCTCGCGGACCTGTTTCAGTTCCTTGTAAATCGACTTGGGCAGGCGCTCTCGCTGGGTGGCATCGTTGAAGGTATTGCAGCCGAATAGAGCGGGTACTCCGCTGACGGTCTCGACGGTCTCGGACATGTCGTCTCTCCTTGAATTCATGGGAAATCGTGTTAGATCAGCAATTTTCGTGCCAATGCTTAGTTTCGATAAATTGTGGCCTTTTACAACGAATTAGGCAAGAACCACATTCGAAAAAGGGACGAAAATGTTACAGATATCGCCCACACCCCTACGGGTTTGTAGGGTTTCCTTGGTTAAGCCAAACCTGGTATTTCTTCACAAAGCCGACGGGACGATAGGTTTCTTTCGCCTGACGCAGACCAGGGTCGCCCAGGTCTTGTTCGCGGTTGATGAGAGAATACTGGTTTTTCAGCAAACCAGCCCAGTCGAAAAACACAGCCTGGTAGACGCCCTTGTACTCATAACCGTCGGCCTTTTCAAAATGGATGGTGAAGGTCTTTCCAAGTTGGGTCGGTTCGCCCTGCGCAAACCCGATGGGGTGTCCGTTCATCGTCCAGATCCTGCCCGTCAGCTCAAGTTCATCCCGGTGGACGATTGCGTCTTTGGACGGCAGATAGTCAGACTTGTCTTCGCGGGTGCTCTGCCAATGCTCCAGCATGGCCAAAGCGGCATCGGTGTCAGCCTGGCTGGAATCCATCATACGTCCCTCGAAGCCGGAAGGGTAAGCGGCAAAAAACTGATGGATGTGGTTGCGCTTCTTGTGGAACCTCTTCCCCTCCAACGTCGCCATTTCGGTGCTGTCGTACAGATAATCGAAGTTGTCGCGGTCTTCCACAACGGTGCATCCGGCAGCCTCCAACATCGCACGGTATTCAGCAACTTGGGTTTCGCTGAGGTTTTTGTAAAAATCGACTTGCTTCAAGAGCTCGTGGATGACCGGCAGGGGCGGAGGCCCCCAGGGAGCCGAGAAAAAAGACTGACCGTTCTTGGTTCCTGTCAGCAGGTATTTTCCCTCGGCAAAACGACTGACTTGGTAGTCGTAGTTGTGGCGAAATAAGAAGATATTTGAAAAGGTGAACTCGGAAAGACCCGCCTCGAGACTCTGAAACCAGGGGTGCAGTTCAGCACGCATGGTCAGGCTGATGGGAGCAAACTCGGGGTAAGTGGGAACCATCTATTGAATGTACATTCAAATGTTATCCCCGGCAAGTTCTGACAGCCTGTCAGGTATGCTAGACTGACCGAATGAAACGCATCCACTTGTTTCCCGGCCGGGAGAAACTGGCCCTCAACCGTCATCCTTGGATTTTTTCGGGGGCTGTGGCCCGGCAGGAAGGGTCCCCGGGAGCGGGGGAAATCGTCGAGGTCAGGACGGCCGAAGGAGCCTTCGTGGCCTACGGTCAATACAACCCTACCTCGAAGATCCGCATCCGCCTGATGGAGTGGGTTCAGGCTGCCGAGGTCGATGAACTTTGGTACCGCAGGCGGATCGAGGAAGCTTGGGCATTACGCCTTCCGCTCACCAGGCAGACCGACGCGTTGAGAGTCTTCTTTTCTGAGTCCGACGGAATTCCCGGATTGATTGCCGACAAGTTCGGGCCGTACCTGGTGGTTCAGTTTCTGACCAGCGGAGCCGACCGGGTCAAGGAACTGATCACCGCGCTTTTTGCCAGGACGGTGCCCGGGCTTAAGGGAATCTGGGAGAAGTCGGACGGCGATGGACGCCGTCTGGAAGGGCTGCCCGAAGTCGAAGGGCTGCTTTGGGGCGAGGCCCCGGGCGAGATTGAGATCACCGAAAACGGCAACCGTTACCTGGTGAACCCCGCCAGCCAGAAGACTGGCTTCTACACCGACCAGCGGGACAACCGCTCTCTGGTGGCGCCGTGGCTGGAGGGCCGCAGCGTACTGGACGCTTTCACCTTCACCGGCGGCTTTGCGGTGGCGGCCCTGGCCGCCGGAGCGAAGTCGGTGACCCTGCTCGACAGCAGCGCCGACGCCCTCGCCCAGGCGCGCAGAAACTTGGCGCTGGGGGGCTGGGAGCCCAAGGAAGTGCTGGAGGGAGACGCCTTCCAGCTGCTCCGAGACTTGAAAAAACGCGGCGATACCTTTGGTGCCATTGTGCTCGACCCGCCGAAGCTGGCCACAAGCCGCGACCACCTGGAAAAGGCCATGCGCGGGTACAAGGACCTGAACCTACAGGCTCTGAAGCTGATCGAGTCCGGCGGCTACCTGGCCAGTTTCAGCTGCAGCGGGCTGGTCGATTTTGCCGCCTTCCGCGAAATGATCGCCTTTGCCGCCAAGGACTCGGGCCGACGGGTGGACATTGTGCGGCAGCTGCACCAAGCACCCTGCCACCCCATCCGGACCAGTATGCCCGAGGCGGAATACCTCAAAGGCGTGTTGCTGCGGGTTATTTAACTGACAGCAGTTCCACCTCATAAATCAGGGGAACGTTGGGTTCGATGGTCGGCAACCTGCCCTGAGCCTTGAAGGCCAGGCTGGAGGGAATGAATAAGCGCACCCTTGAACCGACGGACATCAGGCTGACCCCTTCCGCAAAGCCGGGAAAAAGCTTGGCCACAGGAACAGTGACGGGTGCCTTTCGGTCGGTTCGGTTCTCAAACAATGTCCCTTCGGTAAGGGAACCCTGGTAAAGGATGACCACCGTGTCCTTGGCAGCCGGTTTGGGACCGTTACTCGGTACAATCACTTCGTACTGCAGGCCGCTGACGGTGGTCATAATCCCCGGCTTTTTTCCATTGGCTTCGAAATAGGCTTTCTCCGTTACCGCGTTGACTCCGGCACGTTTGGTAATGGACTCGACGGTGGCATCTTCGATGGCCTTCTTCAGTTGATCGGCAGAAAGCGACGAGGGGCGACCCTCATAGGCCTCCTTGAGCCCTTTGTTGAAGGCCTCCCAGTCGAAGGCGATACGGGTCTTTGCCAAGTTGGCCCCGACGGAAATGCCAAAAGCGTAACTGGCCTCGGCATTGGCGGAATAGGCTTCAGGAGGGGCAACGGGAACAGCGGCCTGACAGGACCAAAACAGGGCAAGAGGGACGAGGAGAAAGAAAAATCGTTTCATGGGCCGAGTGTATCAAATTCTGTCGGTTCGATCGACCATCTCGCAAACAAGTCGCCCCAGATCGAATAAATCGGCATGACTGACCCGCGGATCGGTGAGCACAATGTTGCCGAGTGTACGCTTGCGCACGTAGACCGCCTCGGGGCCATTGTTTGGTGCTTCGATCACCAAAGTCCGACCGTCACCGCTCTGTATGGTGACCTTGGAAAACAAGGGCGAACCCAGCACATAGTCGGGGCTGCCAGGGCAGAAAGGATAGAGGCCCAAGGCGGCCCAAAGGTACCAGGCGGACAGGTTTCCATCGTTTTCGTCGCCACAGAAACCATCCACGCCGGGGCCATAAAGCTGGTCGAGCACCCGCCGGGTTTGTTTTTCGGTTTTGTCGGGCCGCCCTGCCAGCGCGTAATACCAAAGAATTCCATGGGTAACCGGCAAACCGTGGGCGTACTGGCCGAAGTCGGTGACGGCCATTTCGGTCATAGGGTGGATCTCTTGAGTGTGCGTGCCCAGGTGGAACAGGGGCTTGAGCGCCAGCAGGGTGTCGAGCCGGGCCAAGGCCACTTCAGGCCCTCCAAGGGCTGAGATCAATCCCTCTGGATCTTGGCACACAGCCCAACCTCCCTGCCAAGCCGATCCTTGCGAAAAAGTCCCTCCCCAGGCCAGAGGGTTGAAGCCCTCGGTCCATTCGCCGTCGGCTTCCCGGGGACGGAAGAATCCCATAGAAGGATCGAACAGATGCTGCCAGGCCTTGGAACGGTCATCGAGGAGGCGGGCTTCTCCATCCTTTTTCAACACGCGGCAGATCTGGGCCAGGCACCAGTCGCCATAGGCAAGCTCGAGGGAACGGGAAACTTGGAGAGGGTCGGCGGTACGCGGCACCAGGGCCTTCAAAGAATTCCAGGCCTTGTCAGGGTCAACACCGGCAACCTTCTTGGACAGAGCTTCGGCGACCAATGCCTCGGGAAACGCTACGGCCCCCCAGCGTTCCAGAATGGCAGGAATCTCATCCCGGTAAGCCAAAGCATAGAGCGGAAACACCGTCCGCCAGACATCGGTGCCTCGGCTGCACAGCACCCGGTAGAGGCAACTGTAGAAAGTCCGCCGCTGCTCCTCGGTTCCCCCCTCGACTTCGAAACGTCCCAATAGGCGGTTCCATTCGACGGCACCTTCGTCGGCCAGCTGCTCAAGGGTACGCTCGTCGGAGGGTCCCATCCGAACTTCTAGAACGGTGCCTCGGGGCAGATCAAACTCGACCCAGGAAACCCCGTCCGCCTGACCGGAACGGGCCACGGGACGGTCGCAGGAGAGAGTCGGGACGACACCCTCAAACAACAGCCGCGACACACCGCCCTCCCCCCAGGTCAGGCGCAACACAGCCCCTTGGTCCCAAGGTGCCAGCTCGGCGGTCACCCTGTAGCGCAAAAAATCGGTTTTCAGGCGGTAGGGGGTTACCAGACTTTTATCAAGCCGGTACGCCGAAGCCCGCCGGACGGGGTCGGTGACAAGAGGACCGGTCTGGGGACAGAGCTGAAACGTCTCAGTACCGATACCCTGAAGCTTGGGAAGGTCGGGATGGAAGGACCAGGGGACCCGACCGGTGACCAGGGACCAGCCTGTTTTCGCCCACGGTCGCTGCACCAAAGGGAGCGTGTGTCCACAACTGAATTCAGGAACCGCACGGGTGCCTTGAAGAGGATTCACGAGGTCGACAAGGGAAGAGGCCATGGGTCGATTCTACACCCCCTGGGCAGAGTCGACCCAGAGATCTATGATGGTTCCTTCATGAAAATTCTGAACGATTTACCCCGCAATACCCGCAACTGCCTGATTGTCGAACCCCTGTGGGCCCTTTTCGGGGGAGTCGTTGTGTATTTTGCTCCGCTGTATATGAAAGGACTGGGTCTGACAGAGATCGAAATGGGACTGGTCAACTCTGCCGGGCTGCTGTTTTCCTTTCTCTTCTTTATTCTTGCCGGCCCCGTTACCAATAAGTACGGCCGCCACATCACCAGTCTGGTCTGGGACGTTCTGTCGTGGTCGGTGAGCATGGTGATCTGGGCCTTTGCCCAGAACTTTGTGTGGTTCTTGGTGGCGGTGCTGTTCAATTCGGCCGTCCGCGTGGTGATGGTTTCTTGGAATTTGCTGCTCACCGAAGACGCCCGGGAAGACCAGCGGGTCAAGGTGTATGGAATTTCCAACCTGATCGGTTCGCTGGGCGGGTTCGTCACCCTGGCGGCGGGGCTTCTGTTGGACCACTACGGGGTGGTGCCCACCATGCGGGTCACCTACCTGCTGGGCGCCCTGTTTATGACGGTCATGTTCGTTCTAAGGTATTTTTGGACCACGGAAACGATCAACGGCGCTCGTGTCAAAGAGAAAGTCAAGGACGTGTCGCTGTTCCAGCTTATTGCCCAGCAGCTGAGTAGCCTTTTGCATGCCTCGAAGGATAAACACTTTGCCGTGCTGACGATGATCTTTTTGATCGCCCAGGCGGTTCAATCTTTCACGTTTTTCCAGATTCTGTACTTGAAAGACAACCTGGGGTACTCGACCACCGAGCTGTCGGTAGTTCCGGCGGTCAACAGTTTGATTTCCATTATCCTGGTGTTTTTTGTGTTGCCCCGCATCCCCAAAAACGCCGAGCGGTTGGGACTGCTGGTAGGGTTTCTAGTCTGCGTCGGAGGTGCCGCCGCCTTCCTTTTCCTGGGTGGAGGCCTTTTGTTTGCGGTTCTGTTCATTCAAGGTCTCAGCTCGGCGGCGTTCCTGTTGCTTGGTACCTACCGCGACTCGGTGTTTATGAACTCGGTGCCCGAAGAGAAGAAAGCCGAGCTGTTCGGTCTGGTCAATATGATGGCCATGCTGCTGTCCATCCCCACAGGCTGGTTTGCCGGCTGGTTGTTCACGGTGAATCCTCTGGCACCGTTTATTGCGCTGGTAGTGCTGTTTACCCTGGGCGCCGGGGCAACGTTGCGGTTGATGAGCTGGCACGAGGAGACGCAGTCGGCCCGTTAAGTTAGAGAAACCGTCTGTATTCCGAGGCCGGCAACCTTTGGTTCAGGGCCCGGGCCATGGCTTGAAAATAGGGCGTGGTTTCGGCGTAGAACGCTTTGTAGCCTTCGCAAAGCCAGTTAAGCTTCCCGCCGGTTGCCGGCAGCAGCCGGTCCTTGGGGCAGGCACCGTGGCACAACGGCAGAAATCCGCAGATCTGACACTCTCGGGGAAGGTCACGGGACTTGGCATCGCCAAAGGCTTTCTGAAAGGGCGAGTCGACCATCACCGACAGGGATTGGGTCGATAGGTTTCCCAGACGAAAGGCGGGGTCCACGAAATGATCGCAGCTGAACACATCGCCGTTTTTTTCGACGGCAACAGCCCGGCCGCAGGTGGGGGCATGGACGCACAGGCTGGCCGGATACCCCATATGCAGGGCCAACACCACATCGAAGAGCTGCACGAAGACAGAACCGACGTCGTGCTTGCGCCACTGATGAAAGACCCCATTCAAAAAGGTTCCCCACTGCCCCCCTGTCACCGACCTGGAACTGACCACAGCTTTGGAGTCGGCTTCCACCAGGGGAATAAACTGCAGAAACGTGGACCCGATGGATTTCAGGAAGCGGTAAACGGACTGGGGTTCGGCGGCATTGAGCGAATTGACCACCGTGAGGGTGTTGAAATCGACCTTGGCAGCCTTGAGATGACCGATACCGGTCAAGGCTTTCTCGAGAGAGCCGTGCCCGCCTCGGTCGTATCGGAACCGATCGTGAAGTTCTGGGGGGCCGTCAATGCTCACGCCGATCAGAAAGCCTTCGCGGTGAAAAAAACGGGCCCAGTTTTCATCGACCAACACTGCGTTGGTTTGGAAGGCGTTCCGAAGGGTCATCCCCGGCCGGAAATGCTTCTTTTGAAGCACCACAACAGTTTCAAAAAACTCCAGGCCCGCCAGGGTGGGCTCCCCCCCCTGCCAGGCAAAGGTCACTTCAGGGGTGTGGGGAGGTTGGGCTGCGATGTAGTCTTTCACATACTGTTCCAGCAAGTGAGGGCTCATCCGTGCTTGCCCCGATTCCCCCGGGTAGAGGAGTCCTGCTTTGTCGAGGTAAAAGCAGTACTCACAGGCGAGGTTGCAGGCCGGGCCCACCGGCTTCGTCATGGCATGGAAGGGCTGCTTCATCAATGACCCGCAATACCGAAGGTCATGATGACACCAGAAACGAAAACTAATCCCAGCATAAGGATACCCAGCCTCCGGTCGGAGATTCTCACGGACATGCGGCTGCCGAAGAAGACACCAACAAAAGAACCCAGCGACATCAGAACGGCCGTCAGATAATCCACCTGCCCCCCGATTCCATAGACAACGGAGCTGACCAATACCAAGGCCATGGCAATAAGGCGTGAGGTTCCAACGGTCTGTCTGTTGCTGAGACCAAAAAAAAGGGACAGCACCGGTATGATCAGCACACCGCCTCCAATGGAGGTGGCCCCGATCAAGGCGCCAACTACAAAACTAAGGACCAAAGCCACGAGGCGAGGTTGGCTGCGGGGACTCTCGGTTTTGTTCTTGAGGAGGCTAAAGAGCATGATGCCGAAGGTCACGGCGATGATGGAGATGATGAGCCACTTCAGAAACAGTTGGAACTGAAGAATTCCTTCTTGGCCCGAACCCTGGTTCACAAAAGCATTGATCAGCAAAGAACTGAGCAGCGTTCCCGGCAGGGCGCCCGACAGAAAGATCACCGTCGTATGTCTATTGATGGTCTTGAGCCGATGATGCTCGATAATAGCAAAGGAATTGGTGATCAACGAGTACAGGCTGGCGGTTCCCACAGCCACTGATGGGGCCACTCCCAGAATTCCGGTGAGCACCGGCATGATAAGGACGCCTCCGCCAATACCGGAAATTCCAATGGCAAAGCCGATGGCGGCACCAAACACAAGATCGAGGAGAATGGAAATCAGGTCCATGAGGCATCCTTATTTTGAACACGTCGTATGATGCGGCGGAGAATGGCCGCGTAGTGGGCATCCTTTCCCACAAGTCGTTCGGAAGGCATAGTCATGAACAAGACCCCCACCTGATCCTCTTGGCAAAACGGCAGAGCAACGCGGCTGACACCGACGCGTGTCTGTGCCTCGCCAAAATAGTAGTCGTCCCGTTTCGAGGCGGCGATGGCTCTGGTGGCGGCATCCGGGGCCTTCATGCGGCTGAAAGACGAGGACAGCAGCTGTTCATAGCGGGACCGGTCTGCCCCCCAAACGGTATCAAGGACAGCCAGCGAACCCACATGGTCGGCCGCAAAAGGGAGGGTCTGGCCCGGGGCGATGATGGTCACCGAGTTGTCGCAGCTTTCGCTGGCGAGAATCTCGATGCGCTCACCCGTGAGTAGCCCGAAGGCGGCCGATTCACGGGCCTCAGCTGCGGCAGCCCGAACCGCCAACACAGCTATCACAGCGATGTGGAGCTTCACCCCAAGAACTCGACCCCACGAATCCATCCGCGGAGCAGTAACATAGCGGCCCTCGGCATCTTTGGCGAGGTACCCCGAGCCAACCAAGGACGACAGCAGCCGGTTCAAGCTGGCATCGGAAATCGTCCCCAAGGCTTTTTTGATATCGACATAGCGCTGGGAACTGCCTGACAAGACCAGGTACTCAACCACCGCCAAGCCCCGGTCCAAAGCAGGAATAATACTCAAAGAAAACCTCATTCATATATGGTTGTTGCATCGATATATGGTAGTTTACAAGAAGGGTGCTGAAGACACAAGGGGAATGCGGACGGTGACCTTCGTGCCTTGGGACACAACACTCTCGATCGTCAATCCATAGCCTTCCCCGAAATACATGGCGATTCTTCCATGCACATTGCCCAAACCTACCCCGGTTTCTCCACGAGCCCGGAGAGTGCTTTTCGTTCGTGCCCTAAAAGAGGCATTGAGGTCAGAGAGCGTCGCCTCATCGATACCGATTCCATCGTCCTCAACCACGAGCAGGATATCTTCGCCATCTCGAACGGCGGTCACCTGTAAACTCCCGCTTCCTCTCTTTAAACCCAGGCCATGGTGAATGCTGTTCTCAACAATGGGCTGAAGAATCAGTCGCACGATGGGATAGGGCTCCAGTTCGGCTGGCACCTCGATTTTGACTTGGATTTTACCTTCAAAGCGGATCGCCACAATCTCGAGATAGTCACGAATGTGAATAATCTCCTCTCCAATGGTCGAAAAAGGTCCCCCTGGTTTTATGCTGTAACGAAACATCCTGGACATCGACTTGGCGATCCGTTCAATGGAGTCAATACCCTCAAGATTGGCAATGCTGCGGATGTTTTCCAGGGTGTTGTACAAGAAGTGAGGATTGATCTGAGCCTGTAGGGCTTCCAGCTGCGATTCTTTTTCTCGGAGCTGGGTCGTGTAAACCTCGTCGACGAGATGTCGGATTCGTTGCAACATCTCGTTGAACACCAACCCCAACTCGCCGATTTCGTCCCGGGAGCGAATATCCACATGTGCAAGTAAATCTCCACTATGCACCTTCCACATCGCATCGCGGAGCCTCCGGACCGGTTGCAGAAGACCCCTCGCCAAGATCAACGAGACCAAAATGGCCAGAAGTGCTGCCATGACGGTAATCGCTACAACGCTGCCTAAAAGCGCAGCAGCTCCTTGCATCAGGTAATCTACCGAGTCATAGGTCACAAACGTCCAGCCGGAAAACTGTGAGCGATACGTACAAACAAGTTGCCGATAGCCGTCACTCCCGGTAATGGTGTAACTGGTCAGAGTCGTCCCTTTTGTGAGGGACGAGTCAGCCTGTTGACCCATATTTTTGCTATCGGAATCAAACAAGATCCGTCCTGTTTCATCGAGGATGGAGATGCGGCTGTCGGCATCGAGTTGAAACGGGTCCCAATTGGCGGCAATCTGCTCAATCCCAAAATCCAAAGCCACGTAACCCAGATTCTGTAGAGGGGTTGCGACCTTCCGAATGGTGCGGATAAAGAGCATGTCAAAACTGCCCAACCCGGGAATCAGCGCACTGTTCTCACCGCTTTGTTGGAACTCGACAAAGGGGCGGTATCCGGCAAAACCTCGACCAGGAGGGACGAGTCCAGTCCCATCAAAGATCACATGCCCTTCCGAATCGAGCAGGTAGACACCTTTCAGCCGATGGGAAAAGCCGTGGAAGTCAATTTGTTTGTTCCAAAGGCCATCCAGTTCCATGATGGACTGAATCCGTTCAACGGGTGGCAGCCGCTGGAGGTCAACAATGAGTTGTTGAGCCTGATCCTGAAAGACCGTCATCGAGAGGGTATCCAGCTGTTTCAGAAAGGCGTCGGATTTCTCACTAAAGAGCCGCATCAGCTCAGCCCGGTAATTCAGTGTCGTTTGCTCGATCATCGACCGGTATTCTGAGAAGGTTACGTAGCTCAGGAATACAAGAGGTACAAGGGAGGTGAGGATCAAGCTCAACACCATCTTGAGAAACCAGCCGCTCATGCTTGGCCAGAAGGCTCTTCAGCCCGCTTTCGAAATTCGGAGGGCATGCAACCCTCATATTTTTTGAACACTTTGCCGAAGTAGCGGACGTCGTCATAGCCCACTTGAGCGGCAATGCGCCCGACATTCGTGTCTGAACCAACCAGAAGGTCCCGTGCTTTGCTCATCCGAAGCCGCGTCAGATAGTCGAGAAACCCAACGCCCCTCCGTTTCATAAACATAGTGCTGAGATAGCTCGAGTTCACCCGGAAAAGCGAAGAGACCCTGTTGAGGGAAAGCGCTTCGTGGAGATTCTGTTCCAGGTACTTTGCCACCTCATCTACGATTTTCCCGACGTTGATGGGTGAGGACAGCAACAGGGCTTTCCGCCCATAGACATCCAACCAACCGAGCAGCGAGGGCAGATCATGGTACTCATAGAGCCCCGAGCAGAAATCCAGGCCTTGTTCGATAATGGGTGAGGCCCAATTCTCCCCATCGAGGATCAACTTGATGATTTCGGACGTGACAGCATGAAAAAAAACCCGGATGGTGGCAAAGGGGATATTGGGTGTTTCCGAAAAATAGTGTCTGACCCTGTCCAAGTTTGTGAGGAACAGCTTTTCATCGGCCAGCAGAATCGAGGCAACGAGATCTTTTTGCAGATCGAGGGGATACGGGGGTGGAAGCGCACTCTCATCCCCCGCTTTTCTGGTTTCGAGAACCCGCAGCGCCTGCCGATGGGAGGCACGCAGATCGTTGGCGGAACCCACGCTGTCGCCGGCGTAAACCGTAACCCCCAAAAGGTTCTCGAGCGTCATCGACTGGGACAGTTTGCGAAGGAATTCTGCCCCCTTGGGCGCTTCGCTGCTCAGGATGACGATCCCATGGGCCAGAGAGTCTTTTCCTTCGTAAAGAAGGACTATTGCCGTCTTTTCAAACCACTTCTCCACCAGCAACTGGACAATCTGGAAAAAGCCGTCAAAGTCATAGCCGGATGGGTCGAAGCTCAGCACCAAGGCCATATACGAGGCCCTATCCCAACCCTGCTGATGGACCCACTGTTCGAACCTGGCGATAGACTCTCCCTCGTTGCTTTCGAGCACATCCAGGGCCAATTTTCCTTCAAGGAAAGGAATGCGGCTTCGAAGATCTTCGTTCTCCCTTACCTTATCTAAGGCCTGGACAGCCCGCGCCAAAGTCTTTTGAAGCTCTTGAGCCTCGATGGGTTTGAGCAAGTAGCTGACCGCCTTGATGGAGATCGCCCGGCGGGCGTACTCAAATTCATTGTAACCGCTGACAATCACCACCTGGAGGTGGGGATTAACAAACAGAAGTTTTTCAGCCAGTTGCAGCCCGTCGAGGCCAGGCATACGGACGTCGGCAATCAGGATATCGGGGGGATTTTCGACATTGACGTCAAAGGCCTCCTGACCGTCGCTGGATTCACCGGAGAACT
>JAIFLN010000087.1 GCA_020049045.1 Spirochaetota bacterium | reverse complement strand
GGCACCTTCTGGACCGTCGCGCTCACGGGTTTGCTGGGCCACGGCCTGGCCCGCGCCACCGCTCAGACCAAGGTGGCCAACTTCACCTCCAATATCGTCTCGCTGGCAGTTTTTGCCTTGCTGGGTCAAGTGTTGTGGTTGTTGGGTCTGCTGATGGGTCTGTTTCAGGCCCTCGGTGCCCGGGTTGGTTCCCAGCTGGCTCTGACCAAGGGGGCCCCTTTTATCCGCTGGGTGTTTTTGACAGTGGTGGCCGCCACGTTGACCAAACTGCTGTGGACGGCACTGAGCTGAGCGGGTACAATGCGCGCATGGACAGCGAGCCAACCAGCTGGAACGTGAAAGTAGGCCTCTCGGCGGTGGTGGTCTCGGTACCCGAAGGCACAGCCCGGGTGCTGACCGTCGGCGAGGGGGATCCGCTTCTCCCCTACGGCGAATTCGACCCCTCGAGGCATCGTACTGTAGAGTTGGGCCTGCGTTCGGGTGTCGACGCCCTTACGGGACTGTCTCTTGGGTACGTCGAGCAGCTGTACACTTTCGGCAACCGCCACCGTGCCCCCTCCGAGGATGAACGCATCCGTATGATCACCATCGGGTATCTGGCCCTTTTGGGGCCCGATGCGAGCCCGGAAGCCCCGAACAGCCGCTGGTCAGACTGGTACTCATTTCTGCCGTGGGAAGACCACCGCCAGGGCCGCCCCGGTTTGATCGACGAGCTTTTGCTTCCTCAGCTGGAACGGTGGGCGCAGCAGGCCGCCGAGCCCGACGCCTTCGACCTGCGTCAGGAGCGTATCCGGGTGGCCTTCGGCCATGGACGGTTTCCCTGGGATCCTGAGAAAGTTCTGCCGCGCTTCGAGCTGCTCTACGAAGCGGGTTTAGTGGCCGAAAGCCATCGCGACTGGAATTCCAGGCCTGCTCCTGAACGCATGGAGCTGCCGATTTCCCGCAGCGACATGGGCAACCCCGAGCTGGCCGACGTGGTGCGGCGCACCGGGGTGGCCATGGGCCACGACCACCGGCGCATTCTGGCCTCGTCCCTGGGGCGTCTGCGGGGCAAGATCGTCTACCGGCCCGTGATTTTCGAGCTGATGCCCCCGGAGTTTACCCTGCTACGCATTCAGCGGGTGGCCGAGGCCTTGTCGGGCGTGCTTCTGCACAAGCAGAATTTCCGCCGGCTGGTGATTCAGGGTGGCTTAGTGAAAGAGACTGGCAACCGCGACACCTCGAATCCGGGGCGTCCCGCCGCCCTGTTCCGGTTCCGCCGCAGCGTCCTCCAGGAGCGCTTGGCGCCAGGTGTCGGCCTTCCCCAAGCCCGGCACCAAACTTGACACCAGGGCCCAGAACTGAATAAATGGACGAATTATGGATATCGGGGAACTCGAAACCACCGCAGCGCTCGCTCAAATTGATTTGGGAGAGGGTGATTTGGCCCGTCTGGGGGACGCTGTGTCCCAGATGCTGGCCTACTTTGAAAAAATGAATGCCCTCGACACCGAGGGTCTGCAGCCCACCACGCACGCCCTGGTCAAAGACAACCGCGTCCGGCCCGACATCGTCGAACCCAGCGCCCTGGCCGACGATCTGGTTGACCGTGCCCCCGAGCGGGAAGACCGCTTCTTCGTCATCCCCAACGTTCTGTAGGAGTCAGCGATGAGCGACGCCCCCTCTCCCTGGAAAAGTTTCCAAGCCAAAAAAGAAGCCTACCTGGCCTACGCCCGTCCCTGGGAAAAGAAGGTTGGCAGTTTCTTGACGTTCCGTCCCGAAGCCCCCTCTTCTGCAGGTTCCGGCCCCTCGGGCGCCCGACCGCTGGAGGGCCTTCCCTTCGGCGTCAAAGACAATATCGCCGTGCGCGACTTTCCTCTGACCTGCGGTTCCAAGATGCTGGCCGACCTGGTCAGCCCCTACGATGCCACCGTGGTGGCCCGCGCCAAGGCGGCCGGTGCCAGTGTGATCGGCAAGACCAACCTCGATGAATTTGGCATGGGGAGCTCCACCGAAAACTCGGCCCTGGGAAAGACCAGCAACCCCTGGGACCAGAGCCGGGTTGCCGGCGGATCTTCGGGGGGCAGCGCCGCCGCAGTGGCCGCTGGTCTGGTCCCCTTTGCCTTCGGTACCGATACCGGCGGTTCGGTGCGCCAGCCGGCGGGCTTCTGCGGGGTGTATGGTTTCAAACCCACCTACGGCGTGCTGAGCCGCTACGGCCTCACCGCCTACGCCTCCAGCCTCGAAACCCCCGGCATCCTGGCCAAGGATCTGGGCCTGGTGAAAACGGTGTTCGATGCGGTCAAGGGCCGCGACCCGCACGACCAGACCTCGCTCGACCCCGAATCCCAGCCCGTCCGGCCCGTAAAAACCATCGCGGTTTTAGCCGACTTGGCCGACCTTGACCCCGGGGTGAAGGCCGTGTACGAGCAGACGCTGGTCCACCTGAAGGCCCTTGGCTACACCCTTGTCCCCGTGACCCTGCCCACCCTCGAGTACGCCGTTCCCGCCTATTACACCATTGCCACCGCCGAGGCCAGCGCCAACCTGGCCCGCTTCAACGGCATCCGCTACGGGCACCGGCCCGTGTACGCCGAAAACCCCGAGCACCTGGTCCGCCAGAGCCGCACTGCCGGGTTCGGCAACGAGGTGAAAACCCGCATCATGCTGGGCACCTACGTTCTGCGCTCTGGGTTTCAGGACCAGTTCTACACGAAGGCCCAGAAGGTGCGCACACTGATCAGCAACGATCTGCAAAAGGTGTTCGACCAGGCGGACCTGCTGCTCACCCCCACCTTCCCGGTACCGGCCTTTGTCCACGGCGACAAGACCATGACCGAGTTTCAGCAGAAACTGGCAGACAAATTCACCGTCACCGCCAACTTGGCCGGGGTTCCCGCCCTCTCGTTCCCTGCGGGACTGGCCGGGGGACTGCCCGTTGGAATGCAGTTTACCGCGCCCGCCTTCTGTGAAGCGCGGCTTTTTGAAGCCGCCGCCGCCTTTGCCACCCGGGTGCCTGTCGCCGACTGCCCCGGAACCTCCCTGGATTGGAGCAAGTGATGTACCAGACCGTTGTCGGCCTCGAAATCCACATCCACCTCAACACGAAAAGCAAGGCGTTCTGCAGCTGCCTGGCCGAGTTTGGCGACGAGCCCAACACCAATGTTTGCCCCGTGTGCCTGGGCTACCCCGGCGTTCTTCCCGTTCTGAACGAGGAGGCGCTGACCCAGGGGTACACGGTGGCCCGGGCGCTGGGGTGCAATCTTTCCCAGCGGACCTTGTTTGACCGCAAGAACTACTTTTACCCGGACATGCCGAAAAACTACCAGATCACCCAGTTTCACGACCCCGTGGGCCGTGACGGGAAAATCGAGTTTCAGGCCCACGATGGTACCATCAAGACCATCCGCATCCACGACGTGCACCTGGAAGAGGACGCGGGAAAAATGATCCACGCCGGCGACATGTCGCTGTGTGACTACAACCGCGCCGGGTATTCCCTGCTTGAGGTGGTGACCGAGCCCGACCTGACCAGCGGCGAGGATGCCGAAGCGTTCCTGCTGTCGTTCCAGCGGCTGGTGCGGTACCTGGGCGTTTCCGACGGCAACATGGACGAGGGGTCGATGAAATGCGATACCAACGTGTCCATCCGCAAGGCCGGTGAGCCGCTGGGCACCAAGGTAGAGATCAAGAACCTCAACAGCACGCGGTTCATCAAAAAAGCCATCGAATTTGAGACCAAGCGCCAGGCGACGGCGTTGGAGACCAACCAGCGTATCGTGCAGGAAACCCGCCTGTGGAACGAGAACCGCGACGTGACCGAAAGCATGCGTTCCAAGGAAGGCAGCCTCGACTACCGCTACTTCCCCGAACCCGATATTCCGCCCTTTCTCCCCGACGCCGCCTTCTGGGCAGCCGTTGAGTCCCGGCAGGTGGAGCTGCCCCTGGCCCGCAAGCACCGATTGACCGCCGCGTTCGGGCTCAGCCGGGAACAGGGCGACTTTGTGGCCGAAAGCCGGTTTATGGCCGACTTTTTTGAACAGGCTGCCAAGGAGTCCGGAAACGGTCTGGCTGTGGCCAACTGGCTCATGGGCGATGTGCAGAAGGAACTCAACCACTTCAACCTCTCCCTCGAGGCCAGCCCGCTGACCCCGTTTCGGCTGGCACAGCTGCAAAAGCTGCTCGACTCGGGCCGCATTCACATCAAGATCGCCAAACAGCTGCTTGACGCCGTGTTTGAGCAGAACAAAGACCCCGAGGTCGTGATGCGGGAAAAGGGACTGGAAGCCATCACCACCGAAGAGCAGCTTTCGCCCATTGTCGACAAGGTGTTTGAGGCGCATGCCACCGTGGTCGAGGCGATCAAAGCCGGAGATGCGCGGCAGAAGGGCTTTTTGGTCGGTCAGGTGATGAAGGCCACCGACGGCCGCGCCGCCCCCGCCCTGGTGAACAGCCTGCTCGCCAAACGTCTGGGGTAATCGACACGAGCTTGACAGCCATTCTGTTTGGACTTACGTTACATGTAACGAGGTTGTCATGGCATCGACGTCCTTATCCCGTGTCAAAAAGTTCCGCGATCACCTTCGTGTGCAAGGGTTGCGCCCGATTCAGATCTGGGTGCCCGATCCTCGCCTTGCCGGCTTTGCCGAGGAATGCCGACGGCAGTCGGAGCTGCTGACAGGAGATCCACTGGAACAAGAGATGGCTCAGTGGGGTGAAGCCGTCGCTGATAGGGCCGGGTGGGAGTGAAACGCGGAAGCCTGATCACGGTGGTGGTACCGGGGGCCTACGGCAAGCCCCGGCCTGCGCTTGTGGTGCAGTCGGCGTTGTTTGAAAACCATCCTTCTGTCACGATTCTTCCCCTGACCAGCGAGTTGCGGGATACTCCCCTATTCCGGATTACCGTCGAGCCCACTCCCGCCAACGGGTTGCAACAGCGTTCTCAAATTATGGTCGACAAGATTCAGACGATTCCCAGGGAAAAGGTCGGGGCCGTGTTAGGAGTCCTTGAGGACTCTCAGTTGCTCGCCGTCAACCGTTCCATGGCCCTTTTTTTGGGCTTCGCAGGCTGATTCACCCCCTTCCGAAAAACTCCTCGTGGACGGCCTTGACGGTTTTGTCTCGGTCTTCGCGGCGGACCAGCAGGTAGGTGGTGACTTCGCTGGCCCCGGCGGCGGCCAGGCGGATGCGGACTCCGGACGCCAGGGCCGAGGCGAGCGCCCTTGAAGCAATGGCCGAACCGTGGTCTGTGGATTCCAGAACACCGTCGCCGACAACGGCGACAATCGATACCCCCGCATCGGCGCTCACATCCACCACCCCTGCCAGATGATGCTCCTGCACGGCCTTTCGGGCCGGCTCCAGGTCGCCCCGCGCCAGAAGCAGATTGATGGCCGTCTGGGCGGTGAGCACGCTTTTAATGTTGATCCCTTTCTGGTCGAGTGTGCCGGTGACCCGTGCCAGAATGCCGGGTTTGAACCCGACGCCGGGGCCGTGCAGTTTGAGGATGCCCACATCGTCGCTTGAGGCCACGCTTTTCACGATATCGTCGGTGACCCGGCGGGTGCCGTCGACGATGGTGTAGGGTTCCAGGCCCCGTTCGGGGCGGCCAATGTTTAGAATGCGGATGGGAATGTTCTGGTCGAACAGCGGTTCCACGGTGCGGGGATGCAGAATTTTCGCACCGAAGTACGACAGCTCGGCGGCTTCGAGATAATGCAGGTGGGGAATGGGGCGGGGGGAGGCAACGGCCGAAGGGTCGGCGCTGAGAAAACCGTCCACGTCCTTCCAGACGTCGAGGGACAGAGCTCCGATGCAACGCGCGATGGAGGCGGCCGAATAGTCCGAGCCGCCCCGCCCGAAGAGAGTGGCCTTTCCCTGGTCATCCACCCCGTAAAATCCGGGAACGACGGCGACGCCTTCCTTTTTCAAGGCCAGGACCACCCGGGGTGCACTGATTGCAAAGTCGCAGGCCGCATTGCCGAACACCCCGTCGGTGACCAGCCCCAGGTCCTCGGGCAAAATTTCCCGAGCCAGAACGCCCCGCGATTTCAGCACTTCGCTGATCACCAGACTCGACAGGCGCTCGCCGTAGCTGAGCACCGCATCGTTGACGAAGGGCGGCACATCCCCGATGCAATGGATGCCGGTAAGGTAGCGTTCCAGCTGGTCGAGCCGGGACTGGACGGCCAACGCTACTTGGTCCCGCAACGGTCCTGCCGCAAAATTTTCTTCCAGGATGGTCTGGTGCAGAGCCCTGAGTCCGTCGGTGTAGTGATGGCCGGCTGTCGGCGCGTCGGGGCGGCCGGAGCCTGCTTTGGCGGCCTGTACGGCGGCGATCAGTTCGTTGGTGACTCCATAGAAGGCCGAGACCACCACAACGAGGGGATTCTTGTACCGCTGGACAACTTCGACCACCCGGTCGACGTCGCCGGGATGGCGGAGATTGGAGCCTCCGAATTTGACAACAATGGATTTCATGGGTGGTTTCAGCATACCGTATACTAATCAGAAAAAGGAACAGGACGCATGAAAACCAAACCGGAGCCGGGAGATGTGTTTGGCGGGGTGACCTCGATGCTGGTGGCCGGTTGAGGCAGTCCCGTACCGAGCTTAAGGCCTTGCAGGACAGCTGAAAAAAGGCTATACCGGCAAATACCAAATTCCCGCGAGGCACCCCCATGAGAACGTTGGCCCAGGACGTCCCGAAGCAGTTGGACCGTGAAATTGAAGTCAGCGGATGGGTTCACCGCATCCGGGAGCTGGGACAGGTCAACTTTGTCCTGTTGCGCGACCGCAGCGGGCTGGTCCAGCTGGTGTTCAACGACAAGATTGACTACACCCCCGAAACCGTTCTGACCGTCAAAGGGCTGGTTAAAGCCAACGACAAGGCCCCCGGCGGCGCCGAAATCCACCCCACCTCGGTGACGGTGCTATCCCGGGCCGACCAGAACCTTCCCGTTCAGGTCAACCAAGATCCCGATAAGTATCCCCTCGAAGTGCTCTTCGACAACCGGTTCCTCAGTCTGCGCATGCCCAAGCTGCGGGCCATTTTTCAGCTTCAGTCGGCGCTGTTGAAGTACCTCAGCCAGTTTATGCACACCGAAGGCTTTTTCGAAATGAAGACCAGCAAGCTGGTCGGCAGCGGTGCCGAAGGCGGTACGGGCCTGTTCAGCGTCGAATACTTTGAAAACAAGGTGTTTCTGGCGCAGTCGCCCCAGCTGTACAAGCAGGGCATGATCAGCACCGGCCTCGAGCGGGTGTTTGAAATCAGCCACGCCTACCGCGCCGAAAAGCATGATACCCCCCGCCACATCAACGAATACGTCAGCTTTGACGTCGAAATGGCCTTTATCGAAAGCGAAGTCGATCTGATGAACTTCGAGGCCCGCCTGCTCGATTTTGTGTTCACCCAGGTAGGCCAGAACAACCAGGCGGAACTGGAACTCTGGGGTGCCACGGTTCCTGCTCCCGGAGCCATGCTCAAGGCTCCCGTGGTGGGTCACGACGAGGCCAAGGATCTGATCACCAAGATCACCGGCAAGAAAGTGTTCGAGATCAACCCCGAAGGCGAGCGCGCCCTGTCCGACTGGGCGCTGGAAACGCATGGGGTCGACCTGGTGTTTATTAACGACTGGCCCCGCAAAAAGCGGCCATTCTACACCTACCCTACCGCCGACGGTACCAAGACCCACAGCTTCGACCTGATTTTCCGGGGTCTCGAAATCACCTCGGGCGGCCGGCGTATCAACGAATACGCCATGCTGCTCGACAACCTGCCCAAATTTGGAATGACCCTCGAAGGCCTGGGCGCGTACCCGACCATCTTCCAGTACGGTTGCCCTCCCCATGGCGGCTTTGCCATCGGGGTGGAGCGGCTGACCCAGAAGATCCTCGGCCTGGCCAACGTGAAGGAAGCCAGCCCGTTCCCGCGCGACCGCAAACGAATCGCCCCCTAAGCTTTTTCCGAGGAGGATGCCATGGTCAAAGAATACCGCATCCACGAGGGGCAGTTGACCCCCTGCGAAGACCATCAGGGCCTCGTTAAAGTCTTCATCAGTCCCGACGTTGTGGAACGCAACTACCTCGAGCACGTGTGCAAAATCTCGCCGCACAATATTTCCTCAGCCATGGACCCCGACGAGATCGGCCGTATGGAGTTCGAGGAAGACCACACGATGATCATCATTAAAAGTCCCAAGAACTACTCCTCCAGCGACAACTTTCTGTTCCGCGTCACCTCGGTGGGGGTTTTTCTCTACAAGGACCAGCTGATCATCGTGATGAACAATCAGGAGACGTCCATCCTCGAAGGTCGTCAGACCTTCAAACTGGTGACGCTGCACGACGCCCTTCTGAAAATTCTGTACGGCACCATTGCCCACTTTTTGGGGCACCTAAAGGTCATCAGCCTGCTGTCGGACAGCCTCGAACAGAAGATCAACACCTCGATGGCCAACGAACACCTGCTGAACATGTTCACCATCGAAAAAAGCCTGATCTACTATCTGAACGGCATCCTCCCGAAAATGTGGCGTTGCTCGACGACATCGCCATTGAAAACAACCAGTGCAACAAACAGGCCGAAATCTACTCGAACATCCTCACCGGCCTGAACGACGCCCGGGGCAGTATTGTCAACAACAATATGAACCAGTTGATCAAGCAGCTGACCATTCTGTCGGTGGTATTTATGCCGCTGAACGTTCTGGCGGGTATGGGCGGCATGTCGGAATTTTCCATGATGACCAAAGACATTCCCTGGCCCCTGGCCTATGGTTTTGCCTTTCTCGGGTTGGTGGGGGTCGCCTTTCTGACGTGGTGGATACTCCAGAAGTTTATGAACCGGTCCACGAAGGTGAAACGGCGGTAG
>JAIFLN010000143.1 GCA_020049045.1 Spirochaetota bacterium | reverse complement strand
TGCGGGTAGTCCCATCTTCTTCATTCTCCTTTTATATACCCCTGACAGGTAAAAGGGGAAGTTTGCTTCAAGATTGGGGCCACACCTCCGCCACGTCGATTACCAGCCCCGGTAGCACACAGCATTCGAGAAGGCCTTTCTGCTCAAAGGTCACTTCGACTTCAAACTTGCCGTCTGAGCCCAGCACGTACTGCTGAATCCACTTTCCGGTCGGGTCGACCACCCAGTATTCCTTGACCCCGGAACGTTCGTAGAGGGAGTATTTTTCGTGCTGGTCCTTGCGGCTGGTGGAAGGGGAGAGGATCTCGACCACAAGGTCGGGGGCACCCCAGACGCCGTTGGACCGCAGCTTTTCGGGGTCGCAGACCACCAGTAGGTCTGGCTGAACCACCGTGTCGACGTCGTCTTCGTCCATCTGATGGATGGGCGGGAGGAAGACGTCGAGGGGAGCGGCAAAACTCTGGCACCCCTTTCCTTTCAATTGTAGGTAGAACTCTCCGGCCAGGAAGTTCGAAATCCCCTGATGGTTGAGAGTCGGACTGCTCATGGCGTAGGCAACACCGTCGATTAGTTCCCAACGTTCGTCGTCGGGCCACTGGCGGTAGTCACGATATGTAAAGTGTTGCTCGAGCTTCCTGGCGGGTAGTCCCATCTTCTTCATGCCTCCATTCTATAGCCCCTGACGGGGATGGATGGCAAGTTGCTTCAGCGGTATGGCCAGATTCCGACGATTCTCTATCATTCCAAGTCAACTGGCAGTATTTTGATTACGAAGCAGAAACCAACAATGAACAAGGATAGATGCGGATCACGAAGCCGGAAGATTGGTTCCTCCATTTACCTGCTGATCGCTGTTTTTCTCTTGTCAGCTTGCCAATGGCAGCCTGAGGCGGTGATTGCTCCCGAGCGGATCTACCGGTTTCTGGCCATCGGTGACATGGGAACTGGAGGAAGCGACCAGAAAAAGGTTGCCAAAACGATGAGGGACTTGATCGACTCTGAAGGGGCCGACTTTCTGCTGTTCCTGGGAGACAACTTCTACCCGACCGGTGTGTCCTCGGTAACCGACCCTCAGTGGAAGACCACCTACGAGGACATCTACGGCCTGTGGGGAATTCCGGTGTACCCAGCGCTGGGAAATCATGACTATGGCGGCAACGGAGCGGGCAATGAAGCGTGGAAAGGGCCGATTCAGGTCGCCTATTCGCTGCAGTCCTCTACTTGGAACATGCCTGCCAATTTCTACCGCTTCGACCGCGGTCCGGCGGTCTTTGTCGCTCTCGATACCAACGAACTGAAGATGCGGTCTGCTGACACCCTCGATCAGGGGGCCTCCGTGACGCGATGGTTTGCAGGCTTTTTGGGGTGGAAGATCGCCTTCGGTCACCATCCCTACCTCTCCAACGGTCCCCATGGAAATGCCGCTGTGGACAACACACCGTTCCAGTTATTGTTTGAAAAAAGCCTAGCCGATCGCGCCGATCTCTACTTTGCAGGCCATGACCATGATCTGCAGGTGCTGAAACTCCCCGTGCCCGTCAAACGCCCCCTGCTTGTCGTATCGGGGGGAGGCGGTCCTTTGGCTTTGCTGCCATTGACTACACCACCACCACCCTGCATGTCAGGATGTTCGACGCCGATGGGAAGCTACTGTATTCCACCACGTTGACACGGTAGAGGGCTACCACAGAAGTGAGGTCCAGAGACTCTCGACTTCGACGGTGAACCCCGGCAGGGTGCGGCAGATCAGCGTACCTTTGGTCTCGAAGGTCACTTCAGACGCATAAAGGCCATCTTCGCCGAGCAAGTATTGTTGTAGCCAGCGACCTGGAGGATCAATAACCCAGTATTCCTTCACGCCGAAACGCTGGTACAGTGCGAATTTTTCACTGAGGTCTTTGCGGCTGGTGGAGGGTGAGAGGATTTCAACCACAAAGTCGGGAGCTCCCCATATACCACGGGGACGGATCCTGGTTTTGTCGCACACCACTGCCACGTCAGGCTGGACCACGGTGTCGACATCGTCCTCGTCCTGCTCGTTCAGCCGGAAAAAGAACACATCAACAGGAACAGGAAATGCCACGCAGGGTTTTCCTTCCAGGTGGTTCAGCAGCTGTCTTCCCAATTGACCGGCAATGGTCTGGTGGTAGGTGGTCGGGGCAGCACAGGCGGTAGTCGCGGTAAGTGTAGTGCTGCTCGAACTTCCTTGCGGGTAGTCCCATCTTCTTCATGCCTCCATTCTATAGCCCCTGACGGGGCTGGAGGGCAAGTTGCTTCAAAACTTCGGCCAGAGGCTTTCCACTTCGACGGTGAACCGCGGCAGGGTGCGGCAGACCAGGGTTCCCTTGGTCTCGAAGGTCACTTCGACTTCGAACTTGCCGTCTGAGCCCAGCACGTACTGCTGAATCCATTTTCCGGTCGGGTCGACCACCCAGTACTCCTTGACTCCGGAACGTTCGTAGAGGGAGTATTTTTCGTGCTGGTCCTTGCGGCTGGTGGACGGGGAGAGGATTTCGACCACAAGGTCGGGGGCACCCCAGACGCCGTTGGACCGCAACTTTTGGGGGTCGCAGACCACCAGCAGGTCGGGCTGAACGACCGTGTCGACGTCATCTTCATCCATTTGGTGGATAGGCGGCAGGAAGACGTCGAAGGGGGCTGCAACCACCTCGCAGTCCTGCCCCCGAAGGTGGTTCCAAAGCTGACCGTGGAGATCTGACGAAATCTTTTGGTGGTTGAGCGTCGGGCTGCGGCGGTAGTCGCGGTAAGTGTAGTGCTGCTCGAACTTCCTTGCGGGTAGTCCCATCTTCTTCATGCCTCCATTCTATAGCCCCTGACGGGGTTGGAGCGCAAGTTGCTTCACCAGGACTTCCAGTGGCACAATTTCTGTGGTGGCGTTCAGCGGTATCACCCGGTCTCCGGGGTAGACGATGTACTGGGTTGTTGTCTTCAAGTCCTGTGTCGAAAGGTAGAATCCCTTGGTCACAGTGGGGTTTTGGCTGAACTTGATCTCCACCCCGAGGCGCTCGCCTGTCGGGCTGATGAGGACAAGGTCCATTTCGGAACCGGCCGAGGTGCGGTAGAAAAAGTTTTGCCAGCCGACGGGAAGCGAACGGATGATCGTCTCGCAGGCAAACCCTTCCCAAGAATGCCCGACGATGGGGTGGGAGATCAGTTGGTCCCAGGTTTGAATGCCCAGCAGGGCGTGTACCAGCCCAGAGTCCCGCAGGTACACTTTTGGGCTTTTCACCAACCGCTTTCCGACATTTTCGAAAAAGGGTTCAACCATGCGGCACAGGTAGGTGTCGGTCATCAGGTCGAGGTAATGCTTGGCAGTGGGTGCCGTGATGCCCAGGTTGAGCGAAAACTGCGAGGCATTCCAGAGTTGGCCCTGCCAATGCGCGAGCATGACAAGGCTCCGTCTGAGCTGGGCGGCTGGGATGCGGACTCCCAGCATCGGTATGTCGCGTTCCAGAAAAGTGGCAAGAAAATCCAGCCTCCAACGAAAGCTTTCGGCGTCGGTCTGGGCCAGATAGCTTTCAGGGTATCCGCCTCTCAGCCACAACTTTTGCCAATCGGCACCCGGTATTTCGGGGATGGTGAACGGTGGGACTTCATAGTAGCGCACTCTCCCAGCGAGGCTGTCAGCAGAATGCCGGATCAAGGTCGGCGAGGCTGAGCCCAGTAGAAGAAAGCGGCCAGGCCGCCTGTCTCGGTCCACAAGGGCACGGATCAGCGGGAAGAGATCGGGTTGGCGCTGAATTTCGTCAATGACGACCAGCTCTCCCCGGTGTCTCTCGAGGAACAACTCAGGCTGTCGCAGCGCGGCTCGGTCCGAGTCGAGTTCAAGGTCGAGGTAGATCGTCCGCTCACGCCCCAGGGAGAGCGCCACCTCCTTGGCCAGGGTGGTTTTGCCTGTCTGCCGCGAACCGAGAAGGGCTACAACGGGAACCTGTGCTACGGCAAGCCGAAGTGATTCCAGGAGAGTTCGGTCAATCATCCTTGAAAATTAATAGATAGTCTTTCAATTTGCAAGGATAATCACTCCGCCCTCGGCTTTCGGCGCACCACCAGGTCATGCTTGACGGCTTTTCGGTCGAGGTCTCTGTCGGCTTCGATGCGGCGGTGAAAGATTTCCTGGGCGCGGTGTTCTTCCTCGAGAACACCCGAGTCGGTCAGACCGGGTTGTCGCCGGGTCCAGGTACCATCGCTTTGCAGCACATGGGCTTTCACATTGTCACTGAACCAGATGGCCATGGCGTCAATGATTTTGTCCTTGTGGTTTTGGGCCAGGATGGGGAACATGAGCTCCACGCGGCGTTCCAGGTTGCGGAACATCCAGTCGGCCGACGAAAGGTAGATGTCTTCGGTCTCGCCGGCCTTGAAGCAGAACACGCGGGCGTGCTCCAGGTAGCGGTCAACAATGCTGATCACTTGGATATTCTTGCTGCAGTCCAGGCCAGGTACCAACATGCAGATGCCCCGCACATTGAGGAAGATGTCGACGCCGGCCTCGCTGGCCCTGTAAAGGGCTTTGATCACGTCATCATCGGCCAACGAGTTCATTTTTGCCCAGATGCGGCATGGAACTCCGACTTTGGCCTGGCGTGTGAGTCCGTCAATCAGGCTCAGGAGTTTTCCCTTGAGGTAGTGGGGGGCCATGATCAGGTGTTTCATGCGGCTGATGGCCGAATAGCCGGTGATGGCGTTGAAGAACTGCGCCACTTCGTGGGTGTAGTCAGGGCGGGCGGTGAGCAGGCCGAAGTCGCTGTACAGCCGCGCCGTTTTTTCGTTGTAGTTGCCGGTGCCCAGGTGGGCATACCGGCGGATACCGTCGCTTTCGCGGCGTACGATGAGGGTGGCCTTGGCGTGCACCTTCAGTCCGGCCACACCGTAGATGACGATGCCGCCTGCCTGTTCCAGGGTCTGGGCCCAGCCGAGGTTCTGCTCTTCGTCGAAACGGGCTTTGAGCTCCACCAGCACGGTGACCTGTTTGCCTTCGTAGGCGGCCTTGGCCAGCGCCTGCACAATGGGGCTTTCACCCGAAGTGCGGTATAGGGTCATGCGGATGGACAGCACGTTGGGGTCGATGGCGGCTTCGGTGAGCAGCCGTACCAGGGGTGTGAAGCTTTCGTAGGGGTGGAACAGCAGCCGGTCTTCTTGTCGCACAAGGTCAAAAATATCTTCATCATCGGGGAGCGACCGCCGGGAGTTCCACACGGGGGAGCGCAGATTGTCAAACCCCGAGACCCCCGCGAGTGCAAACAGATCCTTCAAGTTCAGGGGGCCGTCGAAGGAGTAGACCAGACTGGGATCAACCTCCAGGGCCTCAATGAGTCGGCTGCGCAATTCCTCGGCACCACCTTGAACTTCCAGGCGCATGGGCTTGGAATGGAGGCGACTTCGCAGAATTTTGTTCATGGCGTCGACGAAGTCTTCTTCCTTTTCTTCGTCCACAGGAATATCGGCATCGCGCGTCATGCGGAAGGTCAGCTTGTCGACCAACCGGTAACCGGGAACCAGTTGCTCGGCCAGGGTTGCCACGACGTCTTCAATGAAAGTGAAGCTGCGACCGCCTCGGGTTTCTGGCAACCAAACGATACGGGAAAGGTAGGGCGGCACCTCGAGTACGATCATTTTCATTTCGCCTTCGGGCCCGGAAACCGCCTTAAGGGGCTCGATCAGAAAAGCCAGGTTCATTCTCAGATTGCCGGTGAAAGGAAAAGGCCGTTTGTCTTCGACTTTGACGGGAGACAAAACATTGAACAGTTCTTTTTGATAGTACTCTCGGATAAAACCAAGGTGTTCCTGGGTGTAGTCTTCGGGAATCACCTGCCGCAACCCTTGATCTGCCAACTGACTCAGTTGCTGTGCCCACAAGGCATACTGCTCAGCATAGGTCTGGCGGCACAGAATGTGGACTTTTCGCAGGGTTTCGGCGGCACTGGTGTTGGGTGAACGGCGTAAGCTGGCCACACGCACCATAAAGAATTCGTCAAAATTCGAACTGACAATAGCCAGGAACTTGATTCGCTCCATCACGGGATTGGAAGGCTGCCGGGCTTCATCGAGAACCCGGCGGTTGAACTCGATCCAGCTGAGTTCGCGGTTGGATATGGGATAGTTTTCGCTCATGTCAATATCACCTTGTAGCCGAACACGTCTTCAAACATGCCGCATTTGTCGCTCAGACTGAACCGTTCCGAAGCAACGTCGGCCGTGTAGTCGCCCCGGATGTGCATCTCTTCTTCTTGGCGCTCAAGCCGTAGATTGGTGATTTTTTGGCTGTGGCCCCTGTCGAGCGCGTCTGCCACGCGTAGAATGGCCGACAACTTGAGGATAGCCAAGCGGGAGTCGCGGTCGAGGCTGGTATAGTTCAAATGGGAGGGAACGGGGCCGGATTTGCGGTGGTAGCGCACAACATTGCCGATGATGGCGATGTCGGAGGGGTTGAGACCGAAAATCTCACTGTTCTCGACGAGGTACTGTCCATGTTTGTGATGGCCCGAAGGTTTGATGTAGGTGCCGATGTCATGGAGAAGTCCCGCGATTTCAAGCAGCAAACGGCTGCGTGGGTCGAGGTTGTGGTCGCGCTTCATCTGGTCGAAGATTTGTAAACTAAGGTCGGCCACATGTTTGGCGTGATCAACGTCGAAGTGGTACTTCTTACCCAGGCTGAGAGCGCTGGCGCGCACCTGCTGCAGAAACCGGTTCTGTATGTCGTCGTCGATACCGGGCCCCAGTTCTACCAGAAGGCCTTCGGAATAGCCGACTTTGGGAATGAAAACCTCTTCGGCCGCGGTGTCCTCCAGAAGGTAAAAGAAGGCCAAGAGGGCGCTGCCGAACCCTTCGACGGCCGAAGCGGGAATACCGTACCGCCGCACGATTTCTTCGGGAGTGAGGCGGTGAATCACATGGGTCAGCTGCAGCCATTGGGTTTTGTTCACGCGCCAATAACGGTCGCCCTCGGCGGCTTCGGCAATTTCGGCGGCCAGACGGGCGTAGTTGCCCACGGCGATGAACGACTTGACCGTCGACATTTTCATTTCATCGTCGAGGATTTCCTTGGTCGTGTTCATGCTTTGACGCAGGGTTTGCGGGGTGATCTCTTCGAGCTGGCTGCCGCGGTAGGCCTCTTCCAGGCGCACGGTGCCAAAATTCAAGGAGTGGACAGCGCAGATCATGCCTCGCCGCAACAGGATGAGTTCCGTGCTGCCACCGCCGACTTCGGCAATCATCGAGTTGTGCTTGCTGAGGTTGCTCCACTGGTCCTTGAGGGCGTATTGCACGGCCATGTACGACAGGCGGTTTTCTTCGATGCCGTCGAGCACCTGGATGCGGAACCCGGTGCGGACTTCGACCCGGTCGATAAAGGTGTCGCGGTTGCGGGCTTCGCGAAGAGCCGCGGTACCGATAACCCTCACCGACTCGGCCGCCAGTCCGTACCCGGTCAGCAATTCCTTGTACTGCAAAAAGATCTGTATGGCCTGACTGATGGTCTTCTTCTTGATGATTCCGGAAGTGTAGACCTCACGCCCCAAGCCCATGAACTTGACGGCCTGCTCGACCACGTGCATGTCGCGGCCCTCGGGAAACTCGGCAATGACAAGACGAATGAATGTTGAGCCGACATTGATGACAGCGAAAAGCTTGGGGGGCATAGTTAGGCCTCGACCGCCTTGCAGGCCAAGTCGGCGGCTCCGATCAGACCGGCGTCATCTCCCAGAATGGCTGCCTTGACCACCGCGTCGGCGGCGACAAATTCCCAGGCCGAAGCCCGCATGGCCTTTTCAACGCGTTTGAGGTAATAGTCTCCCAACTTTTCGACCAAACCGCCGCCGATGAGTACCAGCTCGGGGTTGAGAAGGTTCAAACAACCGCCAATGTGGGTACCCAGCAGGTCAGCCGCCCGGTCGATAATGGCGATAATGTGCGGGTTTCCTTCTTTCAGGCCCTGTGAGAAAAACTTCGAGCTGATGGCCTTGAGGTCGGCACCATTTTCCGCATACGCCCCCGTCAGGGTTCCATTGGCGATCAAGCCTATGGCGTCCTTCCCCATGGCGGTCCGGCTGGCCAGGGCTTCGACGCAGCCGCGGTTTCCACAACCGCACAGCGGGCCCTCTACCTGCAAAATCATATGGCCGATTTCACCCGCGTTGCCGCCCACTCCGGCGTAGAGTCTTCCGTTCAGAATCAATCCCCCGCCGATTCCCGTTCCCGGAAAAACGCCAAGAATATGCTCGTGTCCCCGGGCGGCTCCGGCTACGAACTCGCCCCAGGTTCCTGCGTTGACGTCGTTTTCGAGGACAACGGGAAAGCCGAATTCGGCCTTCAGCCGGTCGGCCAGGGGAAAGTCATAAAACCCCAGGTTGGGAGTGCGGACGACGGTTCCTTTTTTACGGTCCAGAATACCCGGTACGGACATGCCGACGGCACCGATATCCTTTGTCGTCTTGCCCGCCTGTGTCAGGGCATCTTTGAGGGTGGCAACGATGTCCTCATAGACAGCCTCAGGTCCAGCCTGAGACTGGCTTTTACGCTTCGTTTTGGAAAGAACCTGGTAGTCGGGACCAACGACCCCCGCCAGCATCTTGGTACCGCCCAAGTCGAATCCAATGTGAAAGTCTGCCATCATTCCCCTCCGTTTAGGTCCAGTATATTCAACTTTTCAAAAAGAGCGAAACACTGCCTTCATGGAACCAGGTGCCAGCTGCCTCAGAGTCGCTGATGTACCGGCGTGGTGTGGTTGTCACCGTCTGGTACGAGTACGTGGTGATGGTTTCGCCGATGGCACCCCAAGACTGTTCCATGGCTCCCCTTAGGCCCCAATTCCAAGCCGGGCCACCTGGGAACACCACTTCAAGCCCCCCCTGGACGTAGAGACCGCCCCGGGTGTTGTCAAGAAAGGTCAGCGTTGTCTGCCCCGCATAATTGTGATTGTCCATATCAAAACACCAGGAGTACGGCCCCACCCGCACCGACGGGGTTGCCGTCCATCCACGGCCTTCCCAAGCCCAGGAAGCCCCGAGGTAGGGGATGATCCACTGTTGCCGGTAGGCAATCATCAACCCCGAAAAGGTGAGGCGGTCCTGAGTACCGCTGTAGGACTGATACACGCCGGTTCCGTTCCAGCCTTCCCAGCTGGTCCACCGGTACAACCCTCCCGCCGAGAGGCTGAACGGTCCCCAGGAAAAGCGTTGTTCTGCCGTGGCTACCAGGTAACTTTTCAAGGGTGCCTCGTGTTCCGAGTACCCGTACTTGAGGGTGCCGATTCTCCAGTCCTCGTCGATCATGGTACCCGGTGCAAGCGGCCAGGCACTTCTCAATGAGACCCTGGTGGAAGTCCAGTTCGCCCAGGGGAGCTCCACTGTGATATCCAGGGCCAACGCTGTTGACACAGGCCACCGCAGACGGCTGACGGGGTCTGTGTACGTCCCGTCACGCAACACCAGTTCGTAGGCGGTTCCCCATAAGAGCGAGGTGGCAAAGTCAACTTGCGGTTCAAGTCCCTTTTGGGCGGCGACAGTGCCGGTCAATACGAACAGACAGAGGAGGAAAAGGGTCAAACGGTTGAGATGGAGCATCAGCAGCCTCCCCGGCGAAATTCCGCCATCAGAATTGCCGCCGCCGAGGCGACGTTGAGGGATTCTGTGGTTTGGCCAAACCGGGGAATGGTCAACCTTCTGGTAATGTGGGTTTGCATTGCGGCACTGATACCATGACCCTCGTTGCCCAAAATCAGCAGACCGGCGGTCGGGAGCTTGGCTCCCAGAACCGGTTCCCCCTCCAAGAAGGACCCCAGGACCGGGGTCTCGGGGGGGAGCGAGTCGAACCAGTGGCTGTCGATCACCGCTGTCTTGACGCGGAACAGGGCTCCCATGGAAGCCTGCACCGCCTTGGGACCGTACGGGTCGGCCGTATCACCGGTATGAAAAACCGCTTCGAACCCAAACCAGGCGGCAGTTCGAATCAGGGTTCCCACGTTTCCTGGGTCTTGCAGACCGTCGAGGATCAGCGCCAGCGTCCCTGGTTTCCATCGCGCTGGTTCAAGGGTCATCGGCTTGCGCACCACTGCAAGGACCTCGGGAGCCGTCCGGAAACCGCTGACCCGTTCCAGCTGCTCCCGTGTCAGGGAATACCCCCCCTCTGCATCCGTGGTGCCCTCAGCCGCTAACAGTGCCTCCACGGACCAACCTGCCGCCTGAATCTCCGAGAGCAATTTGCGGCCCTCAGCCAGAAAGAGCCCCGTCTGGTCCCGATCTTTCCTGTTTTTCAGGTCTGCCCATCGGGCGAGGTCTTTTTTTGTGGCCGTCATGATAACCAGTATAGCCAACCCTGCACGAAAGAGCTATTTTCGCAACAAAGAATGAGGAGGGATTCCATGACAGTAGCAGTCTTTGGCGGTACAGGAAGGACCGGGCGTCTGGTGGTGGCAAAGGCGCTGGCGGCAGGTCACAAAGTTCGAGTGCTTGCCCGGGACCCTGACAAAATAGCCCCGGCTTTTGGGTTGGAATTCATCAAAGGGGACGTGCTTGATGGCGGCCGGGTCATGGCCACCATGACAGGGTGTGAGGCTGCTGTTGTCGTTCTGGGCAGCGTCAAGAGCGGACCCGTGGACGTCTGCAGCCGCGGTACAGACCTCGTGTTGCAGGCAGCGGCCAAGGCCGGAGCCCGAAAAGTAGTGGCGGTCACCAGCCTGGGTGTGGGTGACAGCCGAAACGATGTTCCATGGATCTTCCGGCTGGTGGCAGATCTCTTCTTAAAAAAGGTCATGGAAGACAAACAAACTCAGGAAACCTTGGTACGGGCCAGTGAACTCGATTGGACCATCGTTCGGCCGACAGGCTTGACCGACGGCCCCGAAACAGGATCCGCACTGATGGGGACCGGGCCCATGGCGAGTGTTGTTTCTCCGGGCCGGGTTCCCAAGGGACAAATTAGCCGTGCCGATGTGGCAGACTTCGTCATCAAAACCTTGGCTGACAGAACCTATACCCGCAGCACCTGGTTCATCTCGAACTGAGCAAAAAAAAACCACCCCGAAAGGTGGCTTTTGCTCCGCTCAAACAATCTGTTAGGTACATGGAGAATTTCGCCTTGCGAAATTCTCCAGTAGTTCGAGGCGAAGCCTCGAACTACCAGCGCCCGCCGCCGCCGTTGCCTTCGCGCCGGGGCTTGTCATTGGCTTCGTTGACGCGCAACTGGCGACCGTCGAGTTCCTGACCGTTCATGCCGGCGATAGCGGCATTGGCAGCCTGGTCCGAGCCCATTTCCACAAAGCCGAAGCCCTTGGAGGATCCGGTGTAGCGGTCCATAACGATGTTCGCGGAAACGACATCACCGAACTGGGCAAACGCGTTGCGCAGGGAGTCTTCGGTCGAGTGGTAGCTCAGGTTACCGACGTAAATTTTCTTGGCCATTTTTCATGTCCTTGGTCCGAGTCTCATGACTCGGGATTCAGTTCTGCTTATCGACGATAAGCCCTTTTCCGTACTTTGGGCGGAACACGTCAAGAAGCGAACTTTCGTTTCCAGAACACAGTGCCTTGCGGTGGGAAAAGATTCGATTTTCCTCGTTTTGGAAGAACCATCTCGAGGGAGACTAAAACATAACCCTGCTCCCGTCAAGGTTTTGTTTCGAAATTTGAGCGGATTTTCTGAAGTATTTGCAAAAGAACACGCATATTGGCTCTTTCTGTAGGCCAGGATATGATAAAGGTTCTGGAGTCAGTCGTGAGCCAAGTCAGCATCATCGGTGCCTACAATACCAAGTTTGGAAGTTTGGTCCAGAAGAATAAAGAGACTGGCGAGGTTGCCGACCTCAGGTCTCTCTATGATCTGATGATCGAGGCGGGGAGGGGAGCGCTGGCCGATGCGGGCCTCACCGCCGGTGAAATCGACGGGGTTTGGGTGGGTTCTTGTGCTCCCGGGTTGTTTGCCAACCAGGAGCATCTGGCGGCCTTCGCCCTGGAGATCGACCCCATCGGTCTGCGCTACAAACCCATGACGCGGTGCGAGGATGCCTGCGCTTCGGGGTCGGTGGCGTTGTTCGACGCGCTTTATGCCGTGGAGTCGGGCCGGGTGAGAACGGCCTTGGTGCTGGGTGCCGAAAAGATGAACCTTCTCGACACCAAGGGCGTCACCCACGCCCTGGCTACCTGCTCGTACTGGCCTGATGAAGGCGGCCTGGGAACGACCTTTCCCGGACTGTTCGCCGAGTACGCCAAAGGGTATGCCCGGCAGTATGGCTACAACGCCGAACTCTTGGCCCGTATGCTGGCTTCCGTGTCGGCCCTGTGCTACCGCAACGGTTTAGACAACCCGTTGGCACACTTCGGCAAAGGTGGTCCGTCCGACCGCCTGGGGCTGACTACCGTTGAGGCCATACTCGCGCTGGCCCCTGACAAAAACCCCATGATTGCCGAGCCCTTGCGGCTTCATGACTGTTCGCTGATCACCGATGGTGCCGCTGCCCTGGTCATCACCAAAACCAGCGCTGTTTCTGAGGGCAGCCACAAAGCTGTTGAGATTGCAGGAATTGCCCACTGCAACGAGCGTCTGGCCCTATCCCACCGCCAAAACCTGCATGAATTGCTGGCGGGTAAGGAGGCCGTTCGGCGGGCTTTCGCCGAGGCACATATCCAGGCCAAGGACATCGATATCGCCGAGGTGCACGACTGTTTCACCATCAACCAGCTTCTCACCACCGAAGCGTTGGGGCTGTCCAAGGACGGCCAGGCTGGCCACGACTATCTGGCCGGGCGCTTCGACCGCAACGACCCCCAGGTAGCAGTCAACCTGTCTGGCGGATTGAAGGCCAAGGGGCACCCTGTGGGTGCGACCGGCGTTTCGATGAACGCCCTGGTTTACAAGCAACTGGTGGGTGAACCCGTGGGTGCTGTACCCTCGCGGGGGCAGCCCGAGATCGGTGTGGCCTTCAATGTGGGGGGCTCGGCCGTCACCAACTGTGTCACGGTGCAAAGGCGAATTCGATAGGTTTCGAATCTTCGTTGTCATTTCCTCAAGGCCAGGGTATTCTGTTGCCTCGGGGAGTGCATTACTTTGAACATTTTGATCATCGACGATTCGCTCGTCATGCGAAGAATCCACAAAAACATTCTTCTCGAAGCGGGTGTTACTGAAAAGGAACTTCTCGAGGCCGAAGACGGCAAGGCTGCTTGGGACATTGCGCAGAAAGTGAGCATTGGTCTGTTTCTGGTCGATTGGAATATGCCCAACCTCAATGGCCTTGATTTTGTGAAGAAGCTCCGAGCCACCGAGACCTACCGTTCGACTCCCATTGTTATGATCACCTCCGAAGCGGCCCGTTACAATGTGGTGGAGGCCGTGCAGGCCGGGGTCACCAATTACGTCGTCAAACCCATCAAAGGCCAAGCACTGATCGAAAAGATCGGCAAGTATCTCAGGAAATAAGGACAAGGAATGCGCGCCCAGTACATCAATCCCTTCCTCAAAGCCACCATGAACCTCTTCAACAACTACCTGGGACTGCACGCCGAGGCCGGCAAACCCTACCTCCTCGAAGATCCCCAGGATCTGAAAGAGGTGTCGGGCATTATCGGGCTGGCCGGCGAAACCAAGGGTGCCGTCGTGCTGAGCTTTTCACGCGAGACCGCCATTCATATTGTTTCGGTTTTTGCCGGTCAGGAATACAAGACGCTCAGCAACGACGTGCTCGACGGGGTCGGCGAACTGGTCAACATCATCGCCGGAAATGCCAAAAAAGATCTGACCGATTACCGGATCGAGATTTCCCTTCCCGGTGTGATCACCGGGAGTTCCTATACGATGCGCTGGCCCGAGGGAATACCCGTTGTCTGCATTCCGCTCACCTCAGAGCACGGCCCTTTCAGCATCAACATTTCGCTGAAGGACATGGTGTAGACCGGGTCAGTCGGTACTTCGTCCCAGGGGGAAGGTCATCGTAAAGGCAGTTCCCTTCCCCTTGACCGTTTTGACACGAACCTTGCCGCGCAAATCCTTGACCGCGGCTGAAATGGTGTCGAGCCCTACGCCGCGGCCTGAAATATCGGTAACGGCTTCCCTGCTGCTGAAACCAGCCTGAAACATGATCTTGACCAGGTCTTCAGAAGAGACTTTGGCGTCTGCCGCAAGAATCCCTTTGCGGATGGCTGAGCGCTTGATCGAGCCAAAGTCGATACCCGCCCCATCATCGCGAACCACCACCGAAAGAACCGAACCGTTGCGGCGGATTTCCAGGTGGACCTGGGCCGTCTCGGGTTTCCTGGCGGCAACCCTCTGGTACTGATCCTCGATTCCGTGGTCCAGCGCATTGCGGATCAGGTGGATGATGGGATTCTTCAATCCCTTGAGGAACGGAATGTCTGTCACCTCAATCTGGGGGACAAAAACCACCTGCTTTTCCAACTGTGCCGAGAGATCCTTGGTCATGGTTGTCAAAGAATCCACAAAAACCGTTAGCTCGGTTTTAGCGGCGTTGCCTGAACTGTTCTGTGCCATGGTCTGAAACCGCTCCACCGTCTCCCGTACCGTGTGAAGATCGTTTTCCAGCAGCTCCACCGACAGTTGCAGGGAGGAGGCTTTGTCCTTCTTGCCCAGCAGGTCTTCGATGCTGTGGGCTTCTTCGGCAATCTTCAGCAAGCCAAAAGCCCGGGCCGAGCCCTTGAGGGAGTGGAACTGTCTCAAGAAATGAGCCATGCGGGGGGTGTCGGCGGCGGTATCGCTTTCTGCTTTGATTTCTCCGACCAGGGTGAATCCTTCGTTCAGAAAGTCTCCAAAGATCTGCGGTCCGTTGCGCAAAATAGCGGCCACCGACTCCAGCTCGGCATCGTAGCGCTCCCTTTCGGCTTCCCGCTGCTGTTCGGTTTCCTTCAGGAAAGTTTTGTCTTCGAACACGACCATGATACTTTCCACGTGGTCTGCATCGCCTATCCTCAAAAAGTGGGCGTCAACCACGATAACCACCCCGTCTCGGACTGTTAATTCCTTGTCCTTGAAAGGATTGATCGTATCAAGCATGTCTTGGTCGGCGTTGATGTTTTCTTTCAGAATGGTGAGGAAACCAAACAGCTCCTCTCTGTCATGGGCCGAACCCTCGACGTCCGGGTAAACAAAGTCGAGAAAATCCATTCCCTCGGGGGAGTCCTCAAGATGGAACAGCTGAACTAAAAAGCGCGAATACTGGCCGCTGATGATGCGGTCGGGATCCATCAGAAGCAGGCCTTGTGAGATATTATTGAGATACTTGGCGTTTTCGGCGTTGCGGACACTTTCACGCTCGGCCTGAGCCATCCTCCCCTGGTAATCGACGATGGTCTGCGCCATCGCATTGAAGCTTCGGCCCAGAGCCCCGATCTCATCCCGGGAACGGACTTCTGCCCGCGCCGCGAAATCCTGCTCACCGAAGCGTTCAACGGTCTGCCGCAGGGCAACGATATTGCGGGTCAGCAGGGCACCCACCAAGAAGGACAGCAACAGAGACAGGAGGAGGGCCGATGCCGTGATAAGTGCGGAAAGCAGTGTGACCTGGCTGAGGGCCTGCTGTACGTCAATGTCAACCATGTCGATTCCCAGCACAGCCAACAGGACTCCCTGCCGGTCAAAAATGGGGGCGTACCCGCTGATCGAGTTGACGTTGAACACTTCATCGTGGACGAATTCGGTATCAATGTCCGGGAGCTTGGTTTCCAGCACTTTCCGGGCGGTGGCGAATTCCGTGATATCAAAGGGCGACCCGAGGTGTGAGAGCTCCGTTTCCTCGATGTCCTCTCCTGCCAGGATTTTTGCCCGGAGGGCGAGAACGTCCGCATCGGCTGCAAACAAAGCACTGTTGGGATCGTCGGTTGCCACAAAGAGGTAGGCGAACCGGATGACCTGGGGGTCGGTGCTGCGGATTTTGTTGAGCTGCGCCGAAAGGACTCGGTAGTCCTCCGAGTCTTCCAGCATTGAAATGACCTCAGGTTCCAAATCGCGGTGGATCTGAGAGACCAAGTGGGCCAGGCTGTTTGTATCGAGCGAGTCAGCCCCCAGTTGAACCGTGGCGCGCACTTTGGACTTGGAAATCAACGTGGTGAAAACCAAAAAAATGACCACTGTTTTGGCCCTGAGACCGAACTGAAAACCCTTGGCTGTGTCCACGATGACTCCTCTTGCGCATTTTCCTCACTGCTAACATAATCCATGAATGGCTTTTTGGCGTCAAAACATTCTTCGTCTTTTTCTGGTCGCTGTGGTCTTGATTCCCGGTGCCCTTGGTGCCGACGCTCTTTGGGACAGAGCTTCAGGTCTGGTGGAAGCTTCCAAAGCCTGGATGCCGGCCCTCTCGACCACGGTTTCTCTCGATCTGAATGACAAAGGTGCTGTTCTCGAAACGATTGTTACTGAAACCCGCTACAGTCTCGACAAGCAGGGACGAATAGCCCGGCAGAATTTTCGCGTTGTGAAAAACGGCGCCAACCAGACCCCTGATGCCGTCTCGAAGGCTACTGACGGGCCCAAGGGACCTACTGATCCCCTGGAAATGGCTGCCAAATCCATGACCAAGACCGAGCCTTTTGTCGTTGGAACCTGGAAGGGGCGGTCGGTGCAGATTTACCCTTATACTTTTCGTCCCCCGGGGGGAACCGGCTTGAAAGGGAAAATCTGGATTGACGTGGAGACCGCCGCGGCCGTTCATCGGGAATCGACCATCGATCCGCCCCCGCCGTTTGTGAAGACCGCGGGATTTGTGCAGGACGCCGTACTCGACCCCAGAGGTTTCTTGGCCACCTCGACCATTGAAATTGAATTCGCCGGGTCATTATTCGGCCTTACCAAGCATATGAAGGTGACCACCGAAATGCGCGAATGGGTGATGAAAGCCTCCGTGGGTCGGTAGGCCTACACTTTTACCTGTTCTCCCGCCGCCACCAGGGTTTTGTTGCCCAGTGCCCATACCAGAATGCCGAGCATCGCCGCACCCGTGCCGATGAGCAACCCTTCCATCGGAACCAGCTCTGCCAGAGGCCCGAACACCAGCATACCCAACGGCATCATCGAGGTCATCACCATGGTGAAAATACTGAACACGCGGCCCAAGAAGTCCGGTTCCACGTGCTCTTGGAGCAAAACGGCGCTTGGGGTGTTGTAGAACGGCATCGCCATGCCAAAAATCGCCATAGGAACCAGGTACACCCAGAAGTTTGGTACGACGCCCAGCAGGATGGTGCAGACGGCCATCACGGCGACCGAAAGAACCATGGTGTGGATGCGGTTCTTGAAGCCGCCCCAGGCGGCGATCAGCAGACCGCCGGTCATCATGCCGATGGAAAACGCCATTTCGATGACCGTCAGCCGCCACACTTCACCACCAAAGGTCCGGGCAACCTGCAACGGGGTCAGAAAGGCCGCCGGTGCGACGAGGAACAACAGCACCGAGAGAAAAGCGAAGTACGGCACCAGAAACCGGTGGTCGCGAATGTACTGAAAACCCAGTTTCAGGTCTGTCCAGTAGGTGACCTCCTGCGGCCGGGAAGCCTTGTCGTGGGGCGGCACCTTGAGAAACAGCGCCAGAATGCCAATGGCGAGGGCCGCTGTGCCGACGTCGAACAGAAGCACCAGCTCCAAAGGCCAGAAGGACATCAGCACACCCGCCAGCACCGGCGAAAGAAACATCGTCGCCGACTGGATCGTCCCCGAAATTCCATTGACCCGGGTGAGTTCCTCGGTCGGGACGAATTGGGGCAACAACGCCCCAACCGCAGGACCTTGGACGGCCTGACCAACCGCCCGGATGGCTGCCGTCAGCAGCACCAGCCACAGAGCGTCTTCCCCCAACCAGAAGACTGCCGCCAGAGCCAGGGTGGCAAGGGCAATCATGCCGTCGGAAAAAACAATCAGCTTTTTGCGGTTCATCCTGTCGGCCCAGACCCCCGCGAAGGGAGACATCAAAAAGGTCGGCACGAAACCACACAGGATGAACAGCGTCATGGCCCATCCCGACTTGGTCGCCAGGGTGACATGCCACATCAGCGCGTATTGGACCAGCGACGATCCAAACAGTGAAAGCGTCTGGCTGGAAAGGAAGAGTGCCGTCTGGCGCTTCCACGAAGTGGTGGAAACCGTCATTTCCGTCTCCACAGCAAAGGAACTAGACCCCCAGCCAAAACCAAGAGACTGGCCGCCCCCAGCCAGTGCCACAGCACCGCTGTTGCCACAACGCAACCGGCGGTCACCACCAGAAGCGGCCCCAGCGACCGGGCTTTTCTTGGTCCCAGCATCGCTTGAGGGGTACTGCCGGTACAGAAATGGGAACCGAGCACGGCCTTTTCGCCGCAAAGAGGACAGGTATAGTCGCGATGCTTGAGCTCGGGGTCCATGATCTCAAGATGCTCGGGGAACAGGATCAGGTCAAGGAGGAGGTGGTCAGGGGACGATAGCTTGTCTTTACCTATTATATTTGGTATTCTTTCGTCATGCCTTGGCTGGAAAGAACATGAAGTATCATTTTGAAGTTCACGCTGAAGAGACTGGTTATTGGGCGGAATGCCTGGAACTTCCGGGTTGTGTCAGCCAGGGTGACACGAGGGACGAGTTGGCAGAGAACTTGCGAGAGGCTGTTGGCCTCTACTTGGAAGAACCCCCTGAAAGCCCCTTGCCCGTCCCCCTCCCCAATCCAAAGTTGTCTAGCAACGATCACTACCTCAAAATTGAGGTGGATCCGGAAATCGCCTTCGGTGTCCTCTTGCGCGCAGCACGGCTTGATAGCCACCTAACCCAGAAACAGGCCGCCGAAAGACTGGGAATGAAGAGTCTCTACAGCTACCAGCGGTTGGAAAAACGGTCCAACCCCACGCTCAGCCTGATCAAGCGCATTCAGGCCGTGTTCCCGCAGATTCGGCTGGAGCAGGTGCTGTAAAGGTCTCCACTCGGGCTCCCGGGGCGTTGCGGGGTGTCCCCATTTCGAAACCCAACGTTGCCGCTGCCGTGGAGTTTTGGCGCGGAGCGCCGAAACTCCGGGCTTGCCAATAAGGCCTTGGCCTTATTGGCAAGCCTCACACTCGGGATCCTCGATCTTGCACAGCTTCACCCCGTTCGCGTTCACGTCCGCCGTACCGCCGTCGGTGTCGAACTCCTTGACGGCCACGATGGGTTTGAAAGGCAGTTCTTTCTGTGTGCCGGGTTCGGGGGCTTCGACCTTCTGCTCCTCGGTCTGGTAGACGCGTTTCTGGGTGAACCCGTACTTGGAGGCATCAAGGGTGGACTTTTCGATCTGGCTGGCGGCCAGGGTGCGCAGGTAGTAAGTGGTCTTGAGGCCCAGCTTCCAAGCGTGCATGTAGATCAGTTCCATTTGCTTGCCGCTGGTGCCCTTCATAAACACGTTGTGGCTCTGGCTCTGGTCGATCCATTTACCGCGACGGGCGGTCATTTCGAGCAGGTACAGCGGGTCGATCTCGAAAGCTTCTTTGTGCAGATCCTTGAGTTCCTGGGGAATTTCGGGAATCAGGCTGAGGTTGCCGTCGTAGTACTTGAGCTTGTCGAGCATCTCGGGGGACCACAGCCCGACCTTCTTGAGGTCTTCCACGAGGTAGGTGTTCACGACGGTGAATTCGCCCGACATGTTGGCCTTCACATAAATGTTCTTGTAGATGGCTTCGATGCAGGGGTAGCTGTCGGCGATGTTGCTGATGGTTGCGGTGGGGGCAATGGCCATGGTGTTGCTGTTGCGCATGCCGTGCTTTTTGATCTCGGCCCGCACGTGGTCCCAGTTGAGGGTGGTGCTGCGGTCCAGAACAATGGGAACACCGCGTTCTTTTTCCAGGATGTCGACGGTGTCGTGGGGGAGAATACCCCTGTCCCATTTGGAGCCCTTGAAGCTTTCGTAGGGGCCCTTCTCCTTGGCCAGCTCCACGCTGCCCAAAATGGTGTGGTAGGCGATCAGCTCCATCGAGCGGTCGGCGAACTCCATCGCTTCCTTGCTTTCAAACGGATACCGCAGTTGGAACAGAGCATCCTGGAAACCCATCAAGCCAAGACCCACGGGCCGGTGGCGGAAGTTGGAATTCGAAGCTTCGACGGTGGGGTAGAAGTTGATGTCGACCACGTTGTCGAGCATGCGCATGCCGATTTTCAGGGTGTGGGCCACCCGGGGCTCGTCGAGTTTGCTGACGCCGTTTTTGTCGGGAGCAATGAACTTGGCCAGGTTGATGGAACCCAGGTTGCAAACAGCAGTCTCGTCGGCGCTGTTGTTCAAGGTGATTTCGGTGCAGAGGTTGCTATTGTGGACGACGCCGACGTGGTCCTGGGGACTGCGGATATTGCAGGGGTCCTTGAACGTGATCCACGGATGGCCGGTTTCAAACAGGCGGGTGAGCATCTTGCGCCACAGTTTCAAGGCTTCGATTTTGCGGACGTGGGTGATTTTCCCCTCGGCGACCTGTTGTTCGTAAAAGGCGTAGCGTTTGTCAAAGGCGGCACCGTACAGATGGTGCAGGTCGGGCACATCGCTGGGACTGAACAACGTCCACTCCTGGTTGGCTTCGACACGCTTCATAAACAGGTCGGGAATCCAGTTGGACGTGTTCATGTCGTGGGTGCGCCGACGCTCGTCGCCGGTGTTGCGCTTGAGGTCGAGAAAGTCCTCAATATCGAGGTGCCAGGTTTCCAGGTAGGCGCAGGTGGCTCCCCGGCGTTTACCCGATCGGTTGATGGCCACTGTGACGTCGTTGGCAATCTTCAAAAAGGGAATGACGCCCTGGCTGTCGACCTGGGTGGCCTTGATGGGACTGCCGGTGGCGCGGATGTTGGTCCAGTCGTTGCCGATGCCGCCCGACCATTTGCTGAGCTGAGCGTTGTCGCCGTACACCTTGAAAATACTGGTCAGGTCGTCTTCCACCGTGCTGAGGTAGCAGCTGGAAAGCTGGGGGTGCCTGAGGCCCGAATGGAAGAGCGTGGGGGTGCTGCTGACAAACAAGAGCTGAGAATACTGGTGGTAAAACTCGGTGGCCCACTTCTCTTTGTCTTTTTCGAGGAGGGCGAGTCCCATGGAAGCCCGCATCCAGAAGGCCTGGGGGGTTTCGAGGACCAGGGGTCCGTCGTGCAGAAAGTAGCGCTCGTACAGGGTCTGGATGCCGATGTAGTCCAGCTGAAGGTCGCGGTCAAAGACGAGTTGGGCGGCCAGTTTTTCGAGGTCAAAGCCCAGCATGCGCTCGTCGAGGTATTTTTTGGCAACACCGAGCTTGATGTTGTCGATGAACGCTTGGCGGAGCACCAGTTCAAAGTCATCACCGGAAATCGACTTCTTGGTGACTTCTTTGGAAATCTTCTGACGGAAGAGGCGGGCGGCCACCCGGCTATAGGCAGTATCGCGCTCAATAAAAGTCGAAGCTGCCAAAATAAGGGCTGTTTCGAGATCCGTGGACGGAACACCGTCGTAAATATTCTTGGCGGTCTCTCTGAGGATGGTTTTCACCGAGACAGGTTCAGAAGCCACTCCGGCCCGTTCGAGAGTTGCCATTAGCTTGTCGGCGCTGAGGGGTTCGATGCGGCCGTCGCGTTTTTTGACGCTGTACGCAGGCAACTCCACGTTTTTGGATGAGTTCATGTCCACCTCCCAGTGAAACTCAGTCTAATATAGCCGACCGAGTTGGTTTGTAAAGGGGAGGAAGGCCCTTTTCCTAGTGTTTTTTCTTTGACGTACCACTAGGGGTAGCGGCCTTGAGCGACTCTACCGCGATGATCCCCTTTCGCTTGTCGAGCGAGAAACGGACGGCCATCATTTTCTGTGTGACCAGAAACTGCACGTGGCAGATCTCGATCAGCGTACCAGGGTAGGCGGCACCCCGGACCATCACGGAGGCCTCCTCGTCTTGCCCCAGCTTCATGAGCTGCACGCGGGCATTTTCGGTCAGCTGGACAATTTCGGTGCGCAGTTTTTTTGCCGCCGCCATCAGGTCTTTGACTCTGTTGCCTCCGTAGGGGATGGCAGCGTCGACCTTTTTCAACTGGCTATGCAATTCCTTGCTTCGTTCTCGAATCCAGAGGATGCGTTCCATGCCCTGAAAATCCAACCCGACAAAAATCTCTGTGCGTGGTCCAGTGGCGGTTCCGATCTGAAAGAGATCGACCCCGTGCAGGGCGTGAATTTGCCCTCCGGCCAAAATCCCCTTCTCTCCCAAAATCAGCTTTCCACGGGTTTTGACAATGCAGTTGAGGACACAAGTTTCGGCCAGCACGTTGTTTTGACCGGTCAGATAAACGTGTTCGAGGAATTTTGCCGAAACGATTCCCCCGGTCTCAATGCGCCCGGCACCGTTGCCGATGATTCCCCCGGGAGTTGTCAGGTCTCCGCCCACCTTCACCAAAAAGGCGTCGAGCGTATCCTGGCAAGTCAGGCTTCCACCGGCTTCGATCGAGAAGCCAGAGGCCACTTTCTTGTGGATGATCACCTCTCCGTGGAACTGGATGTTACCCGTGTGATAGTCGATTCCTTCTGGCAGTTCGAGGATGGGATTGACGCTGAAATTCGGCAGTTCGAGGATCAGGCGGCCGTCCACCCCGGCCTCATAACCAACGGGTGTATCGACGACGTTGGGACCAGGGACCCAATCGGTTGTTTTCTGTGTTGGAAAGGGGATTTCGCGACCCAGAACATCGATACCGTGGGAACCGTGAGCGTCAGGGACTCTCAGGGCCAGCAAATCTCCCTTTTGCACCATGACAAACGGAGAGATCTCCTTGAAATCGATGGCAATTTTTTCTGGTCCTGCCTTGGCCGCATGGTCCATCCATCGTTCGACCAATTGAACGTGCTCAGGAATGAACGGTACCGGGGGCGTTCCCCGGGCCACAATGACTCCTGTCTGAAGCTTGAGCTCCAAATTGCACTCGTGCAAAGCGTTGTGAATAGCCTCCCAAAGAATTCCATGGTTGATGTTCAGCCGAAAAAGAGCCTCTTCGATCACGTTCAACTCGAGAGGCTTTCCCTCACCTGCCGGAGGCCGGTACTCGGCCGTCGCTGTCATGGCGTCGTCTTCGACAAACAGATCAAAGAACGCATCGGCGGCCGGCTCCATCGATTCTTCATATTCTTCCAGGGCATTTTGTTTGGTATTGTCGGCGACCTCTTCCACACGCGTTCCCGTCAGGGACTCAAAACGGTGGATCATCTCCTTGCTGTCTTCAAGAAGCTTGGCGATGGTCTGGTCTTTTTCCGGCATCATGGGCGAATCTCCGATAGGTATTGGAGAATTCTGCCAATTTCATAGGGTTTGCGCATCAACGAAAAAGCGCCGGCCTCGAGGGCCTGCTTGGCTTTGGGTGCTTTCGGATAACTCGTGAGGGCCAAGATCCTCGCTTGAGGCTTCATCGAAAGAACCGCTTGAATCAAGGACGGAGCATCGACACCATCCAGCAGCAGATCGAGGAGAAATAAGTCGAAATGGATCTCTTGAGCCGTTTGCAAGGCTTGCGCTTGGCCAGAAATGGGTATGACCACATGTCCAAACGGTTCAAGGATATCTTGAAGACAAAGCAGTGAGTGTTCGTCACCACCGAGGGCAAGGACCGTGGCCATGGATTCCTCCCTTACCTATTCTAAGCTTGTCCGGTACGGATGCAAGGAGTATTCTGACAGGGTGGAATCCCTGGCTTTCATCGTGTTCGGAGACCCCGACCGCGAGGACTTCGTTAAAGCAAAGTTGTATCTCGATTGGCTTCAGGTTCGTCTGAAACGGCTCGCTGTCGTGTTGGTGCCCTGGGACGAGTCATCCCCTGGGGATCTGGATTTTCCAAGCTGGGCCCGCTGGGCTGTTGAAGAAGGTCTGTCCGGAGCCCTGATCCTGCCGCAGATTCGCCTGGCCGACCTGCCCTGGACGGGTGCGGGCACGGTGGAGGATCTGCCCGTGTTCTTTCTGCGGCCACCTTCGGATGGGGACTTCAGCATGGTGGCTGTCCAACTTGAGGATTTCTTGGGGCCGCGTCCAGCGCCAACTTTCTCGTCCCGTTTGGAATTTGTGCTGGGGCCGACCCCCGAGCGGGCATGGATTCGGGTCAAGGGCGGTCCCGAGCTGATTCTCCGCCTTACGTTCTTGACGGACTACCTGCGCCAGCCCCCCATTTCCGTCGAGACTGGTGATGCCCGCTGGGAAGCTGTTCATCTTCGGAATTCTCTGTTTGAGAAAGAGGCCATTCTTCGCCGGGTGAAGAAGGAAGCTCTCCGTTACCGGCAGTTTTTTGAGGACGACATTACTGGTGACTTCGTGATGGGGGCCGGGGGGCGGGTTACCGACTGCAACCGGGCCTTTGCCCGCATTTTCGGCTTTCCTTCTGTTGATTATGCCCTTGGTTTTGATCTGCGCAAACTCTTTGTTTCTCGTCAGGATCGGCGCCGGGTCGTTGCTCTGTTTGCCCCCAGACTGGCTTTGGAGGATCAGGAAATCGAGCTGATCCGTCCTGACGGGGGGAAGGTTTCGGTGATCGCCCATTTGTCCGGTGTCAGGGGGGAAGACGGCCGCTTGGTGCAGATCCGGGGTTTTCTGTATGACAACACTCCCCGCAAGGCTTTGGAAAACCAGCTGAGAGAAGCCCAGAAGCTGGAAGGGTTGGGGCGGCTTGCCGGAGGGATTGCCCACGACTTCAACAATCTGCTCACCGTCATCAACGGCTATGCCGAACTCCTGTTGGCCGAGACGCCCTCAGACCGGCCCGAGGTCACCGAACTGAGTGAGATTCTTCAGGCCGGTCTCAAGGCCTCTGAACTCACCCGTCAGCTCCTGGCGTTTTCCCGCAAGCAGGTGGTGACCCCTCGAGTCATCGATTTGAATCAGGTGGTGGCCGGCATGGAGTCGATGATCCGCCGGCTGATCACGGAACGCATTACCCTGCGCATCGAGCCCTCACCCGGGGTACTTCCCTTTTTGGCCGACAAGGGACAGATGGAACAGGTGGTGCTCAACCTGGTGCTCAACGCCCGCGATGCCATGCCCGAAGGCGGAACCTTGACTTTGGTGACCCGCCCCTTGGACCTGACCAGCTCGGTTTATGAAGCAGGGGATTTTCTCCTGCCGGGTTCTTACGCCAGTTTGACGGTATCAGACACGGGAATCGGAATGGAGGATTCGGTTCGCGAGCGGATTTTCGAGCCGTTCTTCACGACCAAACCCCTGGGAACCGGTTTGGGCCTGGCCATGGTGCAGGGTATTGTCAAACAGGCGGGGGGGCAGATTCAGCTCCTTTCCGTACCGGGGAAGGGCAGTGCCTTCACACTGGTTTTCGAGAGGGTTCAAAATTCTTCTCTCACAACGGAAAAAGCAGTTCCAGTCCCGCTGCCGACCTTTGCCACTCGAGGAATTGTCGTGGTTGAAGATGATCGGCCCGTGCGGGATTATGTCGAAAGGATTCTGATCCGGCAGGGATTCCGTGTGGCTGTTTTCAGTGATGCCGAGAGTGCCTGGGAACTTCTGATGAAGGTCGATCGTTCTTGGAACGCGGTGATTTGTGATGTTGTTTTGCCGCAGATGACGGGTCCTGAACTGCTCCAAAAGCTTCGGGGTTCGGGCATTGACATCCCTTTCTTATCCATGTCAGGGTACACCGACGATGAGATCCTCCGCCACGGCGTTAGGCCGGGAGCAGAGTTTTTCCTCCACAAACCCTTTCAATCCAGGGATCTGATCGACTCGGTCAGTCGGCTCCTGGATCGCTTCGAGGAGTGAATCCGATTCGATTCCGCGTCCTATTCGTCCTGTCAGCCCTGTCTGTCCTGCTTTCTACCAGTTCTTGCCTCCTGCCTTCTTCTTCTTTGAAACCAGCTACCGACGATGCACTGATGGCCCTTTACCGCCACGATCAAATCCGCCCTTTGGTGGTTGAATACTACGCCCAGTTGACCAAGGACCGCTCCGTGGCACTGGCCATCCTCGAAACTTGTGACGATCTCAACATCGATCCCTCCCTGGGTTTTGCCTTGGCTTGGAATGAAAGCCGCTTTAATCCGCAGGCAGTCAACCGCAATCCCGGAAGTCTTGACCGCGGGTTGTTTCAGCTCAACACTCGGACGTTCTCAAAACTTGACCGGAAAACCGTTTTTGATCCCAAGGCCAACGCGCGCCATGGTCTGACCTATTACAAAATGGCCTATGACAGGCTCGGTTCTGAAGCCAAGGCTCTGGGCTACTACAATGCCGGTATCGGTCTGCTCACCGAAAGGGCCCTTCCCAAAAGCACCCAGGCCTACATCAAACGGATTCTGGCCGACCGTGAACGGATGGACCGCGACGCGATCGCCTGGATCTATTTCAGCCACGACACCAGGTTGGCTCTGCGATGATCGAGGTGACCCTGGGTTACCCCCGGGTGTCGGTGGCAGCCGTTTTGGAGGCCTCAGCGGCGCTCTGGTCGCCTTCTGACTGGGAGACCCTCCGCGAAGCGGGAGTGAGCGTCTGCTGCGGAGAACGCCCGTACTCCGGGTTGTTGATGCCTGAGGTTCCGATGGCCGAACTTGCCGTCGGAAGTGATCCCCTGGCGGAAGGCCGTCTGTTTCTCGACACAGCGTATCAGGTGGCCCGCTACCCCCTCTGGGCCCGGACTCAAACCCGCCCTTGGGGTCCCCTGCTCGAAGGTCCCGATTTGGTTCCCTTGGCGATGGCCGCCGTTGCTGCCGGGGCTTCGCTGGTGGCTGTCCGCTGCCCAAACCCAGGAGCCGCCGCTGAGCTTGTGACCGAACTGAAAGCACTGGCGGGTCTTTTGGGCCGGGAACTGACCAGAATTCCTAAAAAGGCTGAAGGCAGTGCCCGCACCGGCGTACCTTCCTCCGGGCCATCGAGGCGGTATTCGGGGCTAGGGTCGTTTCGGGTTGGTTTTCAAGGAGAGCATGGGGCTTTCAGTGAAATGGCCGTGTTCAACCTTTTTCCACAGGACACCTCCGAAGCCGTGCCCCTGCCGTCCTTTCGGGAAGTTTTCTCGGCCGTGCTGGCCGGCGAGGTCGACTTCGCCATGATTCCGATTGAAAATGCCCTGGCCGGCCCCATCAATGACAACTATGACCTGCTGCTGGAATTTCCCGACTTGCACATTGTGGGCGAGACCCAGGTGCGCATCGAGCACAACCTGATCGGCCTGCCGGGAACAACGTTGGAAACGGTGCGCAAGGTGCTCAGCCACCCTCAGGGGTTGGCTCAGAGCAAGCAGTTTCTCGATGCGCATCCTCAGTGGGAGGCGGTGTCTTTTTACGATACCGCCGGCAGTGTCAAACATGTGGCTCAGAAAGGTGATGCGACTTTGGCTGCCATTGCCAGCGCAGAAGCAGCCCGGGTATACGGTATGGAGATTCTGGTCCCCGGAGTCGAAACCAACCACCGCAATTTCACGAGGTTTTTCCTGATTACCCGCAGGTCAGAGCCTGGGGTTGGAAAGGCCAACAAAGCCTCGCTGGTTTTCGCTACTGCCGATGAACCGGGAGCGCTGAGCCGTTGTCTGGCAGTGTTTGCAAATCACGGGGTCAATATGGCCAAGCTGGAATCCAGGCCCATCCACGGTCGTCCCTGGGATTACATGTTCTACGTGGATGTCCGGCTTCCCACCGAGTCTGGTGCCTTCCAAGCGACACTGGCCGAGTTGGGTCAGGTCGCCAAGGAACTGCGGCTTTTAGGCGAATACGAAGCCTGAGAGCCTAGCTTCTCATTCCTAGCCGTTTCAATTGTTCCTGTTCTTCCCGGCGGGCGACGGCTTCATGGCGCTGTTTGTTGGCGTTGGCCATCGTCGTCCGTATCTGCGCCACTTCGGCTTTGATTCCCTTGACCATGGCCCGTTTTTCTTTGGGAACCTCGGTCTTGAAATACAAATCCAGACCGTTGAGGCGTTCGACCATTTTGGCTGCGTCGAGGAACTGACGTTCAAACCATTGGAGGATCTCTTCCTCACCCCGTTGCAGAAGGGCCTGAAACTGCGAGCCTGTCCGGTTTGTCATCACAGTCAACAACCGGAGCCGACTGGTGGTTTCTGTTAAAAACAGGTCGAACTCGAGCGGCTCGTGCTTGGTTGCCCCGGTACTGGGGTCGAAAAGGTCAATCGTGAAAACCCTTGGTTTGGTCTTAATTCCCATCAGACTCCGCAACCAGCGTTGAAACCGTTCACCCAGGTCGTCTTGATTGGTATCGAGCAGGGTGGCGTTTTCTTGAAGCTTCCGAAGGCTGGCGTCGAGGGGGATGTTGTAGGTAGCCAACGTTCGCACGGCTTCCATGAGTTCCAAACGTGGATCGGCCACAGCCTTGGTGCTTTTTTCCTGGACAGCCTTGGTCACTTTCAGTTTGGTGAGCAGTTCTTCCCGTACTGAGGCCGAATGGTGCGAGAAGTCTTCCTCCAGAAGTTCATTGATGAGTTCCTGGATAAACGGCTGTCCTTTCAGATGGCTCGCGAATTCTTTTTTGATTTTCTTTTGGACGTTCTCGGGGTTGCCGGAGACTTCTTCCACCGCAAGATTCAGACCTTCCCAGAAACTGGTCCGCAACAGCAGCTTGTACTCTTCGCGTTTGTAGAAGGTCACCTTTTTGAGTGTTTCAAAAATCTTGGCGATATGCGATTTCATCTGACCGGCCATGTCATTGGCCAGACCCGCTGAAATGGTATCATCGCCTTTTTTCACCCGACCAAGCATCTCGGCAACATACTTGGTGTTCAGTTCCTGATGGTTTTCGGTTAAGGCTTCCCAACGCACATACCGCAGCATTTGGGTCATGGCTTTCAAGCGGGGCAGGGTGAGGTAGTCGAGGCTGAACTGGTAGTAGTCGGCCAGATACGCCAGCTGGCTGTCAAAGTTGTGCATCCGGATACTGACAACGGTCTGTTTTTGGTTTTCGAGGAACGGCTCATTCGGAACGGCTTTGAGTTCGGAAATTTTCTCGCTGAACTGGTAGGGGTCGTCGGTCAGCAGGTTTTTCCGCTTCAACAGGCCCAGTAAGCCATTGAACGTCACCTTCAAATTGGCGGAATCGTTTTTGAGAGCCGGCAGGTGGGTTCGTTCCAACTCACCCGCATAATCATGAAGTTTCTTGGTTAGTTCTTCGAGAAACGGGTCGTCAGGCATTTGCCACCATCTTAGGACAAGGGAAGGGTGATGTCAAAGGCAACCCCTTTTCCCTGTACCGATCTCAAACTCAAGCGCCCACCCGCTGTTTCCACCCGCTGTTTCACCAGACTGAGTCCCACGCCTCGACCAGCGTGAAGCCCTACCGAAGCGGCCGTGGAGAATCCCGCTTCGAAGACGCGGCTCAGTGCTTCCGGAGCAATGCCGCGTCCGTCGTCCCAGTACGCCAGTTTGAGAAGCGGACCTGCCGGTGTTGTCGCGACCCGGATGCGGGGCCGTCCCGGCTTACCAGCCGTTTTTCGCTCCGAAGGGTGCTCCAGCCCATGGGCATAGCTGTTGCGGACGAGTTGAACCAGAACATCCTTGATGAGTTTTCGATGCTTTTCGGGTATCAAATGTGGTTGAAATTCGCTGATATCGAGGTCCACAGCCAGCTTGGTATCGGTTCCCAGCTGATCGATGGCTTTTTCAAGAGCCAGCAGAAGCAAGTCTTGGTCGGCGGAAGAGGCTTCGATTCCGCGTTGGAAGGCTGACATGCGGCCCAGCAGCTCGCGGATTTCGGTCAGTTCGGCTTGTATGAGCGAGAGCTGAACGGTCATCTCGAGGAAATCCTGCCAAAGCGGCTTCTTTTCCCGGAACGCGGCAACCATGTTTTCGAGAGCGTGGACCCTCGCGGCAAAGGCTGAAAGCCCTACCAGCGCGGCGTTTCCTTTGACGGCATGGACGGCCTGGAACAGTTCCTCGATCAGTTGTGATGGGTCGGTTTTCTGATCTTTCAAATGACGGTTGACCGCTGTGATTTCTTGGTCGGCGTCTTGGAGGAATTGCAGCAGCAACTCTGGTTTCACGTGAATGATCTGAAACAGGTGTTTCATCTGGCGGGCTGACCGGTCTTCTTCTTCCTTAAGTTTTCGGTTCAACTCAAACGATTCGGTGACGTCACGCACCGTGCCCAGAACCCTCCGTCCGGTGGATAGTTCCACACTGCGGAACGAGAACGTCATATGGTGCGGCAGACCGTCTGGACCGGTGATGGTCGTCTCAGAAAGGGGATTGATCTCTTCCATCAAATGCCAGGGGGGGTCGGGGAGAAAAAACATATCGAGGTAGTCTTTCGCTGCGGCATAATCCTTTTCACTGATGCGGCCCCGTAGTTCTTCCAAAAACGAGCGGCCGGTCAGGTCGTCCTTGCCAACCATGGCCTTCAGCGAATGCGAATGCTGATCACCGATGGTAAGGTCGGGGTTCAAAAGGAAAATGCCCTCCGTCACCGTATTGAGAATGCCATCGGTTTGGACCTTGGCTCCGGCCAGTTCAGAAGCCGTGCGGGTGAGCTCCTTTTGCGCCTGCAAACGGATAATCTCAAAGGCCAACGAAAAGGTGAATACAATGGCATACACCCCGATAAGCCGGGTCTTGAATTCCAGTTCGACAGCTGCGGCCGGGCTCAGGCCCGGGACAAACAGTAAAAGCGCTTGTACGGCAAGAAAGACAGCGGCAAACACACTGCCCCAAAAAGAACCAATGAGAAAGACGACAAAAATGGGATAGACTAGTATCCATAAAACCACCGTTGAGTTGGCGCCTCCGCTGGCGGTTAGAAAGGTGAAGAATCCAAACATCAGGAAGGGTAGAAACCACGCGCCTATCTGAATGGTCTTGGTGACCCGAATCAAAAAGAACAAGGCAAGTACCACCGAAGAGATGGCGAGGGTAACTCCACCGAGAACCATGTCACCGTGGCTCAGGTCACGTACACCAAAAAACGTGAGCACGAGTAAACCGAAGAAAATGATCGAATTGATGAACAGCAGCTTGACCTGATCTTCGGGAGCCAATCGGTCCTGGATGCCGGAGTACAAAACGTTTTTAAAGAACTTTCGCATGAAGGTCTCCCGATCAGGTGGTAATGATGTTTTCGAGTCCCACCGACAGGCTGAAGTGCCCTCGTGAGGTCGAAAAGGGAATGGTGATGATGGGAACGGGTCCCGACGGCCAGGTCACCTGGTGATGGTGCCCCTGAACAATCGATGGCAGCGAAATCAGCAGCCGGAACTCCTCAAGACCTTTTTTGGCGTTCCCTGCAATAATGTTCACCAGCTCTCCCACCGTATCGGTCACATCCTCATCCATGGTATCTTTGGCTTGCCCGGTCAGCACTGCGGTCAGTTCTTGCGCCAGGTCGGCAGGGAAGCTCAGCACAACCAGGCCTCGGGCTTCGCCGGCAATACCGATGATGCCGCTGATGTCCCAGTCGAGTATTTCTTCTTTTTTGACCAGATACGGTGTCAGAGCTTGGGGCTGCAGCTGAAACATCTGATCGAAGGCTCCTTCGACGGCCTCGATGAAAGGGGTGATGTAACGGATGTTCATGACGGCCTCCTGTCGAGGACCCGCCGGATTTTCTCCTCGAGACCCTTCTCTGTCACCGGTTTCACCAGGTAGTCGCTGACTCCGGCTTTCACCGCTTCGATCACGTTGTACTTGGCCGCCTCGGAGGTGATCATAATGATGGGCAGTTTCTGGTGCTTGGCGTTGGCCCGAAGTTTCTTGACCAGCTCGAGACCGTTGAGGGTCGGCATGTTCCAATCCACCAGCAACAGGGTGATTTCTTGAGCCTCAAGAATCTGCCAGGCTACCTGGCCGTCGGGAGCTTCCAGAAAAACATCCTCTGGATAGCGGAGAGACTTCAGAGTATTTTTAACTATATTCCGCATGATGCGAGAATCGTCCACAATCAGGATACGCATGACGCTATTATAGGAGATGAGGTAGGGAATTGTCCAAGATTCATCGTCTGACCGATTTGGAGATAGAACGGGCCGTCAACAGGATCCGTTCTGAGTACGATCATTACATCGTCCACTTTCTCAGGACACCCGATGCCAAGAAGAAATTCGATGAGCGGTATGAAGAGGCTTTACGGAGCCGGATTGATCTAGCCACCTTTCTCAGCGCGGAAATTCAGGTTGTCAGGACTCTGATCGAACGCGCTGAGGCCAAGGGAAATTTATCAGCAGGGAACCCGGCCCCGAAGCCGAAGGCCGTAGTTTCCTACGCCGACCGGATCGTGGAACAGTTGCAGGCGCGGATCAAGCACTATCCTGCACTAGGACTTCCCGAACATCCGGAGAAGAGCCCCGATGTCGACAAGTTGTATGGCACCCTGAGGTGGTTCCGCAAGGAACTCTGGGACGTGCTGTACCCTGTCTTTCTGGGTAAATGTCCCAGCCCCGGATTGTTCCTTGCTGACACCGATTTGGGAGCCTTGACCTTGCAGGGCGACAAATGGCCCAAGGATATTGAAGCCTATTGGGCCCTGTTGAACGGCGATGCCGAGTTGAGTCAAATTGCCCGCGCTCAGAACCGGTGCTTGTTCCTAGGCGCGCAACTCCTCCACCGGGTCGAAATTCTCCTCGACATCGCCACCAAAACGGACAGCATCACCAAAGAGGAAATGGCCGTGGTCCACAAGGCTCAAGCCTTCTGCCGCCGGGTTTTGAATGACTTCAGGCTCAACAACATCGGCAAGATCTGAGTCTGTTCACGACTTCTTCAGTTTGGGGTTTTCGCTGTATTCCGGGCAGTGCCGACCCGTCGCCAAAAAAACTTCCTGGCTGGGCATGGAGGCTGTCTGTACACCGAACATGCGGCAGGCACGGGGAAACGAGGCGTTGAAGGTCACGTAGAAGTGTCGGCACTTCAAGCAAGGTGGTGCCCGGTCGGGAAACCTGTGATCGCTCAAAGCTGCCTCTCCCTACAAGCTTTCCCGTTTCAGCCCGAACTTCTCCGCATGCTCGACGTTCCCTTCGGGTTCAATGTGGACCATGATGTCGTAGACATTGTCCAGGCGGCGTTTGATGGCTTCCTCGACCTTCTGGCTGATGATATGCGCCTGCGCCACTGTCAGCGAAGAATCCACCTCGATGTCCAGATCGATGATGTAGTAGTTGGCAAATTTGCGGATACGGGTTCTGTGCGGGTTGTGCGCACCGGGTACGGCGGCTACCGCGTCGAAGACCTGAAAGTAGGCGGTCTTGTCGTCCATACCGTCCATCAGCTCGGTGTTGGTTTCCATAAAGATTTCCACACCGGTGCGCATGATCCAAATGCCCACCAAAAAGGCAAAGATCAGGTCGATGATGCCGATATTGAGCACTTGGCTGAAAATCAAGCCAAGAAGCACGACTACAGAAATCACGACGTCGCTGCGCATGTTTTTGGCATTGGCAATCATCATGCCTGAGTTGGAACGCTCACCGCTCCACTGGAGCAAAAACGAAAGACCCGTCTTCACCACAATGGAAATAATGGTAACTACAAAGGCCAGCAGGCCGGGTATTTCCCTGGGCTCCTGGTTCAGAATGCTCAAAAAGGACGAGTAGGAAAGCTGGGCACCGAAAAAAAACACCACGAAGGCTAGAAACTTCGTGGCTACGGTATCAGCCCGCTGGCGACCCCAAGGGAATCTCGGGTCGGGCGGGCGGCTGATGATCAGCGCGGTGATCAAGGTGAGGGACGAGCTGAGAATATCGCCAAAACTGTCGATGCCGTCACCCACCACCGCCAGGGAGCCGGCAATCCAGCCGCCTAGAATTTTCGAAACGGCCAGCGCCGCATTGGCTCCGATGGCGATCCAGGCGATCAGGGCAATCTGTTTCAGCCGGATGGTTTCTTTCGGGTCCAAGCCGGGATGCCGGGGATCCTCGATCATGAGTTCTGACCCCGGGGATCAGGGAGAAGGATTTGGAAGCTGGTCCAAGGTTCATCGGTGCGGATACGCAGCGACCAGCCGTATTTGCGGCAGGTGTCAAACACCTGGGTCAGCCCCAGACCCGAACCGTGCTTTTTGGAGGTTTTTCCGGGAAAACCGTAGTGCGGACAGTTGAGGCAGTACCCTGTACATTCCTTGCACCGTTCCATGGCACCGCCGTCGTTGGCAATGGTCAGCAGGCCCCCCAGCAGGGTGATTTTGAGGTTGCCTCGCTCGCTGCGGGTCGAAATGGCCTCGTAGGCATTCTTGACGAGGTTTTCAATCATCAGAATAAAGTCCCAGCGCACGGCGGTGATCATCAACGAGCCTTCCAGGTTCATCTCGCTCCTGACTTTTGTCTGAAAGGAATGTTCCGACAAATAGATGAACTTCATGCCTTCGAGAACGCGGGCTACATCGAAGGTCTCCATCGTGGGGTTCTGACCAGCCTGGCTGACCAGCAAAATGTTTTCAATGCGGTCATCGAGCGAGTTGCTGACCTCGCGGATAAGCTTCACGCCGGCTTCCACGTCATGGGTGGTTTCAAGGATGGTGGCAATGGCGTGGAGCTGGCTGAGGTTGTTTTTAAAACTGTGGGTGACGTGTGCCACCCGCTGGCCCAGCTCGGAAAGCGGTTCCAACTTGAGGATTTTGGCGTCACGTTCGGAGATTGCCGCTTCATTCTCATGGTTGGTTCTCGTCAGCTTGCGGATCTCCTCTTCAAATAGAACGTAGAGGGTGAGCACACCGACGATGAGGAAAAAGAGATAGTCGAGAAAACGGAAGAGGGTCAGCCGGTCAGAGGGCGGTTGCCCCAGTACCAGCAACACCAGCCAGGGCAGAAAGTACACGATGGCGGCCAAAAGAAACCACCGCTGCTTCCGAGGATGGGGCTGGAACTTGATGATCATCGTTACCGCAATGATCATCATCCACAAACCGATGAAAGAAAGATCGGAAAAGGCGATGGCCGGGCCCGCTGGTAGGAGAAACAGGAAGATCAAGAAGATCTGTACCACGGGTCTATTGACGAAGACGATCAACAGACCCAAGGCACCCATACCGAACAAAACGCCGATATTTGTGAGATACATCAGCAGAGGTACCGGCACCGGCCGTGTCAGGAAACTCATGAGGTTCACCACGGCTACGGCCCAGCAAAGGCCGACAAAAAGAATTCCGACCTTCTGCTGAGTTTGGAACTTTGTCATTTCTCAGTCCTCCCACCAGGCCTGCAATGCGACTTCCATTCCTACTGCCGCGTTGTAAGTTTGCTTCAGCGACGGGCTTTTAGCCAGGTCTGACTCTAGCTCCAATCGAAGGGCCTTAGCGTCCCAGCCGCCTTGGGCCAGCGGATTGTACTTGCCTGTACGGACATCGTCGGCCAGGTCGTGCTCGTGGTCGTTGAGGCTGATCATCGCCAGCAACGTCATTCCGTAGTCGACGGTATGCGGGTCGGAATGGTTGCCCACATGGACGGCGGCCAGCCTTCGGTAGAGATCCTGATCGTCTGAGGGTCTGTGGTCAAAGAGCTTGCGGGCCTTGGTGGCCGCGTGGAAAGTCAGAAGGTTGGATACCGCAAATCGGTCGGGGTCTTCGCTGTTGGATAGATACGAAATGCAGGCCATCAGTCGTGCCGCCGGGTTGGCGGCGTACTTTTGGGCCTCAGTTCCAATAACCTCGGTCAGATAACTCAGAATTTGCTGCCAGTCTTGGTCGGTGAACGTTGCCATATCAACCTTTCTTTCCAAGGATAAACTCGCTGTAGTCGCGGTCCACCTTGCCGATGTGCTCGAGCAGCCAGTTGACCACCTTATCTTGAATGCGGATCAAAAGGTTGGCCGAGAAATGTCCCTCGGCCAACAGGGTTTGTATCTCACCGAATTCCTTGAGGAACGCCGTGTGAAGCACAATGTGCTGTTCCAGCCTGGGGTACTTTTCGCGACGCATCAGGTCCTGCTCGTCGTTGAAATGATAAACCGTGTACTCGATAATCGCGGTGACCAGTTTTGAGATGTTCGCCCCGCCTTCGGGTCCCAGAAGCCCCACCAGCAAGGCGTTGATCCGCCGGAACAGTTCTTTATGTTCCTCATCCATTTCCGCAATGCCCACCGACAGAATGTCGTTCCAGTCGATGCCCATGGTGACGACCTCCGAGCGCTTGGTGGGGTCGGCACCCAGGCGGAACCGCTCTACCTCGGCTGTCAGAATGCTGTTGTTATAGTTGTTCTGATTGCCGAAGGCCGAAACCCACAGCGCCACGCGGTTCAGTTCTGTTGTCACCGTAGACACCCGGTCAACTTCTGTCAGGGACTCTTTTGAAACTTCTTTAATATGCTGGACGGCCGTCAGAATCTCATGAGCGCCATAGGTCATCTCCTGCGACGAGGCACTGATCAGCTGACTGCTTTGAATCAGGTGGGAAGTCGCATCGAGAATTTCGCCACCGGCCTCTCCCAAAGCCCCCATCGAAGCCGAGACTTCCTGCATGGCCTGGGCAAACTCTCCCACTTCGCGCTCCAGCAGATCAAAGGCCTGCTGCACGCTTTGGCTGTCGATTTGTGCCTGCTGGATCTGGTCACCGGTCTCTTTCAGAGACTGGCCGATCTTCTGGGCGTTAGCCCCGGTATCGAAGGCGAGTTTGCGAATCTCATTGGCGACGACCGCAAAACCCCGCCCCGCCACACCGGCGTGGGCGGCCTCAATGCTGGCGTTCATAGCCAGAAGGTTGGTTCGGTCGGAAATGTCGTTGATCAGGTCGATCAACGCCAGCATCCCTTGTGCATTTTGAGCAACTTTGCTGATGACAACGGCCGTCTTTTGCACCCGCTCACCGCCCTGACGGGTCAGCGTGACAAGGTTCTTCACGGCGCCGACTTTCGCTTCGGCGAGTTCTGACACCCCGGAAACCGAGGCCATCATTTCTTCGATGGCTGCTCCCGTGCGCGAAACCTGCTGGTCTTGTCCTTCAATCTGCTTGGCCAGCGAAGCGATGTTGGCTAGAATTTGTTCAATGGCGGCAGAAGCTCCCGAAATATCGAGGTCAAGAGAGCCAATGCCCTTTTTCAGGGTGGTGACCCTCTGGCCGAGGTCGGAAACCGAGCCGGCTGAGTCGCGGGCACTCTGGTTCAGGCTGGTGGCCAGATTCTGGTTCTTATGGATGGTTTCGTCGATGGCCAGTAGAATGCCTTGGATTTTACTCAAAAAGGAATTCACACTTTTCACAAGGTCGGCGGTTTCATCGTTGCCCCTGGGCATCAAGCGGACGGTCAGGTCGCCCTGACTATCGGCCAGCGTTTTCAGAGCCCCCGAAGCAGAACGGATGGGGGCAGACAAAGATCGCGACAAGAAGAACCACAACACCAGTAAGAGCGCCACGGAGGCCCCACCGGTCAGGCCGAAGAACCAAAGATCCTGCTGTAGATTGTTTTGAAACCCGGCCAAAATCGCCTCACGCTGTGCGATCAATGGTTCTCGAAAATCGCGGAAGGCTTGAAGCAAATCTTCCCCTGCTGTGTCGAAGGCCAACATGGCCTTGTCGCCCTCGGCTTTGGACTTATTATAGGCAGTCACCATGGTCCGGCCTGAAATCCATAGGTCTTGAAGTTTGGACTCCAAAGGGCCCATCAAGAGGGACTGGTTTTCCAGCACCTGGATCTCCCTCAGGGCCGTTAAGTCAGCCATACCCTGATCAAAGGCTTTTTGGGCTCCTCCGGTGGTGATGGGCTGCTCATTTTGGGTCAACGCGGCGTCGGTGATGAACTGCCACATATTGGCGGTCTGCAGCTCCAGGTCGACCAACAGAAACCGGGCGTCATCCACCTTGGACAATTGGGCCAGCTGCTGGTTGTCGTCCAGGCTGTTTTTCACAGCGACATAACTGAACGACAACGCAGCCAGACAAGCGAGGCCGAGGACGACCCCGATTTTTTTTGAAATCGATATTCTCATGCCCTAAGGTTAGGCTGTGATTACCGTTTTCCGCAAGACTACCGGTGCTGTAACGTCGACAATTGCGTTTGTGGGGCACACTTTTACGCACTCGCCGCAGTTGGTGCACAGCAACGGGTCGATTTTGGCCAGGTTGTTGGCCATGGTGATGGCCGTCGAGGGACAGACTTTCACGCACTTGCCGCAACCGATACAACCGACGTCGCAGTTTTTCTTGACGACGGGACCCCGTGAAGTGCTCTTGCAGCTGACCAGGTAGTTTTTGCCGCGGGGTACCATGGAAATCAGTTTCTTGGGACAAGCGGCAACGCATTTTTCGCAGCTTTTACAGTTGGCTTCCACAATTTTGGCGATGCCGTCGATGATGGCAATGGCACCGAAGGGGCAGGCCGCCACACAATCACCAAACCCGAGGCAACCGAAGGCACAGGCTTTGGGGCCGTTGTGGAGCGCCGCCGCCGCAGTGCAGCTTTTCATTCCTTCGTACTGATATTTGGTGCGGGTACAACCGTTTAAGCCGCCGCAGGCCACCCGTGCGGTGTAGCTGACGGTATTGGTCATGGTGACACCCATGATCTTGGCGACGGCGGCCACCGTGTCGGCGTTGCCCACCGGGCAGGCATCGGGTTTGGACTCACCGGCGGCGATCGAAACCGCCAGCCCGTCACAGCCAGGAAACCCGCAAGCACCGCAGTTGGCACCCGGCAGGGCCGCCCGGACCTCGGTGATTTTGGGGTCAACTTTGACTTCAAAGACCTTGGCGGCGTACGCCAGAAGAACACCGAAGACCAGACTCATGGCCCCGAAGACGGCCGCAGGAAGCCCGATAGAGGACAGTATTTCGTTCATGCGAACAACCCCTGAAAGCCGAAGAAGCTCACCGACACCAAGGCCGCAGCCAAAAGCGCCGCAGGGATTCCCTTGAGGGAGTCGGGAACGTCAGCCATTTCGATTTTTTCCCGGACCCCGGAAAAGAGGACCAGGGCCAGGGTGAAGCCCACCCCGGCGGCAAAGCCGTAGACCGTTGACTTCAGAACATCGTATTCGTTGGTCACCGCCAGCAGGGCCGCCCCCAGTACGGCGCAGTTGGTAGTGATTAGCGGGAGGTAGATTCCCAGCGCCTGGTACAGCGGGGGAACCATTTTCTTCAGGACGATTTCGACGAACTGAACAAGGGCTGCAATGACGAGAATGAAGCCCAGGGTCTGAAGGTATTCCATTCCCAAAGGAGCCAGAATGAATTGGTAGAGGGCCGCAGTGGCCAAGCTGGCCAGGGTCATAACGAAAATGACCGCTCCGCCCATGCCCGCAGCGGTCTCAAGCTTTTTCGAGACCCCCAGGAAGGGACAGATGCCCAAAAACTTCGACAAAACGAAGTTGTCGACCAGAATGGCGCTCATGATGATCAGGAAGTATTCGGTCATTTCGAGGCCTCCTTGGCGGGGGCGCAGGCTTCTTCCATGCTGCAGGTGGCGCAGCCGGTGGCGGTGATCCGCTGGTTGGTTACCTTGTTCAGCAGGCCAATGATGGCCCCGTAGGCGAGAAAGCCGCCCGGGGGCAGAATCATGACTGCAGCGGCCGGCCAGAGATCAGCAGTGAGATTGATTCCCATCCAGGTTCCGGCTCCGAGAAACTCCCGGATGGAACCGATGGCGAACAGGGCCAGGGTGAAGCCGATGCCCATTCCGATGCCGTCGAGGGCCGAGGCCCCCACGGTGTTTTTTGCGGCGAACATTTCGGCCCGCCCTAGAATGATGCAGTTGACGACGATCAGCGGAATGAAGATGCCCAAGGCTTTGTCGAGGGCCGGCAGGTAAGCTTGGATGAGCAGCTGGACGATGGTGACCAGGCCCGCGATGATGACGACGTACGCGGGAATGCGAACCTTGTCTGGAATGACCTTGCGGACCATCGAAATCAAAACGTTGGAGGCGACCAGAACTGCCAAAGTGGCCAGTCCCATACCCAGACCATTTTCGGCACTGGTGGTGACGGCCAGGGTGGGGCAGGTTCCCAGTACCAACCGGAGAACAGGGTTCTCCTTGATGATACCGGCCCCGAGGATATCGAGACTTTTCATTTCCACGCTCCTTCGGCGGTGAGGCGGGTTGATAATTCCCAGGCCCCGCTGACGGCCCTGGTGGCCGCCCGGCTGGTGATGGTGGACCCGGAAATGGCATCGACCTCATTGGCACCGGGGTTGCCCTTGACGACTTTCAGGGGGCCGGTGGGTGCCAGAACGGCAAGTTGTTTCATAACCTTGCTGGTCGGCAGGAGCACCTTGTCACCCAGCCCTGGGGTTTCTTTGTGGCTTCCAGATTTGATACCGCTGACCTTTCCTGTGGCATCGAGGCCGACAGTAAAGCCTACAGGACCGGCGTACCCCTTGCTGGCGGCCGATACGACCAGCCCAACCAGGGCACCGGAGGCATCCCTGGCCACCCAAGCTTGTTTGACGGTGGAAAGACCGTCACTGGCTTTGGACAGGTCGGGCAGTTTGAGTTCGTCGAACGTAGCGGCGGCGGGAAGCACCGATTTTTTTGCCGCGTCGAGGTCGGCTTTGATCCGCTCGGCAATAACAGGCGCGGTGGCCCCGGCGGTCAGCGCCAGAAGCACGACGACAACAACACTGACGAGAAACAGAATTGCGGCGGGTTTAATGAGGTCACGCATGGTTGGCTCCGAAACTCTTGGGAACAGTGTAGCGGTCGATCAGCGGTGCAAACGAGTTCATGATCAGAATGGCAAAGCTCACACCTTCGGGGTAGTTGGTGTAAATGCGGATCAGGCCGGTCAGCAGACCCATTCCCGCCGCGTAGATCAAGCGGCCCTTGAGGGTGACGGGGCTGGTGGAGTAATCGGTGGCCATAAACCAGGCACCGAGCATCAAACCGCCCGAAAGCAGGTGGGTGAGCACATCGCCGCCGAAGAGGCTGGTTTTGGCACCGAACACCCAGACGAACAGCAAGGTGGTACCGATGTAAACCACCGGGATTTCGAGGGTGATGACGCGGCGGAACACCAAGTAGGCTGCTCCGATAAGCAGGGCCAGGGCCGAAGTCTCACCGATACAGCCGCCGATACCGCCGACAAACATATCAAAGTACGAAGGCAGGTTGACCGGACCCTCGAGGCCTTTGAGGGCACCCAGAGGAGTGACCGCTGTCACGGCATCGTAGGCGCCGCCGGGCAGGGTCCAGTGGGTCATGGGCTGCATCCAGGCGGTGAACAGCAGAACGCGCGCCGCAAGGGCGGGGTTCATAAAGTTCTGACCCAGACCGCCAAAAACTTCCTTGATCAGGGCTGTGGCGATGATACCCCCGATAAAGGCCAGCGGAAGAGGAATGGACGGGGGAAGGTTCATACCGAGCAGAACGCCCGTGACGACGGCGGAAAGATCTCCCAGGCGGTTGTCCCGCTTAAGGAACCAGACGCGGGTGGCGTATTCCCCGAGCAACGAGCCGACAACGGCGAACACGATGGGCAGCAGGGCGGCCAGGCCGAAGAACCACACTCCGGCTCCCAAAGCAGGAACCAGCGCGATGAGCACATCGAGCATGATCGAGCGGGAGGTATCCGGGGCCCTCAGGTGGGGTGACGAGGTGACGAGCAGGGGGGCGCTCACTTGGCGGCTCCTTTGGCAGCGGCCTTGGCGGCAGCTATCCTGGTCTGGGTCTTGCCCAGACGGATGGCCTGTACCAGCTGGATTTTGGCGGGGCACACAAAGCTGCAGCTGCCGCATTCGATGCATGCTGCCACCGAATACTTGTTCAAGGCTTCGGCATCGTTTCGCAAAGCGGCCCGGTTGAGCTCAAGGGGAATCAGCAGCATGGGGCAGGCCGTAACACATCGGCCACACCGCAGACACGCCGACACCGGGGGCAGTTTGCCTTCTTCAGGACCAAAGGCCAACAG
>JAIFLN010000196.1 GCA_020049045.1 Spirochaetota bacterium | reverse complement strand
TGAAGACTACACGGTGTACTTCGGGGTACGTCTCTATCCTCGCGTAGGCAACTTGGCGCTCATCGGCGTAGGCTTTGTCTGCCTGTTCTTGATTCTCGATCTGGCAGCGGTTCAGGACGAAGGCCCCTTGGGACTCCTTCTTCTTCACCGGGCGCTGGCTGTCGTCTTTCTTGCGGCCGGTGCGCTGGTGTTGCGCACTCACGATCGGGGCTACTGGCCGGCGACGGCGATGCTGATCCTGGGCATACTTTCGTTCCTCACCTTGGCGGTGAACTACATTGTCTACACCCGCCATCTGGAGTTCCTGGCTTTCACCCTGATCTTCTACCTGTTCGGCATCTTTGCTTTGGCCCCCCTGCTGCGCCTTCGCGACTATGCGGTGGCTTCGGTGATATCGCTTGTTGTTGTCGGTGTGCTGATGGAGGTTCCCGACTTCAAAACGCCCGATTACGCGGCTGCGGGTCTCTTCGCCATTCCCTTGCAGGTGTTTCTCGGGCTGGCCATCGCCCTTCAGCAGAGGGCCTCGCGCGAGCAGTACGAGGTGGCCCGCCAGAACTATTTGTTCAGCACCCTCGACACCCTCAGCCAGCTGCTCAACCGCCGGACCTGGTACCTAAAAACCGAAAGTCAACTCAAAGAACGACGGGCTGAGACCAGCGGGGTGGCCTTCCTGATGCTCGACATCGACCACTTCAAACGCTTCAACGATACCTGGGGCCACGACTGCGGTGACGAGGTTATCCGGCTGGTTTCAGCCTTGCTGGTAGACCAGACGCGGGAAGTGGACGTGGTGGGGCGTTTGGGTGGAGAAGAATTCGGCATCCTCCTGCCCGAATCCGATATCGAAGGGGCACGGCAGACGGCCGAGCGCATTCGCGGTGCGGTGGCCCAAGCTCGGTTCCGCTATCGTGAGCAGGATTTGGAAATTCATGTCAGTGTCGGTGTCGCCTGGACTAAGTCCGGCAGCAGCGATCTGGATACACTGATCAAGCGCGGCGACCTGGCTTTGTATGAAGCCAAGCGTCAGGGACGCAACCGCGTGGTCGTCGACAAAGGCGAGTGATTCCACCCGGGGGACAGACCTCGCAGGACTACGCTATACTTGTCTTCAGGAGAGGCATGATGGAGAGTTATCGGAATTCCTGGGGTGGTCCAATGTTGACCTTATGGTGCTGACGGTGTCGGCAGGGGTACTTCTGCGCTTCGGTCCCTTTCGAAAGCAGCGGCCGACGATTGTCCTTGTGCATCGAGTCAGCACACTCCTGTTCGTCCTCTCAGTTCTGCTCCACTTGGTTCTGGTTGAGGCGAAGCCCTGGTATCTGATTCTGCTGGCAGTCTCGCTTGTGGTCATCGCCATCACAACGATCATCCTCAAACGCTTGAAGAAACTGAGTTTTGCAATTCAGCTGAAACTGGTAGCCGTACCGTTTCTGGCCCTCGGACTCCTGATTGGCCACCTTGTCACCCCCGAAGTCGAGAATGACGGATATTCGAGCAGTGAGCAGCACGAGAATGAGGAAGAGGACGACTAAAAGGAGTTTTCTATGGACACATCGCAAAGCGAGGCACTGATCAAGACGCTGAAGGACAGGTTTGCCAAAAATCCGCACCGACATCAGGGTATCGATTGGAGCGAGGTCCAGGCGAAACTGGACGCCAGCCCAGAAAAACTTCTGTCGCTGTCTGAGATGGAAAAGACCGGCGGCGAACCGGATGTTATCGCTCGAAGTCCGAAGGGCGGGTTTGTTTTCTGCGACTGTTCGGCTGAGACTCCGGCGGGCCGCCGCAGCCTCTGCTATGACCGCAAAGCCCTCGATTCGCGCAAAGAGAACAAGCCAGTGGGGGCTGTGCTAGAAACTGCGGCCGCGATGGGCATTGAAGTGCTGACCGAAGAGCAGTATCGGGAACTTCAGCAACTGGGAGAATTCGACCGCAAGACTTCCAGCTGGGTGAAGACCCCCGCCAAGATCCGTGATCTGGGTGGTGCCCTCTTCTGTGACCGGCGCTATGACCACATTTTCACCTACCATAACGGAGCCGATTCCTACTACGGCGCCAGGGCCTTCCGCGGCCGTCTTGAAGTATCGTGAAAAAAACCATTGTCCTGATTGACGGCATGGGTGGAGGCATCGGTGCCCAGCTGACTTCCAAGCTGCGCGAGCTGGCGGGAACCGGGATCGAACTGGTAGCGCTGGGCACCAATTCGGCGGCGACGGAGCGGATGCTTAAAGCCGGGGCCGACCGGGGAGCCACCGGTGAAAATGCCATTCGGGTTTCCGTGGGGCTGGGCGATGTGATTGTCGGTCCCATCGGCATTGTGATTTCCAACGGTATGATGGGAGAAATCACGCCCCTGATGGCCGAAGCCATTTTAGCGGCCCGGGGAGAGCGCATTCTGGTACCGGTGGCCCAGGGGCATTTCACCCTGGTGGGCACAGATTCGGCTCCAGTAGGACGATTGGTCACTTTGGCGGCCGAAGAGGCCGTTTTTCGCTTGAAGAGGGCTACTGATCCCGACTAAGATGGACTTGCGCCGTCACGAAGTCGGCTGATGGAACAGGGTGCCGTTGGTTCCCTTTCCTTCCCGATCGGTCCGAAGACCGCCAAGCTCCCCTCGATCGAGTTTCTGATGAAGCGTCTTCCCCTTTCTCTCCTTGTCCTCCTTACCGGGGCATTTTTACCTTTTGCCGCCGGTGCTCAAACCGTCGCCTCCACGTCGTGGACAGCAGCCATTGCCCGCGCTGCAGGTGCTACCGACGTGGTGGTCATTGCGCCTTTGGAGCTCAAGCATCCCCCCGAATACGAAATCAAGCCCTCCGACCTGGCAGCTGTCCAAGGTGCCAAGCTGGTCCTTTACGGTGGCTACGAAAAGTTCGCCTCCCGGCTGGTGGAAACTTCGGGTACGGAAAAGACCCTGGCTCTCAAGCTGGCCACCGACAATGTCCCGGCCGCGCTGGAAAGAGAGGCGAAAAAGGTTGCCGAGGTTCTGGGCACCCTTCCCGCTTACGAGAAATGGGCAGAAGGGTTCAACCGGTTTGCCGCCGGTTCGAAGGCTCGAGTTCTGGCCGCCTACCCCGACAAGCGGGCAGTCGTCCAGCGCCAATTGAAAACCTACGCCGAAGGACAGGGCTTCGAGGTGGTGGGTGTCTTCGGCCCCGGAGAACTGTCCCCGGCCGTGGTCCTCGATCTGGTGAAGCTCAAGCCCGCCTTGGTCATTGACAACGCCCATAACCCTTCCGGCCCGGTGATCGCCGAAGCACTCAAGGTTCCTTACGTCCAGCTGATCAACTTTCCCGGTATGGGCGGCACTAAATCGCTCGAGGACGTGTTCAGATACAACGAGCAGCTGTTGGTTTCCGCGGGAGGACGATGAATGCCGGCCGTTGAGGCGGTTGACCTGACCCTTGCCTACGGGTCCAGAACAGTGCTTTCAGGGGTAAGCCTGAGTTTCGGTACCGACGCGGGAGTCATTGGTTTGGCAGGCCCCAACGGTTCGGGAAAATCCACTTTTCTGAAGGCCTGTCTGGGGTTGCTCCCTGTCCGAGGGGGGACGCTCCGACTGTTTGGGGAGCAGCCTGGTTCACGGGCGTTTCGCGACAAGCTGCGTCTGGTAGGCTGGGCACCACAGCAAAAAGCCCCAGGTGCCTTGCGGCTCTCGGTGAGCGAACTGGTGGGTCTGGTCACAACCGACCAGGACGCCGTGGAGGAGGCCCTGGAGACCGCCGGCATCGCCGACCTGGCACACCGCCCGACGCAGGAACTGTCCGGGGGGCAGTTGCAGCGGGCGAGCATTGCCAGGGCGCTGGCAGGCAAGCCCCGGCTGCTGCTGCTCGATGAACCCACCACCCACCTGGATAGGGACAGCCGCCGGTCGGTGATCGCGCTGCTGGAGAAGCTTGCGGGTGAGCACCACGTTGCCATGGTTATGGTTTCCCACGACGCCGAAGCGCTTTCGCTGTGCGACCGGTACTTCGCTTTTGCCGACGGCCAGGTCAGAGAAGCCAGGCGAGAAGAACTGGAACTGGACCTCGAATGACCGAGTACTTCGACATCCTTTCCATTCCGGCCTTCTCAAGAGCTCTGACCGCTCTGATCGCCTCAGGCCTGGCGTTTCCCGCGCTGGGAACCTTCATCCTCTGCCTCGAGCTCATTCCCGCAAGGTTCGCGGTCATGCACGTTTCGTTGCTGGGGGCCGCTGTGGGGCTGGTGCTGGGCGTCGACCCGATGCTTACTGCGGTCGTTGCGGCAGTGGCTGCGGGCATGCTGATCGCCAGGGTCAGCGTCCGCTCCACGGTTTCGGCCGGAGGCCCTCTGGCGCTGGTGATGACTCTGTCGCTGGGCCTGGCGTTCATCCTCTTCTATAAAGCAGACGTCCATGCCATTCAAGCTTTCAACTTGTTCTGGGGCAATGTTTTGGCACTTACAGAGCTCGAAACTTGGCTCACTGTGGCGGCGGCGGTGGTTCTGATCACCCTGATTCTGGTGTTTTTCCGTCCCCTCCGGGCGGTTCTCTACGACAGAGAACTGGCACAGGCCTCGGGTCTTCCGGCCACCGCCGTGTATTACGGCCTAGTGCTGGCGGTCTGTCTGGGCATCGGCCTGGCCATGCGGCTCACCGGAGCGCTGATGGTTGACGCCTCGACTATTTTGCCCGCCCTGGCGGCCCGGAACATGCAGCGCAGCCTGAAGGGCACCTTGCTTTGGGGCGCTGGTTTCGGGTTGGTCATGAACCTGGGTGGTTTTGCCCTGGCCCTGGCTGTCGATCTTCCTGTCAGCCCGGCTGTGATTGTCGTCGGTGCGGTTCTGGTGGCTTTGACGGCGTTGAAACCCCTGCACCTTTCGCGGTAGACTGACGGAATGCCCCAACAGTCTCTTCGCCGTCAACGCTGGCAGCAGATTGCTAAGCTTGCCCTTCCCGTTGCCGCCGAGCAGCTGCTCAATATGTCCATGGGGCTGGTCAATGCCGTGATGGCCAGCAACATCGGCAAGGAAGCCATTTCGGGCATCAGCCTGGTCGACTCCCTCAACAATGTGTTTATGGCCTTCTTTTCGGCGGTCGCTTTGGGTGGCACTGTTGTGGTGGCCCACCAGATCGGTCGCAAGAACCATCAGGGAGCCAACGCCGCCGCCGCCGAAGCGTTGCGGTCGGGAACCCTCATCGGCCTTGTGGTGACGGTCGTGGTGGTGGCATTGAGCCTTCCATTGCTGCAGCTTCTGTTCTTCGGGGCCGATCATCAGGTGCTGGTTTACGGCCGCGACTATCTGTTACCGACAGCGCTCAGCTATCCGTTTCTGGCGCTGACGCTGATTGCCTCGGGCGTGTTGCGGGGTGCCGGTGACGGCCGCACCCCCATGGTGATCAACGCTCTGATGAACTTGGCCAACGTTCTGCTTGGGTTCCTGTTCATCTATGGTTTGGGCTGGGGCGTCAGCGGGGCCGGCTTTGCCAATCTGCTGGCCCGGATTTTGGGAGCAGCCCTGATGCTGTTGGTGCTGCTTTCTGGAAAGAGGGTTCTGAGCCTTTCACGGCGGTCGCTTTTTACCTCCAACAAGTCGATGCGGGCCTCCATTTTCCGCATCGGCATTCCCAGCGGAATCGACTCGCTGATGTTTTCCGGCGGCAAACTTATCACCCAGGCCTTCATTGCGGCACTGGGAACGGTGGCGCTGGCCGCCAACTATGTGTCCAATGTCGGCGCTGCCTTTTTGCAGCTTCCGGCGGCGGCCCTGGCGATTGGCTGCACCACCCTGGTCGGTCAGGCCATGGGACGAAAGGACCCGACCGAGGCCAGGGCCTACATTCGCTACTCGATGCTGGCGGCGTCGTTGAGCCTGGCTGTGGTGGGAGCGATCGCGGTTCCTCTGGCGCCAGCCATTGCCCGGCTGTTTACCAGCGACCCGGCCGTTGTCCAGACTTCGGTGCTGCTCTTGCAGATCAGTTTGGTGATCACCCCTGTTTTATGGGTCACCTCCTTTCTTCTTCCGGCTGGGCTGCGAGGTGCCGGAGACACCCGGTATCCGATGGTGGTTACCATAGTTGGCATGTGGCTGTTCCGCATCACTCTGGGCTGGATTCTGGCCTTTCCGGCGGGACTGGGAGTCCTGGGGGTCTGGCTGGCCATGTTTGTCGACTGGCTGGTCCGCTCGGCGTTTTTCCTGTTCCGCCTGGCCGGTCATGCCTGGCACCGGCAACGGTATCCTATGGAAGGAACACCCCCCGATATCGTCGACAGGGAGTAGAATTGCGTTATGACAAGAATCGGACACTATTGGAATGAGCAAGGGACTTCGTCCTTCCGGGTTTTCGCTCCCACCAAAACCAGCCTTCGTGTGGTGCTTACCAGTGGGCAAGCCTGGCCTCTGACCTGTGACGGATTGGGTTGGTGGACAGCCGAGGTGCCCCGTCTGGCCGAAGGAACTCTCTACAAAATCGAGGTGGACGGAAGCCCCTGGCCCGACCCCGCCACAAGATATCAGCCGCAAGGGGTGCACGGCCCCTCAATGGTCACCCAGCCGAAGCGGGCCAGGACGCCGGGCTGGCAGGGCGTCGCCATGGACGACGCCATCGTCTACGAACTGCACGTGGGCACCTTCACCTCCGAAGGAACCCTGCGTTCGGCCATCAGCAAGCTCGACCATCTGAAAGACCTGGGCATCACCATGGTGGAGCTGATGCCGCTGGCGGCCTTTCCCGGCGAACGCAACTGGGGTTACGACGGGGTCTGTCAGTTTGCCCTGCACAGCACCTACGGAACCTATGATGACCTTCAAGGCTTTATCGAAGCCTGTCACGACCGGGGCATGGCGGTCCTCCTTGATGTGGTGTACAACCACTTCGGCCCCGAGGGAAACTACACCGGCCTGTTCGCCCCCTACCTCAAAAAGGCCGATACCCCCTGGGGCGAGGCGGTCAACTTCGACGAAGCCTGGAATCACGGAGTGCGCGAGTTCTTCCTGGCCAACACCCGCTATTGGCTGCAGGAGGTGGGCTTCGACGGCTTCCGCATGGACGCCGTGTCGCTGGTGTTCGATGTGATGCCTGTATCCATCTTAAAGGAGATCACCGATCTGGCGCACACCATCGGCCGTGAGGAGGGCCGCCAGATCGTCATGATTGCCGAGCATCTGCGCAACAACAAGTACGTAACGGCACCCTCCGGTTTCGGCTTCGACAGCCAGTGGAACGACGATCTCAACCACGCGGTGTTTGCCCACCTGACCGGCGAAACCGGGCGGCACTACCAGAACTTCGGAAGCTTTGACGATGTGGTGAAGGCCCTCAGACACGGGTTCGTCCTCGACGGCACACGCCTGGACAAGCTGTTCCACTTTCTGATGGGCACCGACGGCAGCACCACAGCGGGTACCGAGCACGTCGTCCATATTCAAAACCACGACCAGGTGGGCAACCGCGCCCTGGGTGACCGCATGATCGCCACCTACGGTCGGTCCCGTGCCTTGCTGGGAATCACTGCTGTGATGGCCAGCCCGTTCGTCCCCATGCTTTTTATGGGAGAAGAGTACGGGGAGATAGCGCCGTTCCTGTTCTTTGAAGATTTCAGCGACCCCGGCCTGATCGAAGGGGTGCGCAAGGGGCGAAAAGAGGCCTTCACCTTTGGCGACGCCGAGCCCGAAGATCCCCACTCCCGCGCGGCTTTTGAAACCTCAAAACTGCGCTGGATCCAACTGGAATACTCCGCTTCCCAGGAAATTTTGGCCTACTACAAGGCCCTGATCGTCCTGAAACGAAAGGGAGACTTGGGCCCGCGTCGTCTGGACCAGGTGAAAGTGCAGGGCAACCCGCAGACGGGTGTTATCACCGTGGAAGCGGCCAAGACTCTGACGGTGATGAACTTCAGCGGCAAGCCTCAACCGTTGCCGCTCAACGCCGGGGTGCTGCGATTGGCCTCGGTACCCCAAACCAAGCCGGACCAGATTCCTGCCTATGGAGCGTTGATCTTTCAAGTCTCTTGACAAATACTACTCACCTGTTTAGTATTTTATTCATGACCGCTCTCTTTTCCAATTTTGCTGTCCAGCGGGCCCGCAACCTCCTGCGGCCTGCCGAGGCAACCGGGGGACTTCTGGATCTTCCCCGTGTGCTGGGCCGGGTGGTGGAAGTTTCGGAAGCTGGTTTTTTCGGTGCGGTAACAGTTTTGTGCGGACTCATGCTTCAGGTTCAGGTCCGGCTGGAACAGATCGCCTGGGTCGAAACAGGGACCAGCGTGTTTTTCCCCCCCGATCTGGCGTTCCGGGGGCTGGACGTCGAGGCGATCACGGTCGTTCTGACTCCCGAGGCCAAGGCCGGGCTGCAGGCGGCCGATCTGCTGCTGCGCTCGGGGGCCTTCGGGTTGATTGTCATCGACTGGGTAGGTTCCACTGTCGACGAAGCGACACTGGGACGGCTGGCCCGGATGGCCGAAGACCGCCAGACAGCGGTGATATTTCTAACCCGCAAACGTTCCGACGTCGCTTCGCTGGGTACACAGGTTTCCCTCCGCGGCGTTGTTTCTCTCACTCCCTTGGGGGAGACGCAATGGCAAGTCATCCGCGACAAGCAATCCGGTCCTCTTTCACAGGATAAGGCACAGTTTTATGGACCGTTTGGCCTGTATTAACGTCCCTGCCCTCGCCTTGCAGCTAGCTCTCCGCAAG
>JAIFLN010000081.1 GCA_020049045.1 Spirochaetota bacterium | reverse complement strand
CCATGGGTATCCTTGACCAAGACACCCCGGGCCTGCATCGCCTCGGCCACCGGGCGGGCCTTTTGGTTCAGCTCCACCCCGATGAGAAGGCCCCTTCCCCGAATTTCGGTGATACCGGGGTGCTTGAGCCGGCTCAATTCCGACCGGAAGTAGTCACCTGTCTCGTTCGCCCTACCAGCCAGATCCTCCTCGACCAGGACATCCAGCGCCGCCTGTGCCACCGCGCAGGCCAGCGGATTGCCACCAAAGGTGGAACCGTGGTCGCCCGGCCGGAAAACCCCCAGAATCTCGGCACTCGACAGCACCGCGCTGACGGGGTAGAACCCCCCAGCCAGAGCCTTTCCCACCAGCACCACGTCGGGTCGCGCGTCTTCCCACTCCCAGGCGAAGAGCTTGCCGGTCCGCCCCCAGCCTGTCTGAATTTCGTCCAGCATCAAAAGAACGTTGTGGCGGCGGCACAGTTCGGCGGCTCCCTTGAGGTACCCGTCGGGGGGAAGAAGAATGCCCGCTTCGGCCTGAATGGGTTCAACCAAAAAGGCTGCTGTGTTCGGCCCGAGGGCGGCCTCCAGGGCCTCGAGGTCACCGTAGGGGATGACGCGGAAGCCGGGGGTGAACGGGCCGAAGTTCCGGCGGTACTGCTCCTCGGTGGAAAACGAGACCACCGTGGTGGTACGGCCGTGGAAGTTTCCTGCGGCCACAACAATCTCGGCCTGCCCCTCGGCTATCCTTTTCTTTTCATACCCCCATTTGCGGGCCGCCTTAACCCCGGTCTCCACGGCCTCGGCACCCGAGTTCATCATCAGATACTGACCATAGCCGGTGAGCGCGTTCAGTTTCTCGTACAGCAGCGGCAACTGGTCGTTGCGGAAGGCCCGGCTGGTCAACGACAAACGCGAGGCCTGATCGACCAGGGCCTTCAAAATGCGGGGGTGGCTGTGCCCCTGATTCACCGCCGAATAGCTGGCCAGGCAGTCCAGGTACTTGCGCCCTTCCACATCCCACACCCAGACCCCTTCTCCGCGGGTCAGCACCACGTCGAGAGGATGGTAATTGTGAGCCCCCAGACGGTTCTCAAGGGCGATGTAATCGGCGGCGGTTCGGTCGGGGCTGGGGGTCATAAAGGCTCCTGTAGCCTTACAGTGTAGCACGAGGATGCCGCCACCTGGGCTTCTTCGCCGGCAAACAGCACCCGCTCAATCAGGAGCAGATCCGAAGCAAACACCAAAGGTGTCCCGGGGGCGTCGGGCAACGCTTCGAACTGGTACACCGTGCGGCACACCAGCAAGTAGTAACGCCCGTCCCTCGGATCAAAGACGGCCACCAGAGCAGGCGGTTTTTCCGGCGAAGGAAAGCAGTCGATGAAGACGGGGAAGTCAAAAAGGCCCACGCCCTGAACCTGGGGATTCAGGTTGATGTCGAGGTGCAGAAAATGCAGCAGCCGCGGCTGGAAACCCCGCCCTTCCAACAGCGACACCAAGGCCGTCAGACGCTCGCGCATCGCTTGCAGCGGGTCGGGGGGTGCTATGCTGCGGTCGCGGGGCCGCCACGCCCCACCGAAGAGGTCCAAATATTCGAGGGTGGAAGCGCCCATGGCCCATTTGTAGTCGAACCTCGGTTGACCCGGGGCGGCGTAGCCGGGGTAAAACCAATCGAAGCCACGGTCCCGGCACCACTCCATCTTGCAGTAGATCAAGTACTTACCCAAGCTGTGCTTGTGGTACAAGGGGTCGTAGTAGCTGGTGATACCGGCAGCGGCCTTTTCCCCCAGGTCAAAACTCCCCGAGGCAATGAGCTTCTCACCATCGTAAAGGTTGACCTCCCAGGTGGAAAAATGGGTCTGTTCCTCCTGACCAAACAGCAGATCATGAAGGGTGTCCGCCGGCTCGAAGGCGAGAGAACGACGGTAGCGTTGATACAGCTCTTCGTGAACCGCATCGGGGCCTGAAGGTTCCACTGCGGCAAACTCGACACGAAAACGACGGTTGCGCTTTTTGAGTTCCAGGAAGGTTTTATCGGGGGCCAGCGTCGGCAGCCCGACGCGAAGCCAGACGGCCGAATAGAACTGCCGCTCAAATTCCAGAAAGTGCGTGGTGAACAACGTTTGACGCATGCGGAACCAACCGAGGGCCCAGGCCTGATCCCAGTCAGCGGGAAGAAACTGCTTAGGGGTTATTCGCTTCGCAAAGTTCATGGAATTCCTTTGTTCAGCATCGTACACTATTTCTATGACCCTGCAGGAAGCCCGCCGCCAGGGGCTCTGGCGCCTTATTCCTCCCATTCAACTCTTTACTTTGGTTGACGTCATCCTACTGACACTCTATTTCTGGTCTGAAGCCAACCAGACCTTCTTGCTCACATGGGCAGCTGTGACCACACTGATGGCGGCGTTGTGGTGGGCCGTTTCCCTTCGCACTGTACCCTCTACCGGCTGGATGGTGGCCCACGCTGTGATCGAGGCCGTAGTCTTTGCCTCTCTCTTGGTTGGGATTTTCCCGGAGAGCTCACCCGAACGGGCGGTGGTTCTGGCAGCGTTCGCCACCGGTCTGTTGGCAGCAGGCGGGCTTTCAAAGATGACCCTGCCTGCAGCTGCCGTCGCCTTTACAGCCACCTTCACTGCTGGCGCGGGGTTTGCCATCTCACGGGCACCCTTTCCCGACCTTTGGGTTCCCGAAATACTGCTTGTCGCTTTCGGCCTGGCCATCACAACGCTGGTTTTGACCATGTCCAAGGTTTTCGACGCCCGGGTGCTGGCCGAAGCCGAACTGGACAAACAGAAAACTTTGGTATCGCACCTCTTGAACGAATTTGAAGAAGGGGGAAGCGAGGGGCTCTGGGAAACCGATGCCCAAGGCCGTCTGACCTCGGTCTCCCCCCGGTTGGCCCAGCTTTTCGGAACCACTGCCGAAGAACTCGTCGGCCGGTTTCTTATGCCCTCCGAGCAGAAAATTCTCGATGCGGGGGTTCCGTTCCGGAACCTTGTGGTTCAAGTCGCCCTTGGTGGAAACCGCTGGTGGTCCCTGTCAGGAAGACCACTTCGGGATGATCACGGGGTTCTCACCGGATGGCGGGGCTTGGGTGCGGACATCAGCGCGACCCGTCTTCAGGAGCTCGAAGTTCTCCGTTTGTCCCGGTTCGACAGCCTGACAGGTTTGCTCAACCGCCACACGTTCCGGACCATCCTTGATGATTTGTTTGTTGCAGGAGCACCCGCTGACGACCATTGTTTGGTCTTGATCGGCCTGGTGTCATTCAAAGACATCAACGAATCAAGGGGGCACCTCTTTGGCGACAACCTGCTGAAAGAAATCTCAGCCAGATTGCTCAAGCTCCTACCTGCAACCGTGGTGGCGGCGCGCTTGGATGGTGACGAGTTTGCCCTGTTGGTACCGATGAAAGGTTCACCGAGCGAAACCTGGAAGTCTTTGGAACAACTGATGACCGAGTTGGAAAGCCCCTTTACTGTAGCTGGAGACCGTTTTGAAGCAGGGTTCCGATTGGGTGCAACGTTTTGGCAGGATGCCACGAGCACCGAATGGTGGTTGCGTTGCGCTGACCTTGCCTTGCGTACCGCCAAGAGCCGCGGCCGCAACCAGATGGTGCTGTTTTCGAAGGAAATGATGGATACCTTCCTGCTACAAAACAATCTCAGGGAGGACTTGCGGGGGTGCCTCAATAGAGAGGAACTGTTTCTTGTCTACCAGCCTATCGTAGATTTGGACGGGGGCCAAATGCTCGGGGTTGAGGCTCTTGTGCGTTGGAATCACCCCCTCAGGGGACTTGTTTCCCCCGCAGTCTTCATTCCTTTGGCTGAAGATTCTGAGCTGATCCTTACTCTGGGCCTTTGGGTTCTGGAACAAGCCTGCCTCCAAACCCAGAAGTGGCCCCAGGACATCAGCGTTTCGGTGAACGTTTCAGGAGTTCAGCTGAGGACCGGCACCTTGGCTCTCGAGGTCGACGCCATTCTCGACCGAGTCGGTCTGGATCCCGGCAGATTGATTCTCGAGGTGACGGAATCGGCCCTGATCAAGGACAATCCGGTGGTGGATCAAACCTTGGAAGACCTGAAGAAACGTGGTATCCGTTTGGCCCTGGATGACTTCGGCACAGGGTACTCGGCCTTGTCCTATCTGCAACACTACCCCTTTGACAAGTTGAAGATCGACCAGTCTTTTGTCCGACCCCTTTCCCAGACCGACAAGTCGCATGCCCTTCTCGGTTCGATTGTCCAGCTGGCCCGCTCGCTCGGGCTGCAAACCACCGCCGAGGGTATTGAAGACAGAGATCATCTGGCGGTCCTTCGGTCACTCGGTTGCGACCAGGGCCAGGGTTACCTGTTTTCCCGACCCGTTTCTGGATCAGAAATTCAAAAGCTTCTCAAGCAAACACTGTGGTGAGAACCCCGGGGGCGACACCCCAGCGCCCGCGAAGCACAGCATCGTGCTCGAACCAGGCCGCCAGATATTGCCACAGAGCCTTGTTCATCGCCCTGCCGCCGTAGAAAATTTCCACCTTGGTTTCGAGATCGGCCGGTGTCAGCTTCAGGATGAACCGCAACACATCGGCGTCCACCAGCGGACGCAGCGCTTTCAGTTCTTCGACATCGGGGGTTACGGGCCAGGCCTTATTCAAAGCGTCGAGCCTCTTGACGCCGTAGGTGGGGGTGTACAACAGGGGAAATTTGGTCAGCCATAGCCCGTCGTGGACCACCCCCTCGAGGATCAGTTCCAGTTGTAACGGATCGGGCTCTGTCCCCAGCCCCTCCATCAGCAGTTTGTGGGCGTGGGCGTTGTGAATGGCGAGGGCGCGGAAGTGTTCGTGCATGTCTGCAGTCTACACCAAAATTCTACAACGAATTGAAGTGCATCATGCGGTACCGCAGGCGGGCCTCAGTGGGGGTGATACCGAACTGGGTCTTGAACTGACGCAAAAAGTGCCGAGTCGAACCAAAACCACAGGCAGCCGACACAGCTTCGAGGGTGTCGGTCGAATGTTGCAGCCGATGGACCGCAATCTTCATCCTTTCTTTGAGCAGATAGTCACCCACCGAAAGACCCATCACCTGTTTGAACCGCCGGCCGGCGTAGTCCAGGTTCAGACCCAGGGTCTGTGCAATGGTCTTGATCGACAGGTTGGGGTCGGTGAGGTTTTCGGCCACGCAGGCCAGAATGGCGTAGACCACACTGGAGGAAGAGGAATGGACGGTTGGCGGATTGTGCCCGCCGATGACCTGCTCGGTCAGATGGATCAGCAGATGCTGAAACAAAAGCTGGAATTTCCAACCCGTATAGGAGGGGGTCTCCTGAAGGTTCAGAAGCTGGCGGAATTCGTCCCGGAAAGGCTCGGGCTCGGGAAGGTCAAACACAAAGGGAAGCAGAGCCGCTTCCTCCAAAAGGTGGGTTGTCACCCCCCCGCTGCTGAGAATCGTGTCGGACTCTTCCTGGGAGAAAAACGAGACCTCCCCGGGAAACGTAAAGTGCATCCAAAAGTACGAAGCGGGTTCTATCAGAGGTGCCGTCCCCTCGTGGATCAGACCAGCCGGAAGAACAACCATGCGCCCGATAGTCAGCTCCATGGGCTCTTCCTCGACTGCCAGAGGAATGGTGCCCTTGAGGCCGAGGAGAAGTACGGAAGAGGTTAGAAGCCTGCGCCGGTGGATCCAACCGGGTTTGAAGATTCCCAGGCCTCCGTTGTCGGCGTGAACCTGGCGCAAGGTCGGTATCATCATATGGCGCACAAGGGCCCCCAAAAAGTCGGAATCTGTCACATAATCGCAATACTCGGATTCTATTTCAAATAGCAGTCTCAGCCAACAATCAGCAGTAGAGGATAGCAATCATGAACCCAACCAAGTCTCTTTCCCCCTCCCAAATTCGAATTACGGCTGGATTTTGGAAGGTAAAGCAGAATCTCGTCCACGATCAGGTCATTCCCTACCAGTGGAAGGCCCTGAACGATGAGATTCCCGGAGCCGAACCGAGCCACTCGGTGGAGAACTTCCGGATCGCCGCCGGTAAAAAGCAGGGGGAGTTTGCAGGTCTCATTTTTCAGGACAGCGACTTGGGAAAGTGGATCGAAGCCGCCGCCTACAGCCTGATGAATCGCAGCGATCCCGAACTGGAAGCCAAGATCGATGCGGCCGTCGAACTGATCGCGGGGGCACAGGAACCCGACGGGTACCTGCAAACCTACTTTTCCGTGAAGGCCAAGCAACAGCGGTGGACCGACTTCGCCATGGGACACGAGATGTACTGCGGCGGCCACCTGATGGAGGGAGCCGTTGCCTACTTTGAAGCCACTGGAAAGAGGGCTTTTCTCGATGTTATGTGCCGGTACGCCGACCATCTGGTGAAAACCTTCGGTCATGGTCCCGGACAGATTGTCGCCTACGATGGCCACCCGGAAATTGAACTGGCACTGTACAAGCTCTATAAGGTAACCGCCAACGAATCCTACCGTACCCTCTCACGATTCTTCGTCGATGAGCGGGGCAAGCATCCCGAAGTGATCGACCACGATAAAATCATTGCCTGGCCCCAAAAACGCACCCTCTGGAACGGTAGGGACTACTATCAGGACCACCTTCCGGTACGCGAACAGACCGTTGCCGTCGGACACTCGGTGAGAGCCATGTACCTCTACACAGCCATGGCTGACCAGATGCGGTTAGATTCCGACGCTACCCTGGCACCGGCCCTCGATGCCCTTTGGCACAACGTGGTGGAGCGGCAGATGTACGTGACCGGCGGCCTGGGTTCACAGTCGAACGGCGAACGCTTCACTATCAACGACGATCTGCCCTCCGACACCGCCTATACCGAAACCTGCGCCGCCATCGGGTTGGTGCTGTGGGCCTGGCGGATGACGCTGACCGATCCCGACCGCCGCTACGCCGATGTGCTGGAGCGGTCCTTGTACAACGGCTCACTGAGCGGCATTTCGCTCGACGGCACCCGCTACTTCTACGTGAACCCTCTGGAAGTGGTCCCTCAAGTCGCCGAGTACAGGCAGGACATGGAGCACGTGAAAACCTCCCGCGTCGAGTGGTTCGGGTGCTCCTGCTGCCCGCCGAACATCGCCCGCACTATTGCCTCGTTCGCCCAGTACCAGTATTCCACCTCCGAGGCGGGGGTCTGGGCCCATCAGTTTGCCCAGGGAACCGCAAAAATTCCGTTCCGAGGGACAGAGTTGATTCTCGAACAGACCACCGACTATCCCTGGGACGGCAAAATCACGTTTGCGTTCAGTTCTGTCCCCGCGAGTGAGCCCTGGTCGTTTGCGCTCCGCATCCCTTCTTGGTGCGACAACGCGACCCTGAAAGTAAACGGCGCGGAGATTGCGCTGGACAAGTTGGAAAAAGGCTACGCCGTGATCAACCGGGTCTGGAAAACGGGCGACAGCGTGGCCCTGGAGCTGCCTATGGCGGTGAAGTTTTTGCGAAGCCACCCCCGCGTGCGCGAAACCGCGGGAAAAGTGGCCGTGCATCGTGGTCCGCTGTTGTACTGTGCCGAGCAGACCGACAACGGGGCGGACCTTCACGGCCTAACGCTGGTTTCAGCCGAGTCAGCCAAACTTGAAGCGGCCCCGGGTCTGGGCGACGGTGCGCAACGCCTCCGGCTGACGGCGTTGCGCACCGAAGCCCCGGCGACCACCGAACCGTATTCGACTGAGCTTCCACGCTCAAAAAGCACCGAGGCCGTTTTGGTCCCCTACCACCTGTGGGGTAACCGGGGCAAGGGCGAAATGCTCGTCTGGATGGGAGTTGCAAAATGAAACTGATCCCCGTTGCCCTGAACAACATCACACTGGGCGATAGCCCGCTGCAGACCCGCCGATCGGCCAACCGCCGCTACCTGCTGGGCCTTTCCACCGATTTGCTGCTTCAACCCTACCGCTTCGAGGCGGGCTTGTGGACCGACCCCAGCCTTCGGACCGACCTTCATGGCGGATGGGAGTCTCCCACCAGCCAGCTCAGGGGCCATTTTCTGGGTCACTGGCTGGCGGCGGCGGCCCCGATGGCGGTGAGTGGGCCGGTTCCATTCCGGAAAAGTATTTGGAGTGGATTGCCCGGGGCAAATCGGTCTGGGCCCCGCAGTACACCGTGCACAAGACCCTGATGGGTCTGCTCGACTTCCACAGGGCTACCGGCTACGCCCCGGCGCTCGAAGTCACGGTTCGTTGGGCTCGCTGGTTCCACCGCTGGACGTCGTCGTTCAGCCAGCAGCAGATGGACGATATCCTCGATTTTGAAACCGGGGGCATGCTGGAGGTCTGGTCCGACCTCTACGATCTGACCAAGGAAACCACCCACAGGGAACTGCTGGACCGCTACACCCGGCGGCGGCTGTTTGATCCCCTCCTGGAGGGCCGGGACGTCATCACCAATATGCACGCCAACACCACCATTCCCGAAATTTTAGGGGCCGCACGGGCGTACGAAGTCACCGGCGAGGCCCGCTGGCTGAAGATTGTCGAGGAGTATTGGAAGCAAACCGTCACCGACCGGGGACAGTACGCCACCGGGGGACAGACCTCGGGCGAAATCTGGGGGCCGCGGGGGCAACTCTCGGCCCGCCTGGGTGAAAAAAACCAGGAACACTGCACCGTCTACAACATGATGCGGCTGGCCGAGTTCCTGTTGCGCTGGACCGGTGATGCCCAATATGGGGATTACTGGGAAAAGAACCTGCACAACGGCGTGCTGGCCCAAGGGCATTGGGAAGGCGGGCCGACCCACGGACAGGCAGGCGGCACCCCTCGAACGGGACTGATCACCTACTTTCTCCCCCTTCGGCCGGGCGCTACCAAGGGTTGGGCCAGCGAGAGAAATGACTTTTTCTGCTGTCATGGCACCTTGGTCCAAGCCAATGCCACCCACACGGGGGCTATTTGGTACACTTCAGACCGAGGTCTGTCCCTCAGCCAGTTCATCCCCTCGCAAGCCCGTTGGACCCAGGCGGGCGTGGACGTTGTGGCAACCCTGAACACCGACAGCCAGTCTGGTTATACGCAGGCCGTGAATGCGACCGAGTTTCCCACAGGAGCCCCCGACCGCTGGGCGTTTGACCTGGCGATCAAGACCGACCGGCCCGTCGCCTTTGAGCTCACGATACGCCTTCCAACCTGGCTGAAAGATCCGGCTGTCTTGAAGGTCAACGGTAAAACGGCCGTCTGGAAAGCTAACGACGGTTGGGCCAGCCTTTCGCAGACCTGGCACAACGACACCGTGCACATCGAGCTGCCCAAGGGAATCACAGCGGTTGCCCTTCCGGGGGAACCGGAGCTGTTCGCCTTCCTCGATGGACCCGTGGTGTTGGCGGGCTTGTGCGACGAGGAAAGGACGCTGGTCGGCGACCCGCTCCATCCCGAAACGCTGCTGACTCCCGACAATGAACGGGAGTGGCGGCGGTGGACGGGCCAGTTCCGCGCCCGGGGACAGGAACGGGGACTGAGGTTCCTGCCGCTGTACGAGGTGGGGTACGAGCGGTATTCGGTGTACTTTAGGGTCAAATCCTCGGTATAGTAACCAGATGGAATCTTCTTCGTTTCTATACTCTCCCTTGACCCTTCGCGGTCTGACCCTGAATAACCGGCTGTTTATGGCCCCCATGTGCCAATATTCTGCCGTCGACGGCCTGGTGCAACCTTGGCATCGGCGGCACTATGCCGAACGGGCCGTCGGGGGTGTCGGACTGGTGATTGTCGAGGCGACGGCCGTCCAGCCGTGCGGACGGATCAGCCCCCAGGACCTGGGACTGTGGAACGATGCTCAAACCGAGGCCTTTCGCCCGCTTGTCGACGACGCCCACGCGGCGGGCACCAAGATCGGAGTGCAAATTGCCCACGCCGGACGCAAGGCGTCCACCTATGCCTGGGGACCCAAGTCCGGCGCCGTGCCGCCCGAAGACGGCGGCTGGACAGTCGTCTCTACAGGGACAGCCCCCTTCGATCCGACCTACCCCGTTCCTGTGGCATTGACCCACGAACAGATTCTTGCCGTGATTGCCGACTTTGCCGCTACCGCCCAACGCGCCGTAGCGGCCGGGTTCGACACCGTCGAAATCCACGGTGCCCACGGCTACCTCATCCATCAGTTTTTGTCGCCCTTGACCAACAAGCGCACCGACCAGTGGGGCGGCACCGCCGAGAACCGCTTCCGGCTGGCGATCGAGGTCACCCGCGCCATCCGCAAAGTGCTCCCCTCCACCATGCCGCTGATGATCCGGCTTTCCGCCACCGATTGGATGGACGGAGGCTGGGATGTCGACCAGACCGTTGCGCTCTTGAACATCCTGAAGACCGAAGGCGTGGATTTTGCCGATATCTCGTCGGGTGGCGCCGTTCCCGGGGCAAAAATGACCATTGGGCCGGGGTACCAGGTTCCTTTGGCCGCCCGGGTGAAAAGGGAGACTGGACTTCTGGTTGGTACGGTCGGTCTGATCACCGAAACGACACAAGCCGAATCGATTCTAGCCTCGGGTGACGCTGATGTGATTCTGATGGGGCGCCAGCTGCTTCGCGACCCCTACTACCCGCTTCGCCAGGCCCCGGCCGATCATAGAAACGTACCCCAGCAGTATAAAAGAGCCTTTTAGTTTCAGTCGGTCTTGGTCCAGGGGCAGGTCCACCGTTCCAAGGCATCGACGGCCACAAACAAAGCCAACCCCAGCAAACTCAGGGCGGCAATGCCCCACGACATTTCGGCGTAGCGCATGATGGCCCATTGGTTCATCACCAGCGAACCCAGCCCGTACTCGGTGGAGAAGTTCTCGGCAAAAAACAGCACCGAGAGGGCAATGCCAACGCCCAGGCGCAGCGCCGAGAACAGCCGCGGAAGCACGGCGGGAACAAACACATGCCTTGCCATCGCCCAGCCTTTCAGACCCAGGGAGCGTGCTGAAACCAAAAGGTCCGAGGGGATGTCGCGGACACCGTCGCGGGCGGCCAGGTATAGCGGGAAAACCAGAATGGTCACCAGCAGCGCCAATTTCGAAGCCTCGCCCAACCCCAATAGCACAATGAAAGCCGGAAGAAAGGCGATTTTGGGGACAGGGTACAGCAAGTAGGCCAGGGGCGACACCCAGCGGTCCACCCGGGGGCGGGCACCGGCCAGCATTCCAGCTGGAACCGCCAGGGCCAAAGAGACCGCCAGCGCAACGGCCACACGGACTAGGCTGGCCAAGGTGTGAAGCGGCAAATCGTTCATTCCGGCACCACCGATGCCGCCACAGGCAGCAAAGCCTGGCGAACCAGCTGGCAGAACGGTCCGAAGCGCGGGTCAGAGCGCAAGTCCGGCAGACCGAACAGCGGATTGACCAAACGGCGAGGCTGGGCGGCCTTGGTCATCACTAAAATGGTCTGCCCCAGCACCACTGCTTCCTCAATTCCGTGAGTCACTACCACCAGCGTCGACGGGTGGGTGCGGTGCAGCTGCAAGACCAGATCCTGAAAATCCTCGCGCGTCAGAGCGTCCAGCGAGGCCGACGGTTCATCCATCAGGAGCAGCTGGGAGCGTCTGACCAAGGCGCGGGCAATGGCCGTGCGTTGAGCTTGCCCCCCCGACAGCTGCCCCGGAAACTTGCCCGCCACCTCGGTCAGGCCCAATTCCGCCAGAACTTCGTTGGTCCGTCTCTCGGCCTCGACGCCTATGACGCCCAAGGGCTCCAATGCCACCGTCACATTGTCTCGCACAGTCTTCCACGGAAACAGCCCTAGCGACTGCAGAATCAACGAAGACCCTGCCTCAAGAGACACCCTCCCCTGGTCAGGACGAAGCAACCCCGCCATCACCTTGAGGAGGGTTGTCTTTCCACAGCCCGAGACGCCGATAATGGCTGTCGCTGACTGAGGTTCCAACGTCAGATTAAGCTCGTCGAGGACAACCTCGCTGCCGAATCGGACCGAGACGCCCTCCAGTCGGATCAAGGGAGGAACCGGTCGGTGGCGACCTCGGCCAGGGTCCAGGCCTTTTTCACAGTGCCCTTGCTGCGGCACCAGGCGGCGATGTCCTCAAACATGGCGGGTGTCACGGCCGCGGCGTTTTTGTAGCGGACTCCCGAACCGAGGTAGGCAGTGATAGCTTCGGGAAAGCCATACTTCACAAGCGTGGCCGCATACGAAGAGGCCGGAGTGGAATTGATGAATGCCACAGCTTGATTGTAAGCGCGATAAAACGCTTGGACAGCGCTGGGCTGTTCTGCCAGAACCTTGTCGGTAAACAGCAGAACACCGGCTTTCAAACCGGATTCCTGCGATCCACCCAGCAGCTTGGCACCTCGGGCTACCAACACGGTTGCCTGAGGCTCGGTGAAAACAACCCCGGTCAGCCGGTTGGCCATCAACGCTTCGAAACGGGCAGGAATGGAGGGGATGTTCACCAGCTTGTAGGTAATGCCGGCCTTTTGGGCAATCCGGTCCATGATGTATTCGAGTGCGAAGTTAGGCACCACCGAGACATCTTTGCCGTCGAGCTGGGCCAGCGTCGTGATCCCCGCACCGGGACTGGCCAACAACTTGAAGTCTTCATTGATATCGCTGGCGGCCGTCACTGCCAAACCGGCTTCCTTGAAAGCCAGTACGGTCATCACATCACCGATGGCTCCGTCTGATTTTCCGGTCTGGAGGACAATGTTGCGGTCCAGTGGCGATTGGAACATGGTCAGTTCCACGGCAACGCCTTGAGCGGCGAAAAAGCCTTTTTCATGAGCGACAATCAAAGGAATAGCTGACTCAGCTGGCAGCAGCCCAAAGCGCAGAGGCGGTGCCGACTGGGCACCCAGAGGCGAAAGCAGTACCAACCCAAGGGTCAGCAGAGACAGACGGGAGAACAGGTTCATTGAGAACTCCAACAGGGACGGGATGACTGCTATCTTGCCAGAATTGTACGGAATTCGTCCAGCCCGGCCCCACACGGGACAAGGTTCCGACGCATACGCAACGGGTTCGAGGTGTGGTCGTTGGCACCCGGCTCGGTGGTAAAGGCCAGCGAAAAGCCTTCTCGTGCCAATCCTTTTTCAGCCGCCGGTCCAACAGCCCCAAAGGGATAGGCAAAAACCCCTTTCAAGGTCGTCACTTCTTCACAGCGGCGAAGATCGGCGACAAAAGCCTCTTCTTCCACTGTTAAAAGCGTGGGGCCTTGAGGCCCCCTGGTATGCAGTCGATCGGTATGGTTGGCAAAAGCGAACACGTCTTCAAGCGGTTCCCACTCACCCCGGGCAAGGCAGACAGGACTTCCCGCTACCGGCTTCTGGGGCTCGTCGAAAATCCATCCCCGGACCAGAAAGGCCAAGGCAGAAAGCCCCCAGCGCTTCAGAACCGGGTAGGCGGTCGTCATACCACCCTTCCACATATCATCGAAGGTGAGAAGAACGGCCTTGTCAGGCAAGGAGCGGCCCCCACCGTAGGCTTCGACGACGGACTGAGGTGAAACGACAGCAAACCCTTCCCTGACAAGGAATTCTATCTGGGCAACAAAGTCTTCCTCCCAGACGTAGAGTGGAGCCGGAAGCACATCGGTCACGCCTTGCGCCGTCCGGACTGGTCCTGGTCCCCCAGCAGGCCAAGCAGCCCGGGGCAAAATTTCATGATACATCAAGACAGTCAGACAGTTTACAGTCCAACGCCCTTGATCGTGTTCTTGAGGAGTGAAATCCATTTCTATCCCTGTCAGGCAGAAGTGTCGATGGTAGTCCCAGCACCCTCAGGGAGCGGAGCCTTTTCGACTGCTTCGTTATCGGAAACTTTTTCGCGGGACTCTTCGGGGGCCGGACCCTGTGTGGGGGTAAAAGGGTCCAATCCGGAAGAACCACCAATGGAAGAAACGCCCATGATGTCCTCCTTGTGTCTGCTTCTAAGATACTATCCGGCAGACGGAAAAACCAACGAATTCACCGTATCCAGCGTTGGAATGGAGGGAATTCCGCCCCGGTTGAGGGTAGAAGACGATCCCGAAGCGACCCCGAAAGCAGCCATACCGGCAGCGTCGGCAGCCGTCAGAGCGCTTGGTGCCTTGTTCAGTCCCAAAAACACATGGAGGATGCCCGCCATGAAACAGTCTCCCGCCCCGGTGGTGTCGACGACCGCAACCTTGGGGGTCGCCTGTGAGCCCCTTTGTCCTTGGCAGAACCAGAGGCAGCCCTTGGCACCCAGCGTGACAAAAAGCACGGGAAGCGGGTGACGGTTCCACAACCGCTGAGCCTGCTCCATCGGGTCTCCCAGCGGCTCTTCCAGCAGAAAAGCCACCTCTTCTTCTGAGATCTTCACGATGTCAGACAGCTCAAGCCCCTCGCGCATGGCCTCACGTGCCGTATCCAGCGACGACCAAAGGTTGGTGCGCAGGTTGGGATCAAACGAGACGATGGATCCGGCGTTCTTGTGGGCTAGGGCCGAAGCCAGGTTGTTCTTGCGGCCCTCAGGGTCGCTCATGGAAACGGAGCTGAAATGGAAAAGCCGCGGCACAGCCTTCAAGTCGGGCGCGAGCATCGGGATTCCTTCACAGGAGGTTCCCTTCCAGAGAAAGTCAAAACTGCGGTCACCGTGCGCGTCGAGAGAGACGATGGCCATGGTCGTCGGCCGGGACGACGAGGTCAGCTGACTCACATCGACACGGCAGTCGGCCAGAGTCTTACGCAGCAAGGCCCCCAGCGCGTCTTCACCCACCCTGCCGCCAAATGCGACAGAATGTCCCCACTTGGCCAGGGCCACCACCATGTTGGCGACTCCGCCCCCGGGCAGCGCTTCGTAGGCCGGGTAACCCAGGGGGCCTTTTCCGTGCTGCGAGAAGTCGATCAACAGCTCACCGTAGGACAGAACTTCCACCTTCATACAGGAATCACTCCCTTCTTCAAGATGATATTGCCGTATTTGACGGTTTCACCGGTCATCACCACGGCAAACGCCTTTTTGGAACGCTCGTAGAAGGCGAATCGTTCCATGCGGTGAAACGCCGGAGCGTGGGGCCAGTGCTTCTCAATGGCGCTGCGGTAGGAACTCTCCATGGCGGGGTCCAAATGGTCGCCGGCCTTAGGGTCCATGATCACCAGAGAGTCGGTTACAAAGTCGTCCAAATTGATCAGCTGAAGGATGCCGTCAAGGAGAGCCGGGATGCGGACACCGTCGCAACGGATGAGGCGCTTTGCCAGCGTTTCACCGGTGAAGAAAGCGTCGGCCAGAACAATTTCATCGCCATGGCCCATGCGGTACAGAATATTGAGCAGTTCGGGACCGACAACGGGGGGTATTCCAATCAGCATGGGGCGCTCCTAGGGCAAGGGTATAAAAAAAGGCCCGTCGGGGCCGAAGTCCCGACGGGCCTCACTCACACGATTATTCGTAGAGAACAGCGGCAATCTCAGGATTGTCGATGTTGGTCTTGTCGTAGTAGTAGAAACCGGTGTCGATGGTCTTGGGGAGGGTCTCGCCCTTCAAAGCGGCGACAGCAGCCTTGACGGTCTCGTAACCGATACCGACAGGGTTCTGGGTGATGGCGCCAGACATCAGGCCGCTGCGGATAGCGTCGGTCTGAGCCTTGCCGGAGTCAAAGCCAATGATGACGACTTTGCCTTCCTTGCCAGCTTCCTTCACGCCGTTGACGATGCCGATGGCTCCGCCTTCGTTGGAACCGAAAATACCGGCCAGCTTGGGATGAGCCTGGAGCAGAGCCTTGGTGATTTCGGTCGACTTCAGATGGTCGCCACCGCCGTACTGGATGTCGACGATCTTGATATCAGGGAAAGCAGACGTCATCTGGTTGACGAAGCCGTCGCGGCGCAGGGTTCCCGAGGCGCTGGTCTGGTCATGAACAACCAAGGCTACTTCGCCCTTACCACCGAGCAGCTTGCCCATGGCGTCGGCGGCACCGGCGGCGGCAACAGCGTTGTCGGTCGAAGCGGTGGTCACCGGAATGTCGGAGTCGACACCCGAGTCAAATGCGATGACGGGAATCTTGGCTTCTTGAGCTTTCTTCAGCAGGGGAATGGCAGCCTGGCTGTCCAGAGCGGCGAATCCGAGGGCCGAAGGTTTCTTGGCCAAGGCGGCGGAAAGCATATCGATCTGCTTGTCGACCATGGTCTCGTTCTCAGGGCCTTCGAAAGTGATCTCGACGCTGAATTCCGCTGCGGCCTTTTCGGCACCGACCTTGACGGCCTGCCAGAACTGGTGCTGGAAACCCTTGGAAATCAGGGGAATGTAAACCTTGGTAGGTTCAGCGGGCTTGGCGGGTGCACAACCGGTCATAGCCAGAACGGCCAGGGCGGTCAAAACAACCAAGCCCCGGGCGGCAAATTTCTTAAGAATCATACGCAAACTCCTTTGCATTCTTTCTCCGTCCACCATACGGCGACGGGTTTTTATTCTCTCTTTACTTACGGCGGCGCAAGATGTCCATATACACCGCAAAGATGACGATCAAACCGCTGACCACCGTCTGCCATTCCTGGGGAACCGACAGAATGCGCAGCCCGTTGATCAGCACACTCATGATAAAGGCACCGATGATGGTACCAAGAATGGTGCCCTCACCGCCGGAAAGCGAAACCCCGCCGATGACGGCGGCGGCGATAGCGTCGAGCTCGTAACCCTGACCCAGGGCCGGTTGAGCCGAATTGAGGCGGCTGCTGATCAAAATACCGGCAATGCCCACAATGGCTCCAGCCAAGGCGTAGATAGCGACTTTCCAGCGGTCTACGTTGACTCCTGAAAGCCGAACGGCCTCTTCATTGCTGCCCAGACCGAAGGTGTAGCGGCCTAAAACAGTCTTGTTCAAAATGATGCTTGAAACGATACCCACACCGAAAAAGATCACCACGGCATTCGGAATAATCAAGCCGGGCACCAGAAAGCTGAAGTCGATAAACGACCCGTTGGAAATGCTGTTGTAGCCTTCGTACTTGGTGAAGTAGATGGGTTTGGCGCCGGAGATGACCAAAGAAAGTCCCTTGGCAATCATCATGATGCCCATGGTGGCGATAAAGGGGGGGAGCTTGAGCTTCGCGACTAAAACACCCGAGATTGTTCCGGCTACGGCACCCGTGGCCATGGCGGCCAAAACTCCGAGCCAGATGGGCAGGTTCCAATAACCGATAAACACACCTGCCATAACCGCCGTAAGCGTCATCAAGGTTCCGATGGCCAGGTCAATGCCACCGGTAATGATGACGAAGGTCACCGCGATTCCCAGCACGCCGGTCACGGCGGTGGACAGCATGATCGAAATCAGGTTGTCCATTTGGAAGAAGTTAGGGGAAAGGACGGCAAAAATGACAATCATCAGCACAAGGCTGGCGAAGGCCAGAACCTTCTGACGTGCCTTTGCTGAAAAAAGGTTCTTGATAACGGTGTTCATTCTTTCTCCTTTCCTTTACATCGCCGCCGACCGCAGGGTCGCCAGGTGCATGATCCGTTCTTGGGTGGCCTCGGCGGCCGAGAGTTCACCGGTAATCCGGCCTTCGCACATCACAACAATCCGGTGGCTGAGGCGCAGAACCTCGGGCAGCTCGGAACTGATCATGACGATGGCCTTGCCCTGCGTGGCCAAATCCTGAATCAATTTGTAGATTTCAAACTTGGCACCGACGTCGATGCCCCGGGTGGGTTCGTCAAAGAAAAGGATGTCGCAGTCGCGCAACAGCCATTTGGCAATGACGACCTTCTGCTGGTTGCCGCCGGAGAGGAACTTCAGCAGCTGCTCTTGGCTTGGGGTTTTGATGCTCAACGTGTTGATGTATTTCTCTGCCACGTCGGCCATGGGCTTCTTCTTCAGAAAAGTGCCTAGATGCAGAAACCGGCCTATGGTCGCCATGACCGTGTTGGCCTGAACGTCCATACCCAAGGCCAGACCGTAACGCTTGCGGTCTTCGGACAGGTACCCGATGCCCGCCTGGACAGCGTCCCTGGGAATCTTGACGGTGACTTTTTTCCCTTTCACCAGAATTTCACCGGAATCGACGGGGTCGGCACCGAAAACCGCGCGGGCCACCTCGGTACGTCCGGCTCCCATCAGACCGGCGAAACCAAGAATCTCGCCTTGACGCAGTTTGAAGTTGATGTCGCGAAGGGCCCTCCCCCGGTTCAAGCCCTTGACTTCAAGGGCGACGGGGTTGGCATCCATGTTCTGATCTTTACGGACGTAATTCTGCAGAGGTCGGCCGACCATCATGGAAATGACCTGCTCCATGGTGGCTTCCTGGGTATTGAGGGTGCCGACGTATTCGCCGTCGCGCATCACCGTGACCCGGTCGGAAATCCGTTTCAGCTCGTCCATTTTATGACTGATGTAGACAATGCCCACACCCTTGGCCTTGAGTTCGCGGATAATGCGGAACAGTTCGTCGATTTCAGCGTCGTTGAGCGCGGCCGTCGGTTCGTCCATAATCAGAACGCGGGATTCAAAGGAAAGAGCCTTGGCAATTTCCACCATCTGCTGTTTGGCCACAGTTAGACCGCCGATGAGGGTCTTGGGGTCCACGTCGACTTTCAACATCGCCAAAAGCTTGGCCGTGTCGTCATTGAGCTTCTTTTCATCAAGAAACAGCCCCATCAGCCCTTTGGGCTCCCGGCCGATGAACACGTTCTGGGCTGCTGTCAGATGGTTCATCAGGTTCAGTTCCTGATGGATGATGCCAATCCCGAGTTTTTGCGCCTGATGCGGGGTGTGAATGTCGATGGGTTGTCCGTCGAGCAGAACGGTGCCGGAATCCCGGGTATAAATGCCTGCCAGAACTTTCATCAGGGTGGACTTGCCGGCACCATTTTCACCCATCAGAGCATGGACTTCGCCGGGACGAAGGTCGAACCTGGCACCCTTGAGGGCGTGGACTCCGGGGAAGGATTTGTGGAGGTCCTCGATCCGAACCAACAAGCTCTCTGGCATTGTTCGCATCTCCTCTGGTGGGGCAGTTCTGTAATCGTTTACAAAACTGAGGCTAAACCCAGCGGGTAATGATGTCAAGAAAACTTTTTGTAATGTTCGGGGGTAAAAAGGAGGGGTTCGAAGAGAACGGTGCGAGCCGGACCGCTGTCGCCTCCGATCCGTTCCAGAAGAAACCGGGTCGCCTGCGCGCCCATCTCGAAGGCCTGCTGGCGGACATGGGGAATCGGGGGATCAACCAACTCGCCGATCTCGTCAAAAACGGCCAGCTCCAGGTTGATGGGCACCCGTATTCCCAGCTCGCGAAAGGCTTTCAAGGCACCGATTCCCAGAAGATTGTTCGTGGCCAACACCGCGTCCATGGCGACCCCGGAGAGCACCAGTTCGCGGGCAAGGCGGTACCCGCCCTCGACGGTGAAGTCCCCCGTACGCATCAGGGCCTGGGCATGGCTTCCGTCCTCTTGAAAGGCCAATGAGCGAAAGGCCTCATTCCGTTCGCGACCAATCTGCGAGAAGTCCGGCCCGCCGATCAGCGCGATCGTTCGATGTCCTTTCGCAATCAGGTAACGGTACAACATAGAAATACCAGCAGCGTTGTTGCCGCGGATACTGTCGTGCTCAGTACCGAGGAAGCGGTCAACAAACACCAAAGGCAATTGGTTCGCCGAGAGGATGGGGGGCAGCCGGTCATTGGTGAGCACGGGCACATAGACCAGGCCATCGATTTGCCGATCAAGAAGATCCCGCAAAGACCGAGCCTCTTTCTCGGCACTCTCCTCGGTATCCATAATGAACAAAGTGTAGCCGGCAGCGGCCAAAACCGATTCAGCACCCTTGATGACCTTCAGATGAAAGGGGTTGGAAATGTCGGGAACCATAACAGCCACGCTCTTGCTGGTCTGCACCTTGAGGCTGCGCGCAATTTTGTTGGGGGCATAGCCCAACTTACGGATGGCGGCATTGATGCGCTTGAGATTCTCAGGAGAAACCGTCGACGGATTGTTCATAGCCCGGGATACCGAAGCGACGGATACCCCCGCCACAGCCGCCACATCCTTGATGGTCTTCACATCCGTCCTTCTCCTGTAAACGTTTACAAAACCTTAACCCCGTTTGACCAATGCGTCAACAGATTCTGCCGACTCGATTGACACAGCGAGGGTGCCGTGTCACCCTGAGTTCATCACCATGAAGTCCCGCTTCCCTGCGTTGGGCAACCCTTCTTACCGAGCCTTCTTTCTCAGCCAGACCGTTTCTCTCACTGGTACCTGGATGCAGAACCTTGCCCTCCCCTGGCTGGCCTACACGTTGACGGGAAGTCCCTTCCTGCTGGGCCTGGTCGGCGCGGTGCAGTTTTTGCCCGTCATGCTCTTGTCCCTTTTTGCCGGTGCTCTGTCTGACCGGCTGGTGAAGGTGCAGGTTGTGCTGGCAACTCAGATTGTTCTCAGCCTGGGGTCGACTTTGCTGGCAATCCTGGTTTTCACCAATACGGCTACCTACCCGTTGCTGCTGCTGGTAGCCCTGATGCTGGGCCTGGCCAACACTCTCGATTTTCCGGCACGGCAGGCCATGGTGGGGGAACTGGTCGGGAAAGATCTGGTGATGAACGCCGTCGCCCTCAACTCGTCTCTGTTCAACGCGGCCCGCATCGTTGGCCCCGCCCTGGCCGGACTCATCATGGGGGCCTGGGGCATCGGCTGGTGTTTTGCCATCAACGCCGTCAGCTTCCTTCCTGCTCTGGTAGTTCTCTCCCGCATCCCTCGAACCCCGGCCCCTCAGCGCGACGCGAACTCCCCCGATTTGTTGCAGGCGGCCAAGGATGGGGTTGCCTATGTCCGCAAGGAGAAGGTTCTGCGGGATGTCCTGATCGCGGTAACGCTGATGAGTGTGCTGGGGTTCAATTTTTCCGTTTTGCTCCCCGTCCTGGTCAAGGTCAACCTCGGCCTGGGCGAAACTGCCTACGGACTGCTGATGAGCTTTATGGGAATCGGTAGTTTTACGGCCGCTTTCACCATTGCCGCCCGCAGCAACCGGGGCCCCCGGGCTTCCATTCTGGCGGTGGCTCCGCTGGTGACCGCTACCCTCTTCCTCGGTCTGGCCTTTTCCCCGTGGTTTGCGCTGATTGCGGCACTGATGGTGGGGGTGGGCTTTTCCAACGTGGCCTTCTTCACCACGGCCAACTCGTTTCTACAGGTTCACACCCGCCCTGAATACCGTGGCCGGGTCACAGCGTTCTACTCGCTTCTTTTCGGGGGAATGACACCGTTCGGCAACCTGATTGCCGGCACCCTGGTAGAACTGGGCGGCCCCACTCTCGGTTTCCTGGTCACCGGTATCGCCCTGGCAGTCTGTTTTCTGTTCTGGCGGGTTATGGAGAAGAGAGACGAGTCTGCGGCCCAAGACCCCAGCCGCCCTCCCGAAGCTCCGGGTCCGTAACCCGTAAGGCCTGACCGCGGTTTACCCTTATCCATTCCGGTGACCGGTAAGCCCCAGGTGCCGACAGACTGAAGCGGCCTGCCGCGCCGCAGGCAACCACTCTGCGGCGGCCGGCCTTGTTCAACAAGGGCTCGCTGACCACCCGCAACAGAGCCGGATCGACCTTCGGAGGACCCTTGGGGTCAACCACCAACCAGGTGAAGGGCAGTTCCCGCTTGTCGATGCCGGCGCGGCGGGCCGTCTGGGCCACCAGATGGGGAACTTTCCATCGCAACACATCGTGGCAGGCGGCGCCGGCGGCACGTGCAGGACAGGCCCCTTGAAAAAAGCAGGGTCCTGAGACTCCCCAGCCGGCGGCGACCAAGGCATCACGGAGAGCCAGAGCTTCGGCGTTGGGTATGTGCGAGGCCGGTTCCAGAATCAGGATACGGCCCGTTGCCGTCAGCCTGCCAGCCAGCGCTTGGAGAAAAGCCGCCCTCCGCTCGATCCGGTCCGCAGACCCTGACGCCATTTCATTGAAAAAATGTCCGGCAACGATCAGGTCCCAGGGCTCACCGGCAGGCAGTCCCTGGTCGGCGTCCCAAACGGACGTCTCAAGCCGATGCCCCCCGAGCGACGCCAATTTTGTCGCCACGGCCAAGGCTTCAGCGCTGCGGTCAACGGCGGTGACGTGGTTCCAGCCGGCTTCCAGCAGGGCAAAAGCTCCCGGTGCAGGACCGCTCCCCAAATCCAGAGCCCGCCCTCCTCTGGCCACCGAACCCTGCTTGAGGGCAAAAAGTGTCTGGGCAAAACTGACCGGCCAATAATACAAAAGGTAGGCCCCCAGCAAATCACCCCGCGCCAGGTACCGCTGCCCGACCAGGCTGCGGTCACCGGTAAGTCCCCGGGACAGCTCTTTAACCCCGACGGCGATACGATCTGCTTCTGAAGTGGTCAGCCCGTCGGCAGGCCCGGGGCCGGAGCGCCAGACAGACAGGAGATGGGGCAACCAGCGGTCGAGGGGTGGCGAATAATCCATGCCCTATCCTAACCGGCAACAACCCGGAGAACAAGGAATTCGAGAACTAATGATTGAGTTTCCTCCGGGATTCTGTTAGCCTGTTGATTAGGTCTTAAATCGTGATTTCATTACCGTATACTGATTCCAAACTAGCGGGTTCGTTTCTCAGCCAATTTCTTAGTGGTACGAAGGACGCCATTGTGGCTGAAGCCTCCGATGGCCGCATCGTCGCGATCAATGCGAGGTTCCTCGAACTGATCGGCTGGCATGAGCCGTACTCCGGGCAGCCTCTCGACGATCTGATCTCAGCCTGGATGTCGCGGGCGGGCAACCCGCAAGAGATTGAGGACTTTTTTTGCCTTAGCCGCAGCGGAAAACAAGACGGTGCCATGGAGTTGCACCCCAACCAGGGTCAAATGATCGAAGCACGGTCTCAACTCGCCCAGGCCGACAATGCGATATCCTTCCGAATCTGGTTCTTTCAGGAATGGAAAACCTCTGCGCTGGCTTGGGTCAGTCATGAGATCAAGAACCCCCTCAACGCCGTCCTTGGCTTTTCCGAACTCCTCGCCGAGTCACTGGCGGCTGAACAGCAACCCGAGGCGGTCAAATCGGCACTCCGGGGCCTTCGAATCGGAACCAAACACCTACAGTCGGTGCTGGGAGACTTGCTGGATCTATCCCGCTACGAATCAGGAGTGGTGGAAACCCGCCCGGAGTGGGTCGATCTGAACCAGTTTCTGGGCGATATTGACGCGTTGTTTCGAACGAGATTCCGAAGGCGCGGCTTGGAGTTCGTGGTGGAACAGACCTCCAGCCCCGATCGTGAGATCTGGACCGACCCCGGTCGGCTGACCCAGATTCTGGGCAACCTTTTGTCCAACTCCCTGAAGTTCACCAAACGGGGCTGGGTGGCTCTGCGTGTCCGCAACGACGGCAGCACCTGGGAGTTCGTTGTCGAAGACACCGGGGTGGGAATTCCTCTTGAACAGCAAAAACGGATCTTTGAGCCCTTTGTCCAGGAACGCAATCAGGATTCACGCTACGGGGGCACGGGTTTGGGCCTGGCGATTTGCCGTACCCTGGCGGGAAATCTGAATGGACAACTCGACCTGGTCAGCGAACCAGGTCAGGGAAGCCGGTTCCTCCTCACTCTCTCCAACGTCGTCAGCCGCCTGGCCGAAGGGGCGAGTGCCAAGACCGGTCCAGCCAATCTGTCCGGCATCAGCCTGCTGATTGCCGACGATGAGATGACCAACCACCTGTTGGTACAGGACTTTCTCAGGGCTGAGAATCTCACCATTCTCGAGGCTTCCAACGGTTTTCAAGCCATCGAAGTCTGGAAAGAAAAACACCCCGCACTCATTCTGATGGACTTGAGGATGCCGGGTCTTTCCGGGCTGGAAGCGGCGCGCCGAATCCGGGCCCTGGACCCGGGCGAAACGACCAAACTCCTGGCCATGTCGGCCACCAAACCCACCCCGGCAGAACAGTCGGATGGCAGCAACCTTTGGGCTGGCTTTTTGGAAAAGCCGTTTCGGAAAGGGGATTTGGTGAAATTCTTGTCAAATCACCTTCCAGAATAGCAACCAGAGTTGACGAGTCGGCAACTTCGCCCTAGAATCTGCCGCAAAAGAAGGTCCCCTTGAAGATCCTCCTGGAAGACGAAGCCATCATACTCATCGACAAGCCGGTGGGAGTTCCAACGATTCCAGAACGGCTGGATGCCCAGGGTGCCTGTATCAAGAAGACCCTGGAAGAGACCTTGGGGCAGAAGCTGCTGGTGGTGCACCGTCTCGACAAGGAAGTCAGCGGCCTTTTGATCTTCGCCAAAACCCCCGAGGCACACCGGTTTCTCAACCTGGAGTTTGAACACCGGCGGGTAAGCAAGACCTACCTCGCGCTCTTGTGGGGCTATATGGAGCAGTCTTCCGGGCTCATCGACAAACCGATCCGCCAATATGGTTCGGGTCGTATGGGCATTGATGAAGACCAAGGCAAACCCTCGCAGACCGAGTATCAGGTGGTGGAACGGTGGAAGGACCTCACCCTGGTCGAGGCTTCCCCCAAAACCGGACGCCGTCACCAGTTGCGCGTTCACTTTTACAGTCACGGACATCCAATTGTCGGTGACCGCCGCTATCATCTTCCCAAGTGGACCGAAACGGTACCCCGGCTGATGCTTCATGCGTGGAAACTCCGCATCCGACATCCTTCGGGCCGCTACGTGGAAGTGGAATGCCCTCCTCCGTCGGCCTTCGAAGAGGTTCTGACCAGTTTCCGGCAGCAAGCTTACCACGGTGTGGGCATCAAGGCTGTCGCCGGTCTCGGCTGATCCACCCGTCACCGCTAGATCTAGTGTCATAAGCTTTAGATTCACTCTAGACATAGGGTCTGGCCGGTATTAGATTGTTCTGACCATGTCGATTATCAACAACTCCAAGACCGACCCCAACAAAATTCTCCCCATGACGTACCTCTGGGCGCGCCAGCACTACAAAGACGGCGTGGCCAACAATTGGGTACCCGAAGAAATTCCGATGCAGGACGATATCGAGCAGTGGAAGAACCAGACCGCCCTTACCGAAGAAGAGCGCCGCCTGATTTATTGGAACCTGGGGTTCTTCAGCACCGCCGAAAGTCTGACCGCCAACAACATCGTTCTGGCCGTGTACAACCACGTCACCAACCCCGAGTGCCGCCAGTACATGCTCCGCCAGGCCTACGAAGAAGCCATCCACACCGACACCTTCATCTACTGCTGCGATTCCCTCGGCCTCGACCCCGAAGAAATCTACACCATGTACCAGAAGATTCCCTCCATCAAGGAAAAGGACGACTTCGTCGTAGAGCTGACCAAGAGTGTGTTCGACCCCAACTTCAACACCATTGGCGACAGCAACATCCAGGCCTTTGTTCACGACCTGGTCGGCTACTACGTCATCATGGAAGGAATCTTTTTCTACGCCGGGTTTGCCATGATGCTCGCCCTCAAACGTCAGCGGAAAATGATCGGCATCGGCGAGCAGTTTGAATACATCATGCGCGACGAGTCCATTCACCTCAATTTCGGATGTGACCTGATCACCACCATTGTGGCGGAGTTCCCCCAAGTCTGGACCCCCGCCTTCAAAGAAGAGATTGTGACCCTGATCAAAAAGTCCGTGGAGCTCGAAAAGACCTACGCTCGAGCACATCGCCGACCGCCGCCTGGAACGCATCGGCCTGACCAAGGTCTACGACACCGAAAACCCCTTCCCGTGGATGAGCCAGGCCACTGACCTTTCCAAAGAGAAGAACTTTTTCGAAACCCGCGTGACCGAATACCAGACCGGCGGGTTGGACTGGGATTAAGGGGGGAAGGCTCCCCCTGGGGGTGTACACGGTACACCCCCACTTCCTCGCCGGGCACCTGGTTGGGCGGGGCGGCCCGGAGCCTGTGGCGAAATAGAGCGTTGATCAAGCCCCCGCAAGCACCAGATGGTGATCAATCACAACAACAGCCATGATGTCGAAAATTCCGCCCGGACCAATGTAGCGAGGATCGGTAATCTCTTCGATGTGGTCACGCTGTTCGTAGGCCGACTGCATTTCGCCGTTGACACGAGACTTCAAGGGTCCCATCAGGTGAAGCGGGGACTGGCGGTTGCGGAATACTTCGTCGGCCAGTTGAGAATCAGCCTGCTTTTCCTCGGTGACCTCGCGGATCAAAAGTGCCTCGGCCTCGGTAATGGCATAACGCTCTCGAAGGTCGTCCATCTGTTCGTCGAGGGTTGCTTTTGGTGGCTCACCGCCCGGACCTCCCGGCCCACCTCCCCCGTGTTTGCGGCCCCGGGGTTGGTTCGGTACTTCGCCAAGGTGCTGAACAGAGGCCTTCTCGACGTACAGGTTCTTCAGCAGGGCCAAAAGCTGGGAATCGCCGCTCACTTCGACCAACTGGTGCGCAATGTCTTCAAAGCACGTGACGGCGTCAGTAATCGGCTTAGGAAAGTGGAAGAATCCGGTAAGGAAGTAGAAACTCTTGAGGAATCGCTCAACAAGCGCAACAAAGGCCCGTTGGTCAGCAATTTCTGGGTATATCCGCCTGAGACGCTCTCGCAACTCGACGGCCAACGCCTGCAACAGGGCATTCCCACGGGGTATTCGTATTTCCAGTACCTTGGCGATGTCTTCGGCGTTGAGAAAGCCAGTGGCCAGGATCTGGTCGTACAAATCGGTGCAGTCGGTGGATATTGGCTCTTGGACGGGATGGGGGTTCTCTCCCCGGTATTTCTGAAACGCTTCGTGAATGTTCTTTGCGTTGTTGGTGAAGTCGACCACCAACAGGTTCTTTTTGCCCGGGTAAAACCGGTTCAGCCTCGAGACCGTCTGGACGGCATTGCGGTCGACGACCACTTTGTCGAGAAACATGCCGGTCAGAAGAGGCTGATCAAAACCCGTCTGAAACTTGTTGGCAACGACCATGAGTCGGTAGCCCGACTGGGCAAACCGGTCTTCGATCATTTCGCCGTTGCCCAGACCATTCACAGCAGTTTCAGTAATGGAATCGGTCTTGCCCGTAGCTGGGTCTTGGTATAGAAAATCCGAGAAGGCATAGAGCACCTGGTAGTCGGCTCCTCTCTCCTTGAGTTTCTCCTGCAGAATACGAAAGTACCTGAGTCCGGCGATCCGCGACGTGGCGACAATCATCGCTTTGGCGTTTCCGCCCAATTCGCCCTTCACCTTCGCCTCAAACAAGGTGAGCATCTCTTCGGCCTTGTACTGCAGAATCTCCATATCCTGAAAAGCCATGGTTTGCAGCACCCTCGCCAGCGTGCCCTTGGGAAACTCTGCCAAGCGATTCTCAGGAATTCCCCGCCAGCCGATGTGGTACAGGGTCTTGTACGATAGGATGCTTTGCGACACGTCGAGAATGTAGCCTTCGGCGATGGCTTGGGCCTCGGTGTACGTGTCGATGCTGTCGCCGAACAGCGCGCGTGTGTTGCGGCTCGGAGTGGCCGTAAAAGCGACGAACAGTTGGTTGCGGTCGTGCCGGGCAATCGCTTCGTCGATGGCGTCTTCGGGGTCGTCGTTGTCGTCGGGCTCATCGGGCAGGCCCGCCTGAAAGGGCTTACGTACCGCCGCCGCTTGCTTGCTGTCTTGCGAACGGTGGGCTTCGTCGATCAGGAAGACAACACGCCGGTGTTTGAGCTTGGCATCCTTCTGCAGTTTTTCCAGGATGTAGGTGAACTTCTGCTGCGTGGTCACGATGATGGGCGTGTTCTTCTTGAGGAACCGGTTCAGGTCTTCCGCCTTCTTGGCGATTCCGACAATGGGCTTCAAATGCTCAAAATGTTCTAACTCGTCGCGGATGTTCTTGTCGAGCGAGCGGCGGTCGGTGAGCAGAAAAACGGTGTCGGTCAGCTTGGCCCCGGTGGCTTGGTCGTACTGGCTATGCAGGCGATCGGCCAGCCAGCACATCGAAAGGGTCTTTCCGCTGCCGGCCGAATGGTGCACCAAGAACTTCTGCCCGATATGCCCTTGCTGGGCAAAATGGGCACTCGTCAGGCCGGCAATCTTGCGGACCATCCGGCTTTGGTGGTAACGGGGAAACACCGTGTACGGGGTGGCCCCGGGAACTCCAATCAGGAACCCGTCAATGGCCTCGGCGAGTTGGATTGGCGACAGCACATCGCGGTAAAGATGCTCGACGGGGTACTCACCTGGCGTGTCCGACCGGTTGGGTAGCTCGGCGTTCAGCCACCGGAACTGATCGGCCACTCGGGGATTGGTAGAAGCTTTCACGTTGGTCGTGTCGCTGGCCAAGAAGAGGAAGGGCCATTGAAAGATGGGATGCGAGTGATTACGCCGCAAGTATTGGTCTACGGCGTGTTGGTAGGTCTGCCCTGCCCCCTCGTGCTTGAGTTCGACGGCCACAAGGGGCATTCCGTTGAGGAACAACACCAGGTCGATTTCTTCGTTCCGGTCGCCAAAGTGAAAATGCGGAAACACGGCCCAGTCGTTCGCCTGATAGCGCCGCGTTCCGTCAGGATCGGGGGACCGAGGAATTGGATAGAACAACTTGAAGGTTCGCCCGCGCACCGCCAGGTGTTCCCGCAAAATGGTCCACAGGGGGCGCCGGCTTGCCTCAGCCTCGAGCGCCTTGCCAATTTCGCGGGGCGCATCGTCGCCGTAGTCGGCACGCAAGTCGGCGAGGGTGTCGGGCTGGCTTGCTTCCAAGAACGCCATAAGCGCAGCCAGGCTGTAGGTGGAGTGGTCGAGCTTGGCGGTGAGCAACCGGTAGCCGTGCTCGCGGACCAAGTAGTTGCGGACATGGTTCTGGAAGGCAATTTCAGGAGATTCGATGGTCAACTTCCACGCTGGAAGAGAATTTCTCCCTGCCGCATCACAGTGGCCAAGAACCCCGAATCGTCGTGACCGATCTCTAACAGCACGGGCTCGATCCGGTCATCGACGTGACGGCGTATCCGGTACAGGTCTGTTTCAAAGTCGAGGTAATCACCGGGAACCGAATCCATGATGACGGCAATGTCAATGTCGCTGGTCGGGGTCGCTTGACCGGTAATCTGCGAACCGTAGAGAACAACCATACGGGGGGAGCAAAATTGAGCGACATCATCGGCGAACGTTAAAGCAAGTCGGCGTATTTCTGGCGCAACCACTGGTACAGCCCCCTTGTTCTGGCAAGAATAGTCTCACAACGCTCGTTGTTCAAGGACGCCAGGAGTCGATCCTTTTGGGTTGGGTACCGGGCCTCAATGTTCAGAGGCTCCAAGGTGTCCAGCAAACCGGGAAACTCAACCTCGACGACTTCGAGAATCTGCGACTTGCGTGCAAGCCGAACCAAGGCATGGGTATATTCGGGCTCGGACTCGAGATGGGCGACATGATGGGCTTTCAGCGCTTTTTCGATCACCTGGTGGCACATGAACCCGACGTACAAATAGCGACGCCCGTCGAGCATGACCCGGGCGGTTTCAAGGTCGTATTGCGCTAAAGAATCCCAGTACGCGACTTTGGAATTCATCCTGGGGCCCCCGGGGTGACCGGCACCCGCCGCTTGCCGGTAACGCACTCGTGGATCAGGGCCTTGCGGTACGTGGTCAGTGTTTCGATTTGAGACTGGATGGTTTGGATGATGGCGTCTACAGACTTTTCTTTTGCCTCGATGGCCCGGGCAATAAGTTTTTGCTCTTCGAGGGGCGGGAAGGGAGCGTGGTTGTTTCCGATCCGGACATAATTCAGGTTCAGCTGGGTTGAAAGCACGGCAGACCTGAGGAGAATCGGCTTCATAGCCCGGAGTAGGTAGAAGAGGAAGTTGAGGTCCGTCTTGCGATCGGGAATCAAACCTACCATGCTGTCTGGGAAACAAGCATCGAAATCCAAGATCGCCACATCACCGATGTTGGCGGCAATTGCCATGACCAGCGTTCCCTTGGGGAACATTCGACTTGCTTCCAGCCCCAGCTCGTTCAATGTTTGGGAGTAGGTGGTGATGAACTTGGGCGTGGCCGTGATGTCGCCGGTCTGCACGAACGGGTACGGGCCGTCGTAAAGTGCCGGATCGTTTCTTGGACGGTGCGTGAACTTTCCGCGAAGGATCTCACAGTGCCGCTTGAGGTGTTCTACGGACCAATGAGCGGGAACCTGAGGAAGCCAATCGACTCCTGTAGATTTCATGGCGACCGAAGCGGATAGTCCTTGCGTGACAAGCTGCAAAGCCAGCTCAGTTTTCAAGTTTTCCAGGACCCCGATCTGTTCCCGCTTGGCCTTGACGGCGGCATCGACGGCAGCGCACCGGTCGTCGAGGAAGGCGGCAATCCGGCGCTGTTCGGGGAGAGGGGGGAGAAAGATACGGGTGTCGAGAAGAAACCTGCTTGAAACCCGTTTCTGTCCCGCAGCCCCAACCATGTTTTCAGATGCGAAGCGGCGGTACGCCGGGTTGAAAGTGAAATAGTACAGGAACTTAGGGTCAAGGCCCGGGCGCGGTCTGAGAACATGAAACTCCGTGCTTCCGAAGCCGTAACGGGTAGCCAGTGAGTCGAGAAACGCCCCCTTCCCATTCTCCATACAAGGTGTAATCTTGGCGAAAAGCACGTCTCCCCTCTGAAAGTTTGGGAGCCCAGCCTGGACATCTAGAAATTCGACGGTTTCTGAGTCGTCGAATTTTCCATCTTCAGAAACCTTCTCCATCTGTAGGATAGCGCAGGACTCATGGACCTGGGGCGAACCGAAAGAGAAGTCTGGAGAAAGCAAAGATTCGTTGCGGATACGAGAGGGTTTCCAATCGACAGGTACCGCCCCCATCCAGGATGTCCCCGATTCGCGGAGGTTCACTCCCCATCCCCCAGCTTCTTGAGCAGCTCCTCGGCCTGCTTTTCGAGCTCCCAGAACTTCTTCAGCAGGGCGTCGGCCGGTTCGGGCTCTTGGTACACGTAGAATTCCTTGTTGGGAAGAATCTCGTAACCCAGCTGGGGTGAATCTTCCCACCGGACAATGGGTTTGCCGATTTCGCGGGCCAAGAACTCGGGAATGTACTGGTTCTTGTCTTTGCCCGCCTGAAAGGGAATGTACTCGTCATCGGCAACGTACAGGGGGTGAGTAAAGGTGACCTTCGAGGCGGTCCAGGTGAATCCTTCGACCATTCCCGGTTCCAGACTTTCGCGCAATTTTGTGGCGGCCGCTTTCATGACCGCCGCCACCAGGTCGCCGGGTTTTAGCTCGATCTGGTAGGCCAGTTCCCCCAGGCCCGACTTCAGCTCGACGAAGAGCTTCAGGGGGCAGTTGTAGAACTCCAGTTCCTTGCGCAAGTTGGCCGCTGTAAGGTCCTTAGTGTACGCTTCGGTGACCACGGCGGGTTTGTCGTGTTCGTCAAATTGGTGAAACACCACACTCACTTTGTGGTACGCAAAGTCAGTGGTGGCGAATACCTTCACCTGCGGGTCAGCAAACCCGGGGTCGAAGGCGCGACGGTACTTATCCTCGATCCAGGCTCGATGGGCGTCGGTGATTCGGTTGCGCTTGTTGCCAAAGGCCTTGGGTTCCTTTTCGAACTGACGGCGCGCGTCGATAAGGGCTACTCGGCCATTATGGGCCGTGGGTTTGGCGGTGTTGAGCAGCCAGATGTAGGTGAAGATGCCGGTGTTGTAGAACAACTGGTCGGGCAGCATGACGATGGCGTCGAGCCAATCCCGCTCCAGAATCCAGCGTCGAATTTCGCTCTCGCCCGAGCCGCAGTCTCCGTTCGACAACGGTGAGCCATTAAAGATGATGGCAATCCGGCTACCGCCCTGGGCAGCGGGTTTGGCTTTGGCCAGCATGGTCTGCAAAAACAACAAGGCTCCGTCGGTAACCCGAGGCATGCCCGCTTCGTAGCGCTTGCCTTCGCCCTGGTACTTGCGGGCCTCGGTTTCGTAGCCGTCTTTGCCGCCCCACGTGACGCCGAAAGGAGGGTTGGAGAGCATGAAGTCAAAGCGATGATCGGGGCCGGCTAGTTGGTCGCCTGGCTCCGGCGAGGTTGGGCTGTGGGGAATCAGGGAGTTGCCAAGGTAGACCTGCGACTGGGTCTCCTTCTTGATCAACAAGTCAGCAAGGCAGATGGCGAAATTACCGGGTTGGAGTTCCTGGCCAAAGGTCGAAACGTTGTTTTCTACCCGCGTACGTTCGTCGTCGTTTTGCGCCCGGTCGAGCAAATGCTCTTTGGCTACAGAAAGCATGCCGCCGGTACCGCAGGCAGGGTCGTAGATCGACAAGCTACGATCGGGAATCGGAATTTCCAACAGCTCGACCATCAGGCGGATGACTTCGCGGGGGGTGAAGTGTTCTCCGGCTTCTTCGCCGCTCTGCTCCGAAAACCGCCGCAGAAGTTCTTCGTACACATAGCCCATTTCCAGGTTCGACAGTACGTCGGGCCCTAGGGCGAGGTCCTTGTATTGGCTGAGGAGCGGCCCCAGGCGGTTGTTCTTTACTATCTGGCCAACCACGGCACGGTAGTTGAAGTGGTCGATAATGGCCTGAACATTGGCCGAAAAGCCATTCAGGTACTCACGAAAATGCGTCTCGTACAGGGTCGGGTTCTCGTGGTAAATGGCCTCAAGCGTCCAAGCGGTGTCGTTCGAGAAGGAACTCTTTTTCGGGTTCTTTTCGAGGCCCTTCGACAACGCGGCCAACTCGTCGTCTGACTTGGCTGGGTAGGTCTTGTATAGTTGCTCGGTGGTAGCCTTGCGCCACTGGACCAGAACACACTCGAGCCGTCTGAGAACGATGAGCGGAAGAATCACGTTCTGGTACTCGTAAGCCTTGAACTTGCCACGCAGCCGCTCGGCAGATTTCCAGATTTCGTTGGCAAGATTGTCAAGTTTGGGCTTATTCAGTGCAATAGACATTGATTCCCTCGGTTTCGGAGTATATCACAGAGGCCCAGGGGAACACTTTCCTAGCTACCAAACCCGTCCACGGCGATGCCTCCCGGCAGAGTGTCACGATTCTCACCCTGCGTCACCACTAAACCGGTTGCTTGCCACTGCATGCTGGGGAGGAGTCCAGGCAAACCCAGGACGGTGCGAATGTGCCTGGTGTCGTCGGCCCTGACAGTCTCACGGCGCTGGATTTCGCCGACGGTCACCACCTGCCGTTGGCCCGCAAATAGTAGAGATTTTGGTCGAGACCACGGTGGGCTATCGCTTTTGCCCGGTCGGCGAGGACGAGGTTTTCGAACAGGGCACCGGCAAGGGGCCCTTGACTCAGCGCTTCCTGAGTGCGGATTCCTGAAAGAGCACAGACGAGCCCCGTATCCCAAAAGTACACTTTGGGTCGTTTGACGAGGCGCTTTCCAAGGTTTCGATGCCAGGGTTTGAGCAGAAAGATGATGTAGCTTGCCTCGAGCACGGACAGCCAGGCTACGACGGTTTTTTCGCTGACTCCGGCCTCCTTAGAAATGGAGGCTGCATTGAATTCCTGCCCGGTCCGAACGGCCAGAAGCCCCACCACCCGGTGAAAGTCGGCCAAGTTGCCGATGTTGAGCAAACTGCGGACGTCGCGCTCGAGATAGGAGGTCAGGTAGCCGTCGTACCACTCGCGCGACATTGCCCAGTCGCGGGTGACCAGTTCAGGGTACCACCCGAAAAGTTCGGCCTTCGCGACAGAGACGTGCGGGACTTCGGCACGTTCAAACGGAAGGAGGCTCTGGAAGCCACACCGGCCCGCCAGCGACTCCGAGATGGACTGAAGAAGCATGAATTGTGCCGATCCGATCAGCACAAACCGCCCCGCAGTAGGGTCTTGGTCCACAGCGATCTTGAGGTATTCGAAGAGCGCCGGGAACTTTTGGGCCTCGTCGAAGATCACACCGCCCTTCAGGGAGTTGAGCGCACCGCTCGGATCATCCATCCAGAACAGGCGGGTCTCAGGTGAGTCGAATGAAACATAGTGATAGTCAGGCAACATCGACCGCAGAAGAGTCGTTTTGCCAGATTGTCGGGGTCCCGTGACTGCCACAACGGGGAAGAATGATAGTAACTGCTGAATTCGAGACTGAGCAACTCGTTGTAGAACCATGCGTTAAAAGTTATATTGGCAAATCCGGAATGTCAATCCGGATTTGCCAAATGAATGGTCGAGTCCCATTGACAATCCAAAATGGAACCAGAATAATGTTTTGATGCACTATTTTGGAGTCCTTCCATGAGAGTTTGCTTACGGTTTGTGTTGCTTTTGTTGCTGGCCCACAGCTTTGTCGTTGTGGTATGGGCTGAACCAGCCCGGCTGGCGTTGGTTATCGGCAATGCCGCTTATGATGACGGTGCCGCGCTCAAAAATCCTGTGAACGATGCCCAGGACCTTGCCTCTGCACTGACGCGGGCAGGCTGGCAGGTCACCATTGTCACCGATGCCGATAGGCGCGGGATGAACACGGCCGTCGATGCCTGGAGCGAGCAGCTTAACAGCAACCCTGACTGCAACGCCCTGTTCTACTATGCCGGTCATGGGATGCAGCTGGATGGTGACAACTACCTGCTTCCCGTCCGGGTCCCTCTCGACAACCTTTCCGACATCAAGCATGAAGCCCTGAACCTCAACGATGTCACGGCGGTCCTCGAGTCCTCAAAAGTGCAAGTCAGCCTCGTTATCCTCGATGCCTGCCGGAACAACCCCTTCGCCAAGGGGAGCACCCGCGCGGTGGCGGCACGGGGTCTGTCGGTGGTTCGTACCGGCGGCGGCACCAAGGGGTCGGCCATCATGTTCAGCACCAGTCCCGGTGATGTGGCTCAGGATGGCCTGGGCCGCAACGGTGTGTTCACTTCGGCTCTTCTGAAGCAGGTGGATTCCGGCCTAAGACTCGAAGACCTCTTCAAGAAGGTGACCTCAGAAGTTCGTCTGGTGACCGCCGACCAACAGAAACCCTGGATCAACGCCAGCCTGGGAAGCGATTTCTATCTGATCAGCGATGGTATCCTGCAAACACGGGCGGCCGAGGCTGCCAAGATCGCCGCTGCCGAGGCCCAAAAAGCCGCCCAGGCACGGCAGGACGAAATCGCCGCGCTGACGGCCAAGGTGCAGTCGGCCGAAGCGTCCAAAGTGAATGAGGTTCAGGCCCAACTCGAGCAGGCCAAGAAGGAAGCCGAGGCTGCTAAAGCGGCGCAGGCAAAGGCCAATAGTCTCGCGGCCACACTTGCTGCCGAAGTGGCTCGACCAAAGGGCAAGGTCAGGTTTGAGTCCGATTTGCCCGGGACGGTCTCCTGGGGAAGCAAGCCTCTGGGGGCCGTCACACCGGGCAATCCTCTGTTTGCGGATGGCCTCACCGAAGGGCAGCAAGAGTTTCACTTCTCCGCTACCGGGCGCACAGAGACCAGGGCGGCACTCGTCACTTCCTTGGCGTATTCAACCGTGTCGTTTGGAACACCAATCCCACAAGCCGAGATTTCGGGCCAACGTGGTAGTGTCACCATTTTGGTGGACCGAGCGCAAGACGGAGTTCTGGAAGTTCGGGCCCGCATGCTTTCCGCCAGCGGTGCCAAGCTCATTCCCGTTGCCCTCGGCGAAGGACGCGGTATGGCCCTAGCGAGCTACATTGAATCCAAAGACAACTTCCTCGACCAGTTGCAAGTCCTGGCTGTTGGGGCAAATACATTGACTCCCGGCACCTGGTTGTTTTCGGCCCACAAAACTGGCGACACGCAGGAAGCGTGGTACCAAATGCTGACAGTCATGCCGGGAACCATGGACGACCTGTATCTCCCCAAGATCGGCTTTTCTGATGCCTATCAATTTGAGAAACTTCGAGCCCGACGATCTCAGATTCAGGCTTTGCTGCCGGGAACCGAGTTTGCCCGAGGACTCTCGCTGACCCTGGCTTGGATCACGGTAGTGCCCGGTACCCTCATGTCGGTAGTTGGCCCCATCCGGACGAATCAGGTACTGAGTGACCCCAATCTTTCCTATGACCAACCGTTCATCTTCACTTTCGATGCCATTGGATTCTCTTTGGCTGCAATCTCGATCTTTCTCTTCACTTCGCCAGACCCAGTGGCTCCCCTGCGGGACGAACTGGAGGACCTCGACAGGAAGATTCTAGCCGCTTCAGGGGCAACGCAATGAAGAAACTCCTTACGCTCTGCATTCTTTTGTTTAGCTTTTCGTTTGCCGCGGCAGAGCCAGCCCGGCTGGCACTGGTGATCGGGAACGCCTCCTATGATGGTGAAGCGGCACTCCGCAATCCAGTGAACGATGCCACCGATGTTGCGGCCACTCTGACTGCCAACGGCTGGAAAGTGACCCTGGTGACGAACATGAACCGGCGATCGCTCATCGATACGGTTGACCTTTGGGGCGAGGCCTTGTTGGAGAATCCGGGAGCCAACGCATTGTTCTACTACGCTGGCCACGGCATGCAAGTTGATGGGTTGAACTACTTGTTGCCCATCCAGACGCCCTTCAATACCCTTTCCGATGTGAAACACGACGGCCTGAATCTCACCAGTGTAACTGACGCGATCGAAGCGTCCAAATCCCTGGTGAGCGTCATCATCTTGGATTCCTGCCGAAACAACCCGTTCGCCAAGGGCGGAACACGGTCGGTTGGTGGGACACGGGGCCTCACGACGGTCTCAACCGCGGGAGGCGCGTCAGGGTCCTTGGTCATGTTCAGTACCAGCCCCGGTGAAGTTGCTCAGGATGGCTCAGGTCGGAACGGTGTCTTCACCGCTGCCTTGCTCAAGCAGTTGGGTACCGACCTCAAGCTCGAAGACCTGGCCAAGCGGGTAACAGCCGAAGTCCGTTCAACTACAGGCGACCTGCAGAAGCCTTGGTTGAACGCCAGCCTCAGCGGGGATTTCTACTTGGTGAGCGATCAGATCCGCCAGAGCCGAGCGTCGGAGCTCGCCAAACAGAACGCGGTCGCAGCCCAGAAGGCCGTTGAGGCACGACAGGCAGAGCTGGATGCCCTCGCGTTGCAGATCCAGACGGCCGAGGCCACCAAGGTTGCCGCAATCCAGAAGCAACTCGATCAGACTCGCGCCGAGGCGGAAGCTGCCAGGCTGGCCGTCACCAAAGCCGAGACGCTGGCAAAGAAACTTGCAGAGGACGTTGCCCGGCCGGCAGGAAAAGTTCGGTTTGAGAGTTCAGTCGATGGGCAGGTTTACTTTGGCAACGCGTTGGTGGGGGCGGTTGGTCCCGTCGCTCCCCTTCTAGCCGACAGCCTTCCCGACGGAAACCAGGTGTTCCGTTTTGAGTCCGAAGGGCGCGCCTCGGAGCAAAAGCCCGTAACCGTCACCCCTGCAGCCTACACAACACTCTACTTTGGGCCGTTGATTTCCAGCGCCAAACAGGCGACATCGGCAGGAGGGATTGTCGTCGCCCTCAGCCCGGGACAAGAGGGGAGCCTTATCCTGAAAGCTCGACCGTTGTCGGACAGCGGTGCCACCTTGCTCCCGGTGCTCGCCTCCACCCCGGGTAACCCAGGCGCTTCGAAAGCGCTGGACGATGATGCTAATTTCGCCGGACTCGAGCAGGAACTCAAAATCGGAGCCAACGCGGTGGTACCAGGGTCGTGGCTGGTGTCCGCCCAGCGAACCGAGGATGACCGTCCTTCTTGGTACAAGGTCTATACGGTTCGACGATCGGCCACAGTGACGGCTGCGGTACCTGCTGTCGGCTATTCCATACCTTACCAGGTGCAAACACTGAAGGGTCTTAGAGCTTCGCTCCTTCCCCAACTCAAGACAGCCCAGGAGCTCCGTGCCGGGCAGGTGTTTTGGGGTTACCTGTACGGAATCCCAGCGGCTTTCCTCGGTTCGCTGGCTGGTGCCTGGGCGATTGGACTGCGGGATCCCGGAGAGACTTTTCCAACAGAGCGAATCGTGATCTTTGCGATACCCGCAGGACTCCTTGGTTTTGCATCGTGGGCGTCGTTCTCCACCCCCAATGATGCCCCCGCGCTTCAGAAGTCCATCAACTCGATTGACAAGCAGCTCCGCGAACTGGGTGATCAATAACAACTCTTGTATTGCCAATCGACAAGTAACCTCCCTGTTAGTTCGAGATGGTGTACTTGCCCTACTCACCTTGGTTCTAGCACTGACTCTGTTCGCGGAGGCACCTCGCGGCACTCTGGTCGTCGGGAACATTGCCTACGACGGCGACGCTGGCGGGGTGGCAGGTGACGCTGATCACCGATGCCGACCGGCGCGGTTCTACTACGTCGGCCACGACATGCAGATCGCGGGCACCAATTTTCTGCTTCCTGTGAAAACGCCTTTTGATACTTTGGCCGGCATCAAGCTCGATTCCGTCAACCAAGGGCTCACGGTGGCGCAGTCCGGCGGCGGCAGCCGAGGCCCGCCAAACGAGGCTGGATCTACTGGCTGTGCAGATACGGACGGCAGAAGAGAACTCAGCGGTACCTGAAAACTCTTGACACCTCCGCGGTTTGGGTGCATCGTATATAGCACACGTGTTCCATAGAGTACCAACCATGAACCGAATGATCTACCAGATTCCCGAAACCCGCCAAATGATTCTCGACACAGCCTGGAAGCTCTTCTTGGAGAAGGGCTTTTTCGACACCCAGATGAAAGACGTTGCCGATGCCGCGCAGATCAGCCGAACCAGTCTGTATCGCTACTTTCAGGACAAGGCAGACTTGGCGGCAACCCTGGTCGAGCAGGTGTTCGAGGCCTTCTCCGCCGACACTTCGTGGCGCGAAGGGGTGCCGTCGGGTGCAAACGGACGGATCACCCTGGGTTGGTACCTGAAAAACCATTGGCTTTCGCCCCGTTTTCACGACCAGTTTGTCTTCCTGGCGGAATTTGACGCCTACTACTCAGGCAGCCGCATCCACGGAGGACGTGAGGCTGCGGCTAACTTTCGTGAAACGCTGACAAAGCACCTGGTTTCGGCAGCCGATGCGTCGATGGGCACCTTGTTGGAGCAGGGTATCGCCGACGGCAGCCTCCGTGCCGACTTGGACTTGCACCTGGTGGGAGTCACCCTGCTCAACGCCGTACGGAGTCTTCAGCAGCGTGTGCTCCTACGGGGCGAGGTCCTGATCGAAACACTACCCGGTGAACCGGAAAAAATGCCATTTATGCTGGTCGACCTTTTGATGGACGGCCTGAAACCTTCTCAAGGAGAACCCCGATGAAAACTGTCGATGTGCTGCTCAAAGAGCTGACTCTCGAGGAAAAGGCCGGCCTGTGTTCCGGCAAGGATATGTGGACCACGAAAGCCGTCGAACGCCTGGGGCTCCCCTCGTGGATGATGACTGACGGCCCCCACGGCCTGCGCAAGCAGAAACCCAACGGAGCCGGCTTCATGGACGCGATTCCGGCCACCTGTTTTCCCTCGGGGGCAGGCTTGGCCAGCACCTGGAACCGTGACCTGCTCGAAGAGGTTGGACAGGCCCTGGGCCGTGAATCGAAGGCCGAGCAGGTGGGAGTCATCCTGGGACCCGGCGCCAACATCAAACGCAGTCCGCTGTGCGGCCGCAACTTCGAGTATTTCTCCGAAGACCCCTATCTGGCGGGACAAATCGCCAAGCACCATATCTTGGGTGTGCAGTCGCAGGGGGTGGGGGCTTCGCTGAAGCACTTCGCCGTCAACAACCAGGAAAAGCTGCGCATGACCATCGACGCTATTGTCGACGAGCGCACCCTCCGTGAAATCTACCTGCCCGCCTTTGAAACCGCCGTCAAGGAAGCGCAACCCTGGACGGTGATGTGTTCTTACAACCGCATCAACGGCACCTACGCCGCCGAAAACAAATGGTTGTTGACCACGGTTCTCAAAGAGGAGTGGGGCCACACCGGTCTGGTCGTCACCGACTGGGGCGCCAACAACGACCGCGTTGCCGGCATCAAGGCGGGTCAGGAGCTCGAGATGCCAGGCAACGGCGGAATCACCGACGCCGCCATCGTCAAAGCCGTTCAGGAAGGCGTGCTGACCATGGCCGAGCTCGACAAAGCTGTCCGCCGCGTGCTGCTGCTGACAGAAAAGGTGCTTGCGGAACTGGACCCGAAGGCCACTTATGACAAGGCGGCCCACCATACGCTGGCCCGCAAGGTTGCTGCCGAAGCCATGGTGCTGCTCAAGAACGAGGGGGGTCTGCTCCCCCTGTCATCCCAAAAACGTGTGGCCTTCCTCGGGGCGTTTGCCCAGAAACCCCGCTACCAGGGTGGCGGCAGTTCTCACATGACTCCGACCCAGATGGATGATGCGGTTACCGAAGCCAGGAAGATAGCGCCCGCCGGTCTAGAGATCAGCTATGGGGCCGGGTATTCTCTGACCAGCGATGCTCCCGACTCGAAACTCCTCGCCGAAGCCAAGACCCTGGCCCAGAAGGCCGAGGTTGCGGTGGTGTTCATCGGTATGACTGACAGCTTTGAGAGTGAAGGCTTCGACCGCACTCATCTGGGCATTCCCGCCAGCCACCTGGCGCTGATTGCGGAAGTCGTCAAGGTTCAGAAAAACATCGTGGTCGTGCTCAGCAACGGTTCGCCCGTCGAAATGCCGTGGCTCGACAAGGTTCCTGCGGTACTCGAGGGCTATCTCGGTGGCCAGGCTTGGGGCGGTGCCGTGGTCGACCTGCTGTTCGGCAGGGCTAATCCCTCGGGCAAGCTGGCAGAAACCTTCCCGCTGCGCCTGGAAGACAACTCTTCGTACCTGAACTTCCCCGGCGACGGCAAGAAGGTTGAGTACCGCGAAGGCCTCTTCGTCGGCTACCGCCACTACGACGCCCTGAAGCTGCCGACTCTGTTTCCCTTTGGCCACGGATTGAGCTATACCACCTTCACTTACGGCAAGATCGTGTTGGACAAGAGCACAATCACCGACAAGCAGACCTTGACGGTGAAGGTTCCGGTGACCAATAGCGGCAAGGTGGCCGGTGCGGAAGTCGTGCAGCTGTACGTTGCCGACAAGAGTGCCTCGGTGCTGCGCCCGGTACGCGAGCTCAAGGCCTTCGCCAAGGTGTTCCTGAACCCCGGCGAGACCAAGACCGTCGAGCTGACCTTGAACAACCGAGCCTTCGCCTTCTGGTCCGTGGAGACCCAAGACTGGTTTGTCGAATCGGGTGAGTTTGAGCTGAACGTCGGTTCCTCAAGCCGCGATTTGCGGCAGAAGTCCATTGTGACCGTCCAGTCGTTCCAGAAACTGCCCTTTGTCTGGGACCAGACCACGCCGCTGATGCTGTTGAAGAACCACCCGGTCGGAGGAGAATTCTACCAGGCGGCCATGGCTGAGTTCCTCACGTGGTTTGGTGCCCTCGACAAAGACGACCCCGCCTCGCTGATGATGGAAGCATTTGTCGCCGAGATGCCTCTACGCAACCTCGTCCGCATGACCGCAGGCAAACTGCCGGAGGCGCAGCTCGACGAACTGATCAAAGCACTGAACCAGGCAGGCTGAACCAACCTCACTCCCACCCCACCGCAACCGTCAAACCGGTGGGTGGTGGGCCGCAAGGAACCAACAGTTCCGACCAAGGGGCCAAAGGGTGGGAGTCCGCCAGATCGGCACGGTTGGGCCACGTCCAGCTGTATTCGGTGATACCCGTGGTGGGGACCCACACCGAATCCAGTCCCTGCAGAAGAAGACCGGCTCCCACCAAGCCGATGCTGAGGCTGGCAATGGCGTCTGGCACCGTTCCCGAAGCTTCGGCAGACCAGGCATCGGGAGTTCCTGTTACCGACGCGACCTCCTTGTAGCCGTTCCACAGTTCCAAGGACTTGAACCGGGGCCGCTGAGTTGTAGACGAACCGGCCAGCGACATGCCCACACGGCTGTTCCGGGTTGCCCCGGTGGTTGTTACCGTGAGCGACCCCCGCCAATAGGCCGGGCTGGCCAGGGACAGGCCGATATTCGCCGAACGCAGTGTCATATCGAGGCTGGTCCTCTGCCCGAGTGTCACGACAACCCCCTCGGCCAATCCCGACCCGACCAGATGAACCGTCGAGGAACCCGAGGTCCGCTTGACCCCCGCCAGCAGGATCACCAGGTAGGTTCCGGGAACCACCGCCAAAGCCTGCCCCGAACCCAATTGCAACGAATAAGCCTGAGTTCCACCGGGTGATAGCAGAACCAATTCATAGGCATCGGCGTTGGCGGCAGCCCAAGCCGAGCCCAGCAGTCCCCTTTCCTGGGGGTCTTGCTGCCATTTCACCACCAGCACTCCCCGGTCAGCCGGGACAACTTCCGGCTCGACGCCCTTTCCTTTCGGGGACTCGGGAACCACACAGCCGTTCCCGAAAACGACGGCCAACAATACCGCTCCCAACCAAAACCAGCGCATACGCACCTCCTAGTCTCCCTGACAGAGAAATCGAGGTTTTTGCTTCAAGGAAGGACAGGAATGCTGTTCAGAAATTCCCAAAGATGGTAAAAAGGAGCATCCCCATTTCTGGGAGGGGAACTGACCGGACGGGCCACCTGCAAAGGTGGCCCTTTTGCTGTCAGCGGGTGGTGTAGTTCTTGTCGACCCAGTTCTTGTATTCGCCGCTGGTGACGAGATTCACCCAGGCTTGGTTGTCCAAGTACCAGCGGATGGTGGCTTCGAGACCTTGCTCGAAGGTGACGCTCTGGGTCCACTTCAGTTCGCCTTTCAGCTTTTCACAGTCGATGGCGTACCGGTGGTCGTGGCCGGGCCGGTCCTTCACGTAGGTGATCAGCTTCAGATATTCCTCGGGGTTCTTGCCCTGCACTTCGGCCAGACGGGTGCAGAGGAACTTCACCAGGTCGATGTTGGTCCACTCATTTTCGCCGCCGACGTTGTAGGTTTCGCCCAGACGGCCCCGGGTCACAATGGCCCAGATGGCGCTGGCGTGGTCTTCGACGTACAGCCAGTCGCGCACGTTCTTGCCATCGCCATAGACAGGTAACGCCTTTCCCGACAACAGGTTGCCAATCATCAGGGGAATCAGTTTTTCCGGGAAGTGGTACGGGCCGTAGTTGTTGCTGCAGTTGCTCATGGTGATGGGCAGACCGTAGGTGTGGTGCCAGGCGTTGACCAGGTGGTCGCTCGAAGCTTTGCTGGCGCTGTACGGGCTGCGGGGGTCGTAGGCGGTGGTTTCGAGGAACTTGCCGGTGTCGCCCAGGCTGCCGTACACCTCGTCGGTGCTGACGTGGTGGAAGCGCACATCCTGGCGGTCACCCCAGAAGGCGCGGGCGGCCTGGAGAAGGGTGTAGGTTCCCAGGATATTGGTGCGGATGAATTCCCCCGGACCGTGGATGGAGCGGTCGACGTGGCTTTCGGCGGCAAAGTGGACAATGGTGTCGACGTTGTACTTTGCCAGTACCGCTTCGACGTCGGCGGTTTCGGCAATGTCACCCTTCACGAAGACGTAACGGCTGCCGTAGGCGGCGGCGATGTCGGACAGGCTGTGGGGGTTGCCGGCGTAGGTGAGCTTGTCGAAGTTGACAATGGTGCCGTTGAAGCCGGCCTTGATGAGCACATGGCGGATGAAGTTGCTGCCGATGAAGCCGGCCCCGCCGGTCACCAAAAGGGTCTTGGGGTTGTGCAAACGGTACTCCTGGGCGAGGAAGGTCTTCAGACTCTCCCTCCAATGGGGGAATGACAGGCCGAACGCGGCCTTGAGCTTGTCTTTTGAAAGCACCGACCACGCAGGGCGTTTGGCCTTGGTGGGGTACTGATCGGTTGTAAGGGCCTTGACCTCAACAGCCTTGGCCGGATCGACCAGGCCGCGTGTGCGGGCTTCCTCGAGGATGGCCAGCGCAAAATCATGCCAGCTGCACTTGCCTTCACCGCTGGCGTGGTAGGTCCCCCAGAGACCCTCGCCTTTCTGGATCAGGGCGACAACGACAGCGACCAGATCCATTGTCCAAGTGGGAGCTCCCCACTGGTCGGCCACAACGCCCAGACTGTCGCGCTGGGACATCAGGCGGACCATGGTGGAGATGAAGTTGGGACCCGAGGCCCCGTAGAGCCAGGCGGTACGCAGAATGTAATGCTGGGGACAGAGCTGACGGATGACCGCTTCGCCGTCGGCCTTGGTGACGCCGTAAACCCCCTGGGGGGCGACGGGGTCGTCTTCCTTGTAGGCCGTTGTTCCATTACCGGAAAACACATAGTCGGTGCTGAGGTGAATGAGCGCGGCTTTATGGGAGGCGGCCCAGCGGGCCAGACAGGCAGGGCCGTCGACATTGAGCTTGCGGCAAAGTGCAGGCTCGTCTTCGGCTTTATCAACGGCGGTGTAGGCGGCGCAGTTGACCACCCAGTCAATGGATTGGCCCTGGGCATAAAGGCCCTTGGCATAGGCCTCGAGGGCCGCCGGGTCGGTGAAATCCACCTCTTTGTCGGTTCCCACCCACTCCAATCCTGCGGCTGTAAAAGCGCGGCCCAGATCGGTGCCGAGCATGCCGTTTCTTCCTACAAGCCAAATCATGGCAACTCCTTGCTTTCTACCAGGCGGACCGGCTTCCACCGGCGCACCGAATTGATCAGCCACACCCGGTCGGCCTCTTGAAGGGCCGACACCGGCAACACGGCTTCGACGATTTGCCCCGTTTTCACAAGGGAGTCCCGGTAGGTCCCAGCCAGCAAACCACAATCCAGCGGGGGGGTCAAGAACTGCCCCTTTGTTTCCAGCACCAGGTTCATGCTGGTCGATTCTGTCAACTCGCCCTGAGCGTTGAAATGGAGGGTCTGATCGGCTCCCGGCACGCGAAGTTCGTCGTAAACGCGCCGGTCGCTGGTTTTGTAACGGCGCCACAGCAGCGTTTCCTCACCAAGAGGCCGAGGGGCCAGGGCTGCGGTGAGAACCTCAGGCATCGGGGAGAGAGCTTCTCCTTCGATGCGCAGAGTGAAGTCCGGATCCACCAGAACGCGGAGCTTGAAAGGGCCGCTTAGGCCGTTTGCAAGCAACCGGGCGACCTCGTCTGCGAGGGCACGGTTCAGTTCGGCGGGCACAGTTCCGCCAAAATCGCGGCAGGCCGCGCTCAAGCGCGCCAGGTGCTCTTCCAATAAAAAGAAGCCGCCCTCGGGTTCCCACAAAACGGCTTCGGTAAGGCTGAACTCACGGCGGGTGGAGCTAAGAAACCGCGATTTTGCCCAGGCTTCCGCGTACTCATCCACCGAGGTCGAGTCCCAGACCACCCCGCCGCCGACACCGAGGCGGAAGGCACCCTGGTCGGGGTGATCGAACACCAGCGTGCGGATCAGCACCGAAAAACGGCTTCGGGAAGGGCCGACAAGAGAAGACCCCGGCCGGTGCCAACCCAAGGTACCGGTATACCAGCCCCGGCAATGGGCTTCCACCTTCTCGATGACCGCCTGCGTGCTGAGTTTGGGGGCACCGGTGATGCTGGCGCAGGGGAAGAGCGCCGCCATCAGCGCCGACAGGGTGGACTCTGCCGGCAGCTGGGCACGGACGGTGCTGGTCATCTGCCACACGGTGGGGTACGGCTCAAGATCGAACAACCGGGGTACGGTCACACCGCCGGGCACCGCCAGTCGGCCCAGGTCGTTTCGCAGCATGTCGGTGATCATGAGGTTTTCAGCCCGAGTCTTGGCGCTGCTGAACAGCTGATGCCGAAGGGCCGCATCGACAGACGGATCGGGGCTGCGCAGAGCGGTGCCCTTCATGGGACGCGCGTCGATAAGGGTTCCCTCCTGCTGGAAAAACAACTCCGGCGAAGCGCTGACCAGAACCGGACCCGGTGAGTTTGCCCCGCCGAGCACGGCAAACGAGGCTTCTCTCCCCTGAGCGGCAATCAGGTCAAGCCAAAGCCGCAGCGCAGAACGCCACGACCAAGGTGACCCCGACACGGCGTTCCCCTCAAGCCC
>JAIFLN010000088.1 GCA_020049045.1 Spirochaetota bacterium | reverse complement strand
GTGATGACCAAGCTCACCGAAGCCCTTCAAAACCTGAATGAAGAAAGCGACAAAGGAGACCCTCAATGAGCGATATCGCAACCGAAGTCCGTTCCCTGGTGAACCTCAAGACCATGCAGCCGGCTTTGGTCGACAAGGCCCGGGACCTGGCGAAAACTATCAAGATTGACGACAGCCAGGCGGTGCTTCAGTACGCCGTCGGCACCCAGAGCAAGATCAGCCAGTTCGCCGACACCATCTTGCAGGAGGTAAGGTCCAAGGACGCGGGCTACGTTGGCGAGGCCATGACGGGCTTGTTGATGAAGGTGAAGGAAATCGACATCGGGAGCCTCGGGAACGACAGCTTCCTTTCCAAGATCCCGCTGCTCGGGGCGTTGGTGAACAGCATCACCAAATTCGTCGCCCGCTACGACAAGCTGAGCGTGCAGATTGAAAAGATCGTCGGCGAGCTCGACGTGGCCCGGATGAGTCTGCTGCGGGACATTACCATGCTCGACGGCCTGTTCCAGAAGAATCAGGAGTATCTGTCAGAACTGGACGTGTACATTGCCGCCGGTATCCTGAAACTCGACGAACTGACTACGTCCGTGCTCCCGGCCATGGAGATCGCCGCCAAGACGTCGGGCGACCCGGCCGAGGCTCAGAAACTGCACGACTTCACTCAGCTGTTGAACCGCTTTGAGAAAAAGCTGTACGACCTGAAACTCAGCCGGATGATCACCATTCAGACGGCCCCCCAAATCCGGCTCATCCAGAACAACAACCAGACCCTGGTCGAAAAGATCCAGTCGTCGATCCTCAACACCATCCCTCTTTGGAAAAACCAGATCGTCATCGCCATCAGCCTGTTTCGCCAGGAGAAGGCTCTGAAGCTGCAGAAGCAGGTCACCGACACCACCAACGACCTCATGTCCAAAAACAGCGAGATGCTCAAGCAGGGGAGCCTGGGAGTGGCCCGGGAAAGCGAGCGGGGAATCGTGGAGATCGAAACCCTGAAGAAGGTGAACGACGACCTGATCGCTACCATCGAAGAGACCCTGAAAATCCAGCAGGAAGGCAAGGCCAAACGGGCGGCTGCGGAACAAGAATTGGTGACGATGGAAGGCCAGCTCAAGGCGAAGCTGTCAGAGATCAAACCGCTGCGGTAGGCTTCGCTTTCCTTCCCCACCAGCAAATTGGGCGAACTTGAACATCAGGCGAAACACGAAAGCATGAGGGCAAAGACAATGAACGCAGAATTACCTGAGGAGTCCATCGACATCCCGGTGCAGGGCTCCATCATCAAAGATCCGACAAGCGGGTGGCTTTGCGTGGAAATGCAGAAATCTGGTGAGGTCTTCGGAACTCGGATGCCAGTAAAAATTTCTGGCACGGTAGACGGACTGCCATTTGAGGCGACCTTGCTCCCGCTTGGAAATGGAAATCACATGATACCCTTGCGATCGGCTCTTCGGAAACAACTCAAAAAGGATCAGGGTGACGAAGTCACCATTCGACTCTTGAAACGAATCAAGAAGTCGAAGTGAAAGAATTGCCTACTGCAAAGGAGGGAGAAATGAGTACCGTAACATCGTTCATCACCTACGAATCACAGGCCCATGAGGCCGCGCAACTCTATGTGTCGCTCATCCGCAACTCAAGGATCACCGGGACCATGCCTGGCCCGAATGGGACCTTCAGCATGGTTTTTTTCGAACTCGATGGTCGTCCCTACACAGCCATGAATGGCGGGGAGAGCTTCCGGTTTTCCTCAGGGTTCTCGCTCTTGGTGGAAGCACAGGATCAGGACGAGGTTGATCGAATCTGGGACGGGTTGGTCGCTGGTGGAGGTGCAGAGGGGCCTTGCGGTTGGCTGACTGACAAGTTCGGGTTATCGTGGCAGATCATACCGAAACGATTTATGGAATTGGCCGGCCATCCGGACCAAGCCGTTTCTGGCAGAGTCTTCCACGCAATGCGGACCATGAAGAAACTGATTGTTGCCGAGTTGGAAGCAGCGGCAAACTCCTGATGGGGCTCACCGGATTCGAATGAGCCAAACGACGGGAAGTTTTGTTCAGGAATTGAACTCCCTCAAGACGTCCCTGGCGGAAGACGTTCCGAAGGTTCAGATCTTCAACCTCACCAAAAGCTATGTGAAGATGCCAATCTCTGAGGTCGTCGATCTCTTGACGTCAGAGGAGCACGCCCATCGAGTTGCCGCGGTCGCGATTCTTGACTGGAGAGCCCGAAGCAAGAAGACGAGTGAAGCCGAAAAGCGGGAAGCTTACGAGGCCTACCTTCAGCATCATCAGTGGATCGACGACTGGGGCCTTGTCGACCGAGCAGCTCCCTATGTTGTGGGCGGCTACCTGTACGACAAAGACAGGTCGCCTCTCTATGGGTTGGCGAGGTCCGAGGCCCCCATGGAGAGGCGAACGGCGATCGTGAGTACCTATTTCTTCATAAGGAAAGGGCAACTCTCCGACACGTTCGCCATTGCAGAAATTCTGATCAGTGATGCGGATAAGTATGTCCAGAAAGCGGTAGGGAGTTGGATTCGGGAGGCCGGAAAGCAAGATAGGGAGCGGCTCGTGGCTTTCCTTGATCGCCACGCATCGACAATGCCACGAAGTACGTTGTACTACGCCATTGAGAAGCTCGACAAAGAAACGAGAGAGTACTATTTGGGCATAGAGCGATCAACCAAAGAGGCTCCGGAGAATTGATGATCTTCACCGAGTTGGAAACAAAGCGACTGTTGCTCACGAACATCTCTTTAGGAGACAGGTCACGATCACGATGTAGATGGCCTTGCAGCGGATCTGGCCCTCGTCACGGATTCTGACCCGGATCGAGTCCTTTCCCCCAGACCATCATCAGCAGCTTGTGGATGCCATCTTGAGTGGTGATCCTGATGAGGCTCAAGAAAAGCTAGCTTCCTATGAGAAAACCATGTTCCAGGTGAACAAGACGGCCAGCAGTCCAAACACCAAGGCCAGAAGTAGCTTCGTGGTGGCTAAATGCTTCTGAGCCCACAACACCAGGCTTCGGTGGCCGGTTCCCAGGTGGATGGCCAGGAACACCGCCAATAGGGGGGCGATGAAGGCCAGGTTGTACCAGAGCAAGAGGGGGAGAGCGTTATCGCCCTGGGTTTGGTTCATGTAGACCAGAGTGGGAAGGTAGACCTGGCCCGTGCAAACGAATTCTAACAGTGAGATCAGGGCCCCGAGGCCGAAGGCGGCCGGAAGGCCGATGGCTAAACTTCGCTGACGGCGGACCACCGTTCGGAGGGTTCGGTCGAGGAACCCGGGGAGTTTGAGGGCCATCTCCTTCGTCCTTCCCCGATGGGCTTGCCAGGCATCGAACAGGCTGAAACCCGTGAGGGCCACCAGGCCCACGAGGGTGACGATATCCAGCAACGGCCCCGCCCAAGGGACGCTCTGGGCCAGGGTTGCGGCCTTGAGCAACCCCACACCCACCAAGGTGTAGGTGACAAACACCCCCAGAGTATAGGCGATCCCGATGACTAGCCCCCCCCGTCGGTCGAGGCCCCACACCGAAAGAAGGAACAGCAGTGTTGTCAGCACGCAGGGGTTCACTCCATCGACCAGCCCCGCCAAACCCACTAGGCCCCACGAGAGGTCGGGCGCGGTTTTCGTATTGGGAAGCGCCTCGGACTGGGCCGAGAGCTCGAGCAGGCTGGCAAGCGAAGTCGGCTCCAGATCGTTGCCCTGAAGGACCTTCTGTTGCGAAATCAAAACGGGCACACCAGTGAAGGCGACTCCCCTCTCGTCCAACTGTTTCTTGAGCGAGGCGAAGGCCTCAGGATCGAGGACGTCGTGTTCCGTTAGCACAAGGTCAATTCCATTGAGGGCCGATTCGCGGCGGAGATCTTCCCAGGTTCCTGCCAGGAATTCCTGGCAATCGTGACACCCGGGTAAGCCGTAATACTCAACGGTCACCGTTCGGCGTTCGGTCTCGGCGCTGGTCGGTAGAACCAGGCCTACTAGCAAGAAAAGGAAGAGCCCCCGGCGTTGAATGGCCTTATCCTTGGAGCCGGTTGGCTTCCCGAAGCCGCGTGGCAATGATTTCCATCACCAAGGCTGTGAGCAGGATCAGCCAGGTGAGGAACCCGACTTCGCGGATGTTGAAGTAGTGTGAGGAGGCCATGAACAGGTCGAAACCAATGCCCCCGGCTCCTGCGGCCGCCCCCATGGCCACGGCCGTGGTGAAGTTGATTTCGAAACGGATAAAGGTCCAAGACAAAAGAGCGGTCAGGGTGGCGGGCAACACGGCTTGAAAGACGATTTGCCACCAGCTGGCCCCGCTGGCTTTGAGGGCCTCGATCACGCCACTGTCGATTTCCTCGAAGGACTCGGAGTAGGCCTTGAGCAGATAACCCACCGTATGGAAGCCCATTCCCACCACAGCCGCAACGGCACCCAGCCCGGCTCCTATGGCGAAAATCAGCACCCAAAGGACCGTTGGCACCGCACGAACCACCGCCACAAAAGCTTTGAGGACGTTGCCGATGGCCACATTCCCGAGGTTGCGAGCAGCGAAGAACGAGAGAAAGAGGGCCAGGATGGCGCCAAAGAGCGTGGTGAGGAAGGAGAGCCCCAGGGTAACGCCGAGCTGGGTGATGGCTTCGGTCCAGTTCAGGTGTTCCATGACGGGTTCGAAGAGCATTTTCCTCAGGTCGTCGAGGGCTTTCAGAGTCGCCTGGCCGACGTCGGCTTTCTTGGAATCCAAGAAGAACAATCCCACGACGGTCAACACCAAAAACCCGGTGAGGACGAGGTTCAAGGCGAAAGACGAGGCCGTGGGCTTTCGCAGGGGGATACGGGGCTGGTTCATTGAATGGACCTCCGGATCCTGTTCGAGAGAATTTCGATAAGAAGCACGACGACGACGATGCTCAAGACCACCAAACCGGCGGGGGGGTAGCGCATGCTTTTGTAGTAGATATCAAAGACAAAACCAATACCTGTTCCCGTCAGGAGGCCGACTAGGGTGGCTGAGCGGATATTGGTTTCGATCATGTAAAGAATCCAGCTGACCAGTTGGGGAACCACCGAGGGAAGCACCGCTTGAGACACGGTGTGCAACCAAGAAGCCCCTGAGGCCCGCAAGGCCTCCACCGAGCTTTCCGAAGTTTCGTCGACCGTCTCAATGAAAGCCCGGATAAAAAACCCCAAGGTTTCCATGAAGATGGCCAAGAAACCAGTAAGAGGGGATTGGCCGAAGCTGAACAGAAAAATCATGGCCCACGCCGCCACGGGGATGGAGCGCAGGAAGGTCCCGAGTCCGCGAACGACCAAGGCTACCCAGGCGTTGGGTCGCGTTGTCTTGCTCGAAAACAAGGATAAAGCGAAGGCCAAGACGGCGGAAGTTGTGGTGGCCGTGATCGAGACAAAAACGGTTTCGAGAAGCTTCTCACCGATACGGGGAAGGTATTGGAGCGAATCAGCACTGGGAATGAAGTTCAACCCCAGCCAGGCCAGGGCCTTGGGGAACGAGGCAAAGGCACTCCAAAGGTCAAACTCGGTACCCCAAGAACTCCACCAAGTGAGAGCCAGGAACAAGAGAGCGAAGAGGAAAAAATTCCGTCGGCGTTCACCGAAAATATCGCGGGGGGGGATGGCCTTGGCCATCGTTTCTCCGGCGGCGAGGGCTTCGCGCGCCAGTTTTTTTGGCTTCATCGCACCCTCACTCGTCGATCAGGTCACCGGTTTCGGTGCCATAAATTTCATGGATGAGCTTTTTGGAGAGCTTGTCGGGCTTGCCGTCGTAGACCAGAGTGCCGGCTTTCACACCCATGATGCGGTCGCTGTATTTCAAGGCAACGTCAACCTGGTGAAGGTTCACGATAACCGTGATCCCCATTTCGCGGCAAATAGTCCTGAGGTGGTCCATGATGACCTTGGCAGAGCTGGGGTCGAGGCTGGCAATGGGCTCGTCGCAAAGGATAAGCTGGGGGTCTTGAACCAGGGCCCGGGCGATGCCTACCCGTTGTTTTTGACCACCCGAGAGGGTATCACACCGGCTGTAGGTATGTTGGTCCAGCCCGAGTTTGGCAATGATCTCGAGGGCATGCTGTTTTTCGGCGTGAGTGTAGTTGCCGACGATCCCATCCCAATCGCTCTTGAACCCCAGGCGGCCATGGAGAACGTTTTCCAAAACTGTCTGACGGTGGACCAGGTTGTAGTGTTGAAAAATCATGCCGATGCCCGTGCGGAGGCGGCGAAGGTCGCGGTTTCTTAAGTTCCGGACATCGGTGCCGTTGAAAAGCACCTGCCCCGCTGTCGGTTCAATCATGCGGTTGATGCAGCGAAGCAGGGTCGATTTTCCAGCGCCGGATCGGCCGATTACGGCCACAAATTCCCCATTTTCCACCTCGAAGCTGAGACCAGCCAAGGCCTGAGCCTGTTTGTAATACTTGGTCAGCTGAACGACTTTAAGTTGGTGCATGAAGACTCCGAGGTGGGGGGAATAGGGAAGGTTACTTGCCGAGAACGGTGGCTCGCAAAGGAGTGAACCAGGCATCTTCGACGGCTACAAAGCGCTGGCCGGCCTGGAACAGGCCCTTGCCGCCCTTAGGAACGAAAATCCCTTCGTTCTTGGTCGTCGAATCGCTGGTCATGGCGTCACGCAGAGCTTTGAGCTGGTCGGCACTAAACCGGGAGGTGTCGACAACGAACGGTGCATTCAGCACGGGAATCACGTCGATGACGACAAACTTCTCTCCTTTGAGGTCGGTGAAGGGCTCGGCGGCGTCCTGGCTCACCTGGTAGACCGCGCCTTCGGTATTGTCGGTGCCAGAGACCAGTTCCACGTAGTTGGCCACGCAGGCATCACAGAAAGCCGCCAGGTCTACTTTGCCGGTCAGAAGGTTGACGGCCGAACCCTGGTGAGAGGCGCCGTAGAGAACTTCGCTGAAGAATTTGTCCGAGCCGCCTTCCTGCAGGTCTTCTGGCTTAAGGGTCATGCCCTTCTTGTTGAAGTACGAGATCATGCCGGCCGAGGGAACCTTAAATCCCGAGGTGGAGCTGGTGCTCACCCAGCTGAATTTCTTTCCTTTGATGTTGTCGATGGAGAACTCGGCTCCTGACTTGTACATGCCTTCGTTGCCCAGCTTGACGTTGAGCCAGCTGAAATAGCGGGCGTCGGATAGGGTGCCAGAGGAGCCGGAGTTCACGACTAGGGGCTGAATGGTCGAACTCTTGGCATTGGAAAGCAAGTATTGGGCGGCACCGAAGAAGGCAATATGGGCCTGTTTGTTGGCAATGGCTTCGATGGCGATGTTGTAGTCGGTGGTCAGCTTGTGGGTCACCTTGCGTCCCAAGGCCTTTTCGACCACGGCACCGATGGCGTCGCGGGCACCCTTGATATCGTCGCCCGATTCATTGGGCAACCAGACCATGACGATGGGCTTCGAAGCGTCTTCCTGGGCACCGGCGGCCCAAGCAGCAAAGGCGAGGGTGGAGAGCAACAAAATACAAAGAGTTTTTTTCATTTCCCTTTTCCTTAAACACGAGGATTGAGACTGCTCAAGCAGTTCTCCCAGCATTGTCCCCATGTTGTGTTAGGGGTTTATTCATTTCCGTTAGATTTGGGTGTTATTTCTCTTAGAACTTGGTCAGGATGTCGGGTTGTGCGCACCGTCCAGATGGACCTCAGACCAGGCCGGAACCCGATGTGTCCCAGGAGGTCCCTCCTCGCCGTAGGTACCGTGCCAGTCGCTCCCTCCACTGGTCATGAGGCTGAACCTGTCGGCCAAGTCTTGGCTGCGCGCCTGGTCGTCCACTCCCATCGATGGGTGATCGACCTCGATGCCACCTAAACCCGCTTCGACCAAGGCAGGAACCAGGTCCCAAGTTTTATAGAGACCGGGGTGAGCCAGAACAGCCACGCCGCCGGAACAGCGGACGGCGCGGATGGCCTCGAAGGCGTCGGCGTACTGAATGTCACCGACCAACGGTCCCCCGGCCTTGAAGAGAGAACGGTAGACATCGCCATACTGGCCATCAGCCTTGCCCCGCCGAATCAAGGCCTCCATGAGGTGCTGTTTGTACAGCACGCCACTTTCCTTGCAAGCCTCGGCCAGTTCCTCTGCAGGGAGTTCGTAACCAAGGTGACGCAAGATATCCGCCTGCCGCAGGCTTTGGGCGTGGCGGGCTGCCCGGATGGGGGCACACAGGACTTCGATGGCCGAAGCATCGGGTCCCAAAAACAACCCCAGGATATGGACTTTCTGACCACTGCCCGGAAAACCTTCGGGCCCCACGGCGGAAATCTCCACTCCGCGAACGAACCGTAATCCCACATCGGTGGCAATCTTCTTGGCTCGGTCAAGGTGATCGACCCGGTCGTGGTCGGTGAGGGCCACTGTGTTGAGTCCCCGGTCGCGGCAGCGGACGAACAGTTCTTCCAGGGTCTCAGAGCCATCGGAGCACCGGGAATGGAGGTGAAAGTCACTGGCCATAGGACGCTCCCAAGGCACCCTGGGCCATTTGGTATTCCCGGTCGCAGAGACCCTGCATGAATTCGAGGTCGTGAAAAATGCCGAGCATGGTGGTTCCCTCCTGTTTCAGGCGGTCGAGGAGAATGCGGACTTTCTCTTTGGAACCCTGGTCGAGGCTGGCGGTGGGTTCATCCAACAGTAAGAGGCGAGGCCGCTTGACCATGGTCCGGGCGATGTTGAGACGCAGTTTCTCACCTCCCGAAAAGGTGTTGGGGTAGGAATCCCAAAGCTCCCTGTCGAGGTCGAAGTGGCCTAACATGCGCTCGGCTTCGACGGGGGCCTGGTTGGGGGCTCCCCCATGTTCCATCCAGGCCTGTTCCACCAGGCGTCGGGCCGTGGTCCGGGGGATGACATTGAGAAACTGCGACACATACCCGAGCTCGTACCGCCTCAGGTGCAAGATGGTCCTTTCCGAGGCCTGGTTGAGGTCGAGGCGGCCGAACTCACTGCTCTCGTAAAACACCGAGCCGGTTTGGGGGAGGTAGGACCTCCAGACCAGTTTGAGGATGGTCGATTTTCCGCTCCCGCTCTTGCCGGTGATGCCTACAAACTCACCGGACTGAAGGCTGAGGTCGATGTTCTGACAAGCCTTGATATGGCGTCCGAGGTTGTGGAGCGTGAAGGCTTTCGATAGGTTCTGAATTTCGAGCAAGACACCCATCAGCGAACCCTCCGGTATTTTTCCAGAAACGCCGGGGTGGGGCCGCTGAAGTCCTCCAAGCGCTCTTTGAGCAGTTCGTGGGGCCAGTCCCACCAGGCGAGATCCAGAAAGTCTTGAGCGACCTCGTCGGAAAACCGCTGCCGAACCACCCGGGCGGGCACCCCCACGGCGATTGCATAGGGGGGAATGTCCTTGGTGACCACGGCCCCCGACCCCACCACGGCCCCATGACCGACGGTGACGCCGTTCATGACGATCACGCCGTGGCCCAACCACGTGTCGTGGCCGATGAACGCCGTCTGTGCCCGGCGGTGGGAAAAAAACTCCTCGTCATCGGTATCGGCCAACCCAAACATCCGCCGACGGTAGGTGAAGTGGTGCAGGGTGGGCCGCTCCATGGGGTGGTCGGTGGGGCCGATTCTCACCAGGGCGGCGATGTTCGAGAATTTGCCGATTTGGGTGTTTTGGATGATGCAGTAGGGCCCGGTATACGAATAATCGCCCAGGACGACATTTTCCATCATGTTGGCCCGGCCTACCTCGGTCCAGGCCCCCAGGGTGGTGTCGGTCAACTGGCATTCGGGATGGAGGGTGGGGAGAATACCCAGGCGTTCGGCACTCATCGGGGCCTCCTGTAGTGGGTTTGGTGGACCAGATCACCGTCGACAAATACGGCCTCAACCACGGGAAAACCGTCTTCGAGGGCACGGCACAAAAGCATGTCTGCCCGCAATCCGGGACGCAGAGCCCCCGTGAACCCGCCCAGCCCCGTGGCGGCGGCCGGGTTGGTGCTCACCAGGGCCACCATGGCCGGTAAGGTCTGTCCGTATTCTTTGACCATGCGGAAAACGCCGTGGAGGAGGGCAGCGGGGTAGTAGTCCGAACACAAGATGTCCACGGCCCCCGCCTGTATGGCTTCGGCCGCCCCCAGGTTTCCCGAATGGCTTCCGCCCAACAAGATGTTGGGGGCACCTGCCACGGTGGCCAGGCCCTGGGCGCGGGCTTCGTGAGCCACCTCGAGGGTGATAGGGAACTCGCTGATGGTGGCCCCGAAGGATTTCACCAAGGAAACCTTTTCGACGGTGTCGTCGTCGTGGCTGGCCACGGCCACACCGTGGTTCAAGGCCACCCGGGCCAAGTCGGTCAAAACCTCGAAGGAAAGCACTTCTTTGGTCTGGTGCTTGTCGATGATGGCGTCCACCTCGTGGTCGGCCAGGTTGCGGTAGCCCTTCAGGGTTTCGCGGAAGATTTCGAGGTTGCGGTATTGGCCCTGACCAGGGGTATGGTCCATGAACGACAGCAGGTGGACCTTGTGGTCCTTGATGAACTCTTCCAGGTCAGGCAAGGCGGCAACATTGTCGATTTCCAGCCGGGCGTGGAACCGGTGGCGGACCAGGTGGGGACCCTGGTGCAGTTGGTCGATGAGGTCGATGAACCGTCGTACGTTTTTGCTGTGTCGAACCGGGTTGTCTCCAAACTCCGAGCTTTTGTAAAACGAGAGGGAATGGAACATGGTGGTGACACCATGGGTGACCAACTCCTTTTCTGCTTCCCGAAGGGCCAGCCGGAAGTCCATCAGACTGGTGGGCCGGGGAGCCGCCATATGCTCGATGTAGTCGGCGTGGATGTCGATGAAACCGGGCATCAACCACGCCCCTTCGGCGTCGATGACGGTCTGGTCCGCCTGGGGTGTCCAGCTGGCCTGGTCCACCAAGTCCAGGATGGTAGCGCCGTTGGTGAGCAGCACCTGGCCCTCCAAAACCTCGGTGGGGGTGACGATGAGGGCATTCTTGATCGCGTAACGTTGGTGTTCCATCGGTAATTCCTTTGGGTGATCGGTCACAACAGAGAATGGACGAGGTCTTGGGTGTAGGGGTCCTGGGGGTCTTCGAGGATTTGGTCGGTGAGGCCGCTTTCGACCACCCGGCCGTTGAGCATGACCAGGGTTCGGTCGGCCAGCATGCGGATGACCCCCAAATCGTGGGACACCACCAGCATGCCGATGCCCAGGTCGGCTTGAAGCTGGCGGACCAGGTCGAGAACCTTGGCCTGCACCGAAAGGTCGAGGCCTGTGGTGATTTCATCGAGCAGGAGCAGCGGCGGACGGTTGGACAAGGCCTTGGCGATCTGCACCCGCTGCTGCATGCCCCCCGAAAAGCGCGACGGCGATTCGCCCATGCGCCGCAGGGGGATATTGACTTGGTCCAGCAGTTCCGATGCCCGGGCTGTCATAGTCCCCACGTTCCGTGACCCGGCGGCGATGAGCTTCTCAGCGATGTTGGCCACCGCTGAATAGTTCATCCGCAGTCCCATGACAGGGTTTTGGTACACCATGCCTAAAAGGGTGTGGCGGATCGCCCTTCGGGCCTGGGCCGAAACCTTCAGCACATTGGCCTTTCCCCCGTCAAAGGGGTCGAGAAAGAACTCGCCTTCGGTGGCTTCTTGGTCAAAGTACAGGCAACGCATCAGGGTGGATTTGCCGCTCCCGCTTTCTCCGACGATGCCCAAAATTTCTCCGGGCCAGAGGTCAAGGCTGATGTCCCTCAGGGCGTGGACGGTTCCACAGATGGGGCAATAGTTATGGTGGAGCGGCCCTTCTTCGGCATCGTTGCCGGTTCCTAGCCCTTCGAGGCATTGGGGGCACCCGTCCCCGAACCGCTTGGTCAAGTTTCGGACCTTCAGGAGGGCCCCGGCCTGTTGCTGGATCATGGGGCGTTCCTCCCACAGAAACTGGTGTCGTTGCATTGGTGCCAAGTTCGCCCCGTGGTCGGGTCGTACAGTTCGTCCAAAAAGACCCCTTGGGTTCCGCAGAGGGAACAATGAGCACCGCCAAAATCTTCGACGCGGAAGGGATGGTCCTCGAAGTCGAGACTCTTCACCTGGGTGTAGGGGGGGACGGCGTAAATCTTCTTTTCGCGGCCTGCCCCCAGCAGGATCAGCGCGGGGTTCTTGTCTAGCTTGGGATTGTCGAACCTCGGGATGGGGCTGGGGGCCATGACGTAGCGCCCTTCCACCATCACGGGATGGTCGGCCCCGGCGGCCATGGTGCCGTAGCGTAAAATATCCTCGAAGAGGCTGAGGTAGGCACCGCTGTACTCCTTTTCAGCATGGAGGCGTTTGGTGACCTGCTCGCTGGCTTCGATGGGGCGCAGGGGTTCGGGCATGGGGACCTGAAGGACCAGAATCTGGTTCTCGGTGAGCGGCACCTCAGGGATGCGGTGCCGGGATTGGATAAGGGTGGCTTGCGAGGTCTGGTCGGTCATGGCAATGCCCGTGCTGGCCCCTACCAGGGCCTTGATGCTGACCGCGTTCACCGAATCGTCGGCCCCCTGGTCGATGACCTTGAGGGTGTCGTTCAGTCCCACCAGTGAAAGGGTGAGCTGCAAACCGCCGGTGCCCCAGCCCCGGGCAATGGGCATTTCCCTTGAGGCGAAAGGCACTTGATAACCGGGGATGGCGACAGCTTTCAGAATGGCCCGGCGGATTTCCCGCTTGGAGCCTTCGTCGAAGAAGGCAAAATGGGTGGTGTGGTTCATGGTTTTTCCCGGGAGGCTTGGTGGCGAAGCGCGTCGAGTTTGGCCTGGAAGGTGACGTAATGGGGGAGTTTCAGGTGGGATAGGAACCCTGTGGTCTCGACGGCGTCGATATGGCTGAGGACAAACTCTTCATCGTGGGTGGGGTAGGGTTCCTCGGGGGTTTCCAGGCACTGGTCCAGAATGCTCATGGCAATGGTCTTTGTTTCGTTTTGCCCGAAGCAGCACCCATAGCCGAGGTCGAAGCGCAGGTCGAACACCCCGGGACCCCGGGGGACCGCTACGGGGATCAACGATTCCACTTCGGTGACCCGGATTTCTCCCACGTAGTAGTCTTCATCCTGGCCGGCATCGGAGCCTCCCAGGGGGTCGGGCACGGTGACGGGCATAAGGCCCACCCTCAATTCCGACACTGTCGGGTGAACCGAACCATAGCCACGCATCGAAGCGTATCCTAAGGCACTCACCGCCCCCGTTTGGCCCCGGGTGAGGGTTTGCAGCCGTTCGCTGCGCCGGGCGGGAAAGGTGAGGTACTGTTTGGTCACGTCGCCCGGGGGAGAAAGGTCTGGTACCGGCCGGGCCAAAAGGCCCTCTTGGCGTAAATACTCGGTGACCTTGGGCAACCGGTCTGTGGAAGGAAGGGGAATGCCATCCACAGTCTCTTCAAAAGTGGCGACCAACCGTTCCAGGTCGTCCAAGGTCTCCTCGACCAAGGCCCCATTGAGCAGTCTATGGGTGTAGTCCCGGCTGGAGCCCAGAATCTGCCCCCCCGGAATGTCTTTGAAGCAGGCTGAGATCCGGCGCTCGAGGCGCAGGCTTTCACCACCCATGGCTCGGCTGTAGTATTTGCGGGCGAGGGTGGAACGGTGTGCTCTGAGGAGAAAGACCGCTTCTTCAGGGCTCCCCTCAGCCTGTTTGATGGCCAGGGCCGCCGTGTCTTCGTCATAAAGGCTGGCTTCGGACATGACCTGGTCGACCAGGGCCTGAAGTCCCTCACGGCAGGCCACCACCCCGAGGACGGTGAGGCCCCGGGCTCTTTGCCAGCCCAGCCGATGGATGGACGCCTCGATGGCGGCTTGACCGCCTCGGACCGCTACATAGGCCATGAGGTTTCCTCCAGGGGGGTCAGGCGGGTGGTGCGGGGAAGGGTCATCACTCTCTGCCGAGCATCAAAAAACATAAGGTCAAAGCCCAGGGGGAATTCCTGGTTGACCCGGTTCCGAACCTCCCATTGGGCGAAGGTCAGGGGTAGGGTTTGAACCCGGGGCGACGCCAGACCCGGGCCTTCCCAACGGCAGACCAGCCCCGTCTCCAGGTCCGGGACCATTGCCAGGACCGTGGCCCCTTCGTGAGGATTCTCAAGGGTGCCCACCCGGGCTTCCAAGAAAAGGCCGTCCAGAGCCGGGCCTGCTTCGGTGCAGAACAAAAACATGGCCTCGGAGGCGGGTTTCGCGGGGGCGTAGCACAGCCGGGAGAGTTGGTTCTGGGCCTGTTCAGCCCCGGCTCCCCGAACGCAAAAAGTGGTTTCGGTGTCGAGAAGCACCCTTCCTGCCAATACTAGGATCGGCTGCAAACCGAGGTCCTCCGGGAGGGTTTGGGACTCAGCACACATATCAAAAATTCGCCCGGGGAAAGCCCAGGACGAGAGAAATTTGCGAAACGCGCTCTGAACTGTGTGGACCGGATCAAATGGGGTTATGCTCATGGGAGCATCCTGTCCATGGAATCAAAGGTCACCTTAGTGGCCAAGACCTGTGCGAAAGTCCTGAGGTCGTGGTCCTGAAGTGCTTGCCAACCTGCCTGCAAGGGGTCTTCCCAGGCTTCTACAAGGGGCGAATGAGCATTGTAGGCGGCATCGATGCACGCGAGGTCCAAGGCCAGTTCAGGGTCAGACTGTCGAACCAAGCCTAAACCCAGGATACCGTCCACCGTGACTCTGGCTTCGGTTACCAAGACTTCTCCCAGGTGGAAGAGGCTTTCCCGGGCACTTTCCCGGATCGTGGTCATCACCATCCCCTCTTCGGGAGCCTGGATGATCTGGACTTTGTGGTAACTTCGGACTTGGGCTGCGAGTTGGGCCGCCAACGATGAGGGGCCTCGAACCAGAGTCTCAGTGCGTTGCCTTCGGGTCATTGTCCCCTCCTTCTCCCTGAGATTGGAAGCCAAGGTTTTCTGCCTGGCTGATATCAATGGTTAAAAGGATGCTGTCAGCCCGGTAATGGGTTTCGCAATACTCGATGGGCTTCCCATCCTGGTCATGCACCCAGGAGCAGACCTCTAAAAGAGCAGCTGCCAGAGCAATATCCAGCAGCTTGGCCTCATCGTTTCCGGCCGTCAACGCGCGGATGCGGCTCGATACACGACGGGGCTGGATGCCGTAGTGGGTACTCAGAGTTCGATACAGGGAAGGCTCTTTTCGGAGGTGTCCTAACAGTCCATGGGTCCGGTCGTACGGGAGGTAACTATGGGTCAGGCAATGGGGAATGTCGTTCGAGTACCGGCGGAACCAGATATGCCAAACCAAGTCATCGATGGTGCACTCCAACGCTTCAGCGACTACCGGGGTGGGGTATTCATGGCTGACAGCCAAGATCTCGGCCCGAGGTGGCACGTGAGCTTGTCGGCAGAAAGCAGTATAGGAGGTCTGGGAGTCCAGCCGGACTTCGAGCTGCTCCTTGGGGAAGCGATACCCGTGGTGCCGGATGTATTGGAGCCTTCCTTCTCCTACCAAACGTTGAAGAGCTCTTCGGATGGCAAAGCGGTCCACCTCCAACTGACGGGACAGCTCTGACTCGGTAGGAATAGGGTCTTCCTTGCTTTTCCAGTCGGGCAACTTCTCTTTCAACTGCTCGTAAATCCTGAGCGAACTGTTTTTCATAAAAGCATTTTGCAGTGGCAAGAAGGGGTTTTCTTTAGGGGAAGGTTAGAACGACGTGAGTTCTTAAAGATGAGTGCACAACTCAGCACCGGTTCACCGGCGCTGACCAGTTCCACTTTGTTCGTCCTTTGTTTATTTTCCGTGGGAAATTGATTAACCCCTCGGTCAACCCTGGACGTTGACCGTACCCTCATCGTATGAGGCTGGAATGCATACCCTTTTAGTGACGGCCCACTCCGGCTGCCTCGGTACCCCGCCCAATTCCCTGACTTTTGCCGAGGCTGCCCTCGAAGCCGGGGCCGACTTCTTGGAATTTGATCTCAGACTCTCAGTTCAAGGGACCTTGGTCCTCTCACATGACCCTGTTACAGCGGAAGACAACTCACTCTTGGGTTTGGAAGAAGTCTGGCGCTGGGTAAGCGATCGCGGTGGTGGCTTCAACCTCGACGTCAAGGAGCTGGCGGTTTTGGCACCCTTGGCCAAATTCCTACAGGGTCGTGCCGGGCGGTCTGTCCCTACCGTTATCACGGGTTGCCCCATCTCGTGGATGTCCGACGCTCGGCGGCTGTTCCCTGGAATTCCTGTGCTGCTCAACCTGGAGGCCGGTCCCGGTCCACAGGAAACCTCGGCTGATTGGTCGGGTAGGGTGGTGGCCGAAGCCAGGAACGCTGGAGCTGCCGGTCTGAATGCCAACCATGAGCTGGTAACACCCGCCTTGGCCGACAGAGCCCGACGAGCCTTGGTCCCTTTGTTTGCGTGGACCGTTAATTGTGTTCCCGACCTGCGGCGCATGATTGCCCTGGGAGTTTCGGGCATTACCACGGACTACCCTAACCGATCTCATCGAATTTTAACCGGTTTTTGATCAACGGATGATGGACTTGTTCCATCGTGCTGTCATGGCATCCTCTCGACTTCATCCGGGCCGTGAAACGGTCTCCGCGTTTGTGTATTTGGCTCCCGCCTTGATCCTCTTTGCAGTTTTCACCTTCTGGCCCTTCCTTCGCGCAGTCCAGCTCAGCTTCTTTCTCGTGGACCGGAACACGTTTGAACCTGCCCTTTGGTTCGGCTTCGGTTACTATCTTCGGGCCTTCAACCTTGGGGAAACAGCCTTGGGTGACGACTGGATCCGCAGCATTGCCACCACGTTTCAATTCACGCTGATGGTCGTGCCCTTCACCTTGGCAAGTGCCCTGGCCTTGGCCCTCTTGGCGGTTTCCAAGGTCAAGGGAATCGGGGTATTCCGTACGATTTACACCTCGAGTCTGGCAATCAGCCTTGCCAGTGCCGGTGTGATCTGGTCGCTGATTTATAGCCCCAATCTGAAGATTTTTGAGACCATCCTCACCGATGCTCGGACGGCTTTGCCGGCAGTGGCGTTAATGACGGTATGGACCAACCTGGGGTTTTCCTTCATTTTGCTTCTCGCCGGTCTCCAGGCCATTCCAAAGGACCTCTGGGAAAGCGCCAAGATCGACGGGGCTGGTAGCTGGAGAACTTTTTGGCACTTGACCCTTCCCCTTGTCAGCCCCACCCTTCTGTTTCTTCTGATTACCGGCACCATCGGCTGTTTCCAGGCCTTTACCCAGTTCAAGGTTCTGATCGACAGCGTCGGCCCTGACCAATCGACCAATGTGCTTGTTTATGCTCTGTTCACAGCATTCTGGGCGGAGAATAACTACGGGTTTGCGTCGGCCTTGTCAGTCATTCTCTTCGGGTTGCTGCTATTGCTGTCGCTGGCGCAATATCGCCTCGACACAAGGGTACACTACCAATGAAGAAAGCCCTTTTATATCTATTTTTGACCCTGGCGGCGTTGGCGGTATTGTTTCCCCTCTTGTTCAGCCTCAGCCTGGCCCTTCAAGGCGAAACTGTTTCTCCCCGTATCCTTCCCGATTTCACCCGGCTCGATTTCACGGTATTTGCCCAAGTCTTTGCCAAAGAACCCTTGATGGGACGATGGATTTTCAACAGCTGGGTGGTTAGTATTTCTGTGACGGCGGGGGTGTTGTTGGTTTCGGTCCTTGCCGCCTACCCCTTGGCCTTGTTTCGCTTCCGGGGCCAGACGTTTGTTTTGTTCCTTTTTCTTTCCACCCTGATGATCCCCTGGGAAAGCACCATCCTTCCCAACTATTTAACCATTGCGTTATGGGGGTGGAAGGACAGCTACCAAGCCCTGATCGTCCCTTTCCTGGCAAGCGGTTTTGGAATCTTTCTGCTGCGACAAGCCTTCAAGACCGTGCCGGCTGAGCTGCATGAAGCCGCTGTGATGGAAGGTTGCGGCCGGTCGCGGTTTCTCTGGGCTATCCTTGTTCCCCTGACCAAACCAGCCCTGGCTACCTTGGGAATCTGGGCCTTTCTCAACACCTGGAACCAATACTACTGGCCGCTGCTGGTCATCGACAATCCGGTCTGGCGGACAACTCAAGTGGGAATCACAGCTTTCCGAAGCACCGAAATTGCCAGTTACAACCTACCCATGGCGGCGACTCTCATCGTTTTGGCACCAACAGTGCTGGTGCTCTTTGCGGGGCAGAAACAACTTGTGGAAGGGCTGACCGCAGGTGCCGTAAAGGGTTGAATTCTCATCAAGTCCTAACGGTGTCTCATGAAATCCTCATGGAATCCTCATCGAGAAGGGAGAACATAGGTCTATCTCAAGGAGGTAGACAATGAAGTTTATTGCAAAAATGATTCTCGGTACTGGCTTGATGCTGGTGGCTGCCACTGGTTTTGCCCAGACCAAAGTCACATTCTGGTACGGACTGACTGGCTTCAATGGCGAAGTGGTCAAGCAGGTCGTGGAGAAGTACAACGCCAGCCAGACCAAGTATCTGATCGAGGCCGTTTCGCAGCCCGATTACGACGCTACTATCAACAAGCTCAATACCAGCCTGGCCGGGGGAGAACTTCCCCACGTGGTGCAGGTTTATGATATCGGCAGTCAGCGCATGATCGATACCAAGAAAGTCACGGCTGTTTCTGACCTTTTAGCCAAGGACAAGCTGGACATTGCCAAGGACATCGAACCTGCCGTTGCCGCGTACTACACCATCGGTGGCAAGCTGTGGTCCATGCCCTTCAACAGCTCGGCTCCTGTTATGTTTTTCAACAAGGCCGCGTTCCGTGAAGTAGGGCTCGATGCTGAAAAGCGGGTTTGGACCTACGACGAAGTTTTGGCCGCCGGTAAAAAGCTGGTGAAAAAGGACGCTGATGGCAAGGTGACCCGTTATGGATTGGGCTTCACCCTCTACAGCTGGCTTTTTGAACAGGAGTTGGCCACTCAAGGTGCGTTGTTTGCAGACCCTGCCAATGGGCGTCTGACTCGGGCCACCAAGCTGGTCTTCAACAACACCGCCGGTGTGAACTGGTTGAATTTTCTGAAAAAGAACCTGGATGACGGAGTCGGCCGGAGCTTCGGCATCGACGGAGGTGCCAACAGCACTGCCCGAGATGCTGCCTTTGTCAATGGGGAAGCCGTCATCACCTTCAACAGCATCGCTGGTTTGCGGGGTTACCTGAAGAATGCTGCTGATGCTGGCAAAGGTGTGGAAGTCGGTACGGCGTACATTCCTCGTCCTGCGGGAAGCAAGGGTGGGGTCATTATCGGTGGTGCGTCTTTGTGGATCACCAATACTGGCTCGAGCGACGAACAGGCCGGTGCCTGGGACTTCCTCAAGTTTACCGCTCAACCCGATATCCAGGCGTTCTTCTCGTCGAATACTGGTTACTACCCCATCCGCAAGGCCGCCTATGACCTTCCCGAGATGAAGGCTGCCTTGGCCCAGTATCCCCAGTTCCAAGTCGCAATTGACCAGCTTCGGGCCACTGCCGCCTCACCAGCAACCGCCGGTGCGGTATTCGGCACGTTTGTCAAAACCAGAGGAAATATTCAGGCCGCCATGGAGCAGTTCATGTCGGGAAAATTCCCCACCGCCAAAGCGGCACTCGATGACGCCGCTCGAAAATCCAGTTCGGAGCTGGCCGAGTATAACGCCTTAACGAAGTAAATCTTCTTTTGAAGACGCGGACCAATCTTAGGGAGGAACCATGAAAATTGCGTACTCATGCAACGGTGAAGGCTTTGGACATATTTCTCGGCTGACAACTCTTCTGCCCTACCTCGAAGAAACCCATACGATCGGACTGTTCTTACCTGTGTCCGTTGAGGGTTTTCTGCGCTCAAAGGTTGGTCCTCGGCCTTCTTTCCGCATACCGGGGCTCCATTTTGTCCACCGAGGCGACAAGATTCTTCTTAAGGAATCTTTTTTGAAAGGTCTTCCTGTGGCGTTGGCGTTCCCTTTCACCGTAGCTCGCCTGGCCAGACGTTTGAAAGCCGGCGGCTATCAGGCGGTGATCAGCGATTTTGAACCGCACTTGGCCTGGGCGGCAAGGCTGGTCGGCCTGCCGGTCTTTCAGCTGAACCACCCGGGTATCATGACCCGGGTGCGGGAGCACAACTTGTTCGCCTGGCTGGCCGCCCTTGGGGGGCGTTTGATGGAAGGCCCCTGGGACCAGCGGATCCTTGTCTCGTTCTTTAACGGTGACGTCGGACCCCTTTTGCGTCCGGCCTTGCGAAGACGCAAGCCCCGCAACCGTGGAACAATCGTTGTCAACCTCAAGGAGTCTTACCGCCCCCGTGCGCTGGCAATCTTGCGGAAGTTTCCTGGCTGGAAGTGGAAAGTGTTTCCTTGCCCGGGTGAGGACTTTGACACCGCCCTTCTGGACTGCGCTGCCGTTGTCAGTCCGGCGGGACACCAGGTTCTTGCCGAGGCTCTTGCACTGGGAAAACCGGTATTGGCGCTCCCTCAAGAAGGCCAGCCGGAACAGCATCTAAACGCCGTCAAACTTCTGGCCACCGGCCGTGGCCGTATTGGCTCGTTAGCGACACTAGAAGACGATCTGAGGCGTTTTCTGGCCGATCTTCCCCAACTGCGAAAGGGCGGTCCCCTTCCGGCAGGATACAATCTGAAGGACGGCACCCCTGTTCTGTTGGCAAAGTTCGAAGAGTTTCTTGTCAGCCGGGTTGCCGTCTGATAAGCCCTGCAAAGTACAAGGTTGCCCTTGACTGGGCCATTGAGCACACCCTGCCACCATGGTTTTTATCGGTCACCATCGACACCTCGGTGCTGATTGGAGGAAGGTGGTGGGGGGGAAGCCGTGGAACCAAGGAAGGCCTGTCGCACGACCGGGTTCAGCCTCTGGATCTTTCCGACCCGCATCTGGCAGCCTGGGCCTCCCCTTTGGCACCAGCGATTCTTCGGGTTGGCGGTACCGAGGCCGATCGCATCCGCTATGGGTTTCGAAACGATGGACCCGATTTTCCTGCAACGGAGCCTGGAACTTTTGTTTTGACTGGAAAGCTTTGGGAATCGTTGAACCTCTGGGCTCGTGACCGAGGCTTTCAGGTGCTGTTCACAGTGTCGGCAGGACCGGAGTCCCGTGATGCCAAGGGGCGCTGGGACCCTCGCGATGCCGAGCGGCTGATGCGCAACACTGTTAGAAAAGGCTACCCCGTGGTGGGGTGGGAGTTCGGAAACGAAGTGAACGCCTACCCCTTCCTCTATGGGTGGAAGCGCTCGGTCACAAACCGGCGCTATCTTGAGGATTTCGCGGTGTTTGCCAACCTGGTCCGGCGTTTGGCACCGGGAACAAAGACCGTAGGCCCCGCTTCGGCCATTTGGCCCCTGGTTGGCGAGCCAAATCCTCTGCTGCCGGCTCTCGGGCGTAGTCCGGCGGCAGCCTTTCTCGATGTCATGAGTTTTCACTTCTATCCTCAACAATCAAGCCGCGGTACGGTTGCTATCCGACGTGCCAAGCAATCGACACTGCTGAATTCCCGAAGTCTGAATGGTACCTTGCGGTGGATCCGGCATGCCCGCAAAAGCCTGTCACGGGGTCCTGCTGCTGCAGCGCCCTTGTGGATCACTGAGGCAGGACACGCCTTGTACGGCGGTGAACCTGGTATTTCGGATACGTGGCTTTCAACGCCTTGGTGGCTTGACCAGCTGGGCTTGCTGGCGCACGCGGGAGTTGAGACAGTCTTCCGCCAATCACTGGTTGGCAGCGACTACGGGCTGCTCGACCCGGAAACCTTTTCCCCGCGCCCAGACTACTTTGCCTCCTTGCTCTGGAAGCGGCGAATGGGGCCTCTGGTCTACGGTCGTCCGAAGGTCGAAGGCTCAGACCGCCGCCTGCGTGCCTGGCATCATGGGCGGCCCGATGGTTCTTCCTGCCTTTTGCTGGTAAACCTCCATCAAAAACGATGGGCTTCGGTTGAGGTGGCCGGCGATGTTCGCGGCATGCTGATTCTGGAACCCGAGGGCTCGCTGGCCTCGGGAACCGCTGTGCTCAATGGAGTACCGCTTCGTGGCAAGAGCGGACTGAAGACGGTTTTGGCAACGGGGGCCGGGTCGTTCTTTCCTGGTGCCATCGATCTTCCGCCCTTGGGGTGTGCCTTTGTGGAATTGGGCATCCGCGAGCGCGGGGTTATAGGAAACGAATCGCCAAGAAACTCCCAAGGTGGTCAGGAGAAGTCGCGCGGATGATCCGCGCCCTTGTTGGAGAGACCTTGGGATTAGAGTCAACGTCAAGGCGGAATTCCAGTTCTTCGTCTCCGTCCCAGAGAGAGTCCAGCTTCAACAAGGCCCCTTCCTCAGAGAGGTTGATGCAGGTCCCCCTCCAGGTTCTGGATCCGTTGGTAACCTGAATGTGAAGAGATGTCAGTTTACGTTCGTGTCGGCGCTTTTCCATAGCTACGACATTAGACCACTCACCCAACCGCCAATACGAAGGATTGGTGAGAATTTGGTTAGTTTTTATGATACAATGACGTCATGAAGGCGAAAAGCGGCAAAAGCGAGAAGGTGGAAAAAGACGAGAAGAAGAGTTTCCCGCTCCGTCTCCCCAAGTCCAAGCTCAAGGCACTCAAGTTGCGGGCCATTGAGGGTGACACGAGTGTTCAGAAAATTCTTGAAAACCTGATCGACCTTTATCTGGCGGAGGATGGACCGACCCCATGACCGTGAAAGTCTTGACCTCTGGCAAAGTGGGAGCTTTGCCCGCTTACCTGGGCTATTTCTTTCTCCGGTTTCCCGGTGCCCTTGGTCCCGAGGAGTCGTGGGATCTTGAATGCCTCGACACGTACGACCGGCGCTGGTCACGGCAGGGTCAGTTCTGGATTCGTCAAGGTGACACCGTCACACTCATCGAGCCGCCAAGCCTGTTCCCGATCGCTCAGGATTTTGAAACGTCTTTCAAACTTCACAAACCCCAGACCCTGGGTCGAATAACTGTCAAAGTACGGTCAGTCAAGTTCTTGGAAGTTCCAGGTCTTGAAGGTCAGCTGGTGAAACTTCGTGAGAACTCGTACCTGGTGTTGAGATTTGACTCGGGAGACAATGGGAATTCTCTCCTCAGCTCCTTGACGGCCGATGGCCTCGAGCCCCTTGAAAGGACCGCACTTCCTGACTTCGTTCAGGACCGAGGTTCCCGTTTCGTAGGACCAACAGCCTGGCCTCTGCCAAACCTGTCTGACTCTGGCAGGCTCTTCCTTCTAGAACCACTAAGCGATTGGTTGAGAGTTGCACGCCAGTACGAGAAAGGCATTCGTATTGATGTCGATACGGAATGCCTTCACCAGTATCGCGTACAGCTGCGGCGGGTGCGTTCTTTGGCTTCTCTCGGTAGGATGTGGGAAGGGCTTCCCGAGTGGAACCGCCTTAAAATTGTCCTTAGAACCCTCCAACAGAAAACGAATGAGCTCCGAGATCTGGATGTATTGCTCCTCGATCTTCCAGGCTTTGAGGCCGCACTTCCCTGGGACGAGGGTCCGAAGCTGGCCGGCTGGGCTTCGTCGATTCGTAAGCAGCGGCAGGGTGAACAACGCCGGGTCAGACGCTGGCTCGAAGCCGAGGAACACAGCGATCTTTGGACCGAGTTGGAACAACTGCTCGTTGAACTCGCCGTTCTCGGAGAGTCGTGGTCGGTAGGTGACTTGGCCTCTTCCGCTTTCCAAAAATCCTCACGGTCGCTGCAAAGGTGTCTCAAGAATTTGGGGCGACAGCCCGCTGACGAGGCCCTTCATGAGGTAAGGATTCAAGCCAAACGACTCAGGTATGTCCTCGAAAGCCTGGGAAACCTCGCTCCTGCACCGATTGTCAAGGAGTTGGTTGCCACTCTCAAAGAGACCCAGGACGGGCTCGGCAGGTTTCAAGACCGTTCCCTGCTTCTGGAGCGGTTGCAGGTTGAACGCTCTGCCATTCGCAAGAGCCAAAACATAGTCGGGTCAGGTCTTCAAATCGACCCCTTGGCGTTTGGCATTCTCGTCGGTTTGTTGGTAGGCGAACAAAGCCGGAGGAAAACTGAGGCTCTGGCTGATAGCCGTCAACTAAGGTCCAAAGCTTTTCTCAAAGCGCTTGACCGTCTGGCTATATCAGGAGGGTCGTCCCGTGGTCCGTGAGATAGAGCGCAAGTTCTTTTTCAACCCGGCCCTTTGGACGGGAGTTTCTCAAAGGACGACAGCCATTGAACAAGGGTACCTTCCCGGTACCGGCGACTGGGAGATCCGTCTCCGGCGTTCGGAGGGGAACCACCGGTACACGATGAAAACGGGAACAGGCTTGAACCGCGGGGAATGGGAAGTTACGATTTCTGCTAAGGACTTCGAAGCATTGTGGCCAAAAACCGAAGGCCATCGGATCGAGAAGCTTCGAGACCGTTTTCCGTGGAAACAACACACGGTTGAGGTCGACCGCTACGGGGGAACGTTGCAGGGGCTAACCGTTGCAGAAGTCGAGTTCGTCGACGCGGCTGCCTCCCGAGTTTTCCGAATACCCCGCGCGTTTGGCCCCGAATTGACCTACGATCCGAGATTTAAGAACAGCTCCCTTTCCGAGGGCAGAATCTTGGTTCCCCGCACGAGTCCACAAGTATCCCCGGCGGGTTGGTCCTTTGGAGTTCTTCCTTTCCGGAAGGGGAGCAGGGGTTGGGAACTCGTCATTGTTACGACCCGAAGGCAAGATCGCTGGATTTTCCCCAAGGGGCAGCCCGAGGCCGGGCAGACACCCGAGAAGGTAGCACTGGCCGAGGCCCGCGAAGAAGCCGGGGTTTCAGGCAAGATTGCCGGGCACCCCATCGTTCTGCCGTATATCCGCGAGACAGGAACGACGAACCTCCTCCTTTACCCCATGCTGGTCTCGTCTCTGGCAGACAGGTGGTTGGAATTAGGCCAGAGGGACCGCAAGGTCATCCCTATCGCGGAGGCGGAGGCTCACGGGGAGCTGGTTCGTCTTGGTGCCCAGTGGTTGCAGGATTTTAAGGGAACCGTTGGTTCTTGATTTATGAATGAAGAAGAAGGAGAACACCAATGTCAAAAATTGAGAAAATGATGCAGGAGGCTCAGGCGTGGAGGAAAAAACACAGCCTTGAGACCCTGGACTTCACAAAATTGGATGAGAAACTGGCCCTATGGCAGGAAAGTGTAAACCAACTGTCTGCGGCGCAAGCTGCACTGTTGACGGCCAAAGCGACGTTGGCTGACGCCAGGAAGGCTGTCAAGGCAGCTTTAAAGGATGCCAAGGCAACCCGGAAGTCAAAGACCAAAGAGAAGGTAAAAGGGACACCAACGGCCTGAGCTTGAATCCGGTCAGACGTCCAGGGTAGTCCGGTTGCGACCGTTCTGTTTTGACGCATACAAGGCCTTGTCGACCCGCTCGATAAAGGCCTGCGGTGTCGTATCCAGCTTCGGATCAAACTCAGCCACACCAAGACTGACCGTAATTCGAATGAGGTGCTTCCCCGAAACAAACCCCTCTTCTTCGATCCTCCTGCGGATACGCTCGGCGACATTGCGGGCCTCCGACCGATGGGTTTCCGGCAGAAGCACAATGAATTCCTCGCCGCCGTAACGGGCGGCGACGTCTATCAACCTCACAGCATCCAGAACAATGCCTGCTACTTCCTTAAGGGTAACGTCCCCAGCCAGGTGACCATAAGTGTCGTTGACCCGTTTGAAATAATCGATATCGACCATGAGAAGCGAGACTGTTCCCTCCTCTTGGACGCAAGCTTTCATTCTTTCCTGAAGAGTGTTGAGGAAGAAATGCTTCAACTTCAGCTTGGTCATCATGTCGGTGGTGGTCATTTCAAACAGGTAGGCATTGTG
>JAIFLN010000066.1 GCA_020049045.1 Spirochaetota bacterium | reverse complement strand
GCTTGTCGGCCTGCATCATCAGCAGGCCGCTGATGATCTGCATCGTGTTTTTGGTCCGATGGTACAACTCTCCGATCAGGGTCTCTTTTTCGCGGAGGGACTGAAGGCTCTTTTCTTCCGCGCTTTTCCGGTCAGTAATGACGAATTCAATACCATCGTAGATAATCGAGCCATCCTCCTCTTGATGAGGAGTTGAAACCAGCGCCGACCAGCGGATCGATCCCGATGGCTCAACAACCCGTACCTCGCATCGGAAAGGAGTCAGTGTAGAGGTCGAAACGCGTTCTTCTTGCGCCAGACGGCCCTGGTCGTCGGGGTGGACACGAGTGTAGATCAGAGCAGAATCCGCCATCACTTCTTCAGGGCTGTGGCCATAGAGCTGGCGCACCGAATCACTCAGGTAGGTGAACACTCTCGAACCGTCCGGCTTCGACAAAACCTGGTAGATCATGCCGTCCTGAAGGTTGTCACTGATCCGCCGGATCTTCTGCTCACTGTTTACCAAAGCGGTCATTGTCTCCCGCTGTGATAGAAACTGATTGAGCACAATGCCAATGAGTACCGTTGCCAGCGGGTACAAAACCAGCACAGGAACTCCCATGTTGACAAACGTGTTCACAGCTCTCTCCCAGGGGAGAACAAACGCCAGCAGGAGCATGGTCACATGGACCAGAATTCCGAAGCCGTACAGCTTGCGCCGGCCCTGGGTGCCGTACCTGTTCGGGGTTAGCATCCAGAAAAGCACACCCCACAACGCCGAGGCGGTAATCACGAGAACCCCCATCAACGTTCCCACACCGCCCTGCGCAATCCTCAAGACGGCGGCCATCAGGGCCGCTACCAGGGCCGCGACGGGACCGTAGTACAAAGCCGCTAGACTGATGACGATGGAACGGCCGTCAAAAATCAACCCTGGGCTCAGGACAACGGGGTTCAGCATGCCGATCAAGGCTGCCGTTCCAAAGAGAAAGCCCTGGACAACAAACCTCCATCGGCTTTGCTTTAGCTTATCTTCCAGCAATCCCGAAATGATGCTGAGTGCAACGAGAATTCCCAAATTGTAGAGAACATCGAAGAACAGGTTCATGTCTTATCGAGATAATACTGATAATCGCCCTCGTATGTCTTGAGGGCCCCATGGTCCACCTCGATAACCCGGTTGACCAGATGCTTGAGGAAGAACCGGTCGTGGCTGACAATCATCACTGTGCCCTCAAATTCCTGCAGTGCTTCGAGGAGCACTTCGCGGCTGACAATGTCAAGGTGGTTGGTCGGTTCATCGAGTACCAGAAAGTTCACCGGCTGTGCCAGAAGGCAGGCCAGCATCACCCGGCTTTTCTCACCGCCGGAAAGCACCGAAATGCGCTTTTCCGCGTCGTCGCCGGTGAACAGAAAAGCGCCGAGCAAGGTCTTGATGGTACCAACACTGGCCTGGGGAAGCCGCTCCTGAACCTCTTCGAAAATGGTGCGTTCATTTTTCAGAATGTCGCTGGAATACTGGCTGAAGTAGGCCATCTGAACGCTGGCACCCAGGGTACAGGTGCCGCCGGTAGGTTCTGTCTGGCCCGTAAGAACTTTGAGAAAGGTAGACTTCCCCGCACCGTTGATGCCAGTGACGGCCACTTTCTGTGTCCGTTGGATCGTCCCCGTGGCACCGCTGAACACCGGATGAGGTGTGCCGTCGGCCTTGGCCCAGGCTTTGGCAAGGTTCTTGAAGTCGACGACGACGTCACCGGAACGCTTGGCGGGACTGAACTCGAACTTCACACTCCGGGGTTCCCGGGGCACCACAATCCTTTCAATCTTCTCAATCATTTTGACCCGGCTTTGAACTTGGGCGGCGTGGCTGGCCCGGGCGGCAAAACGGGAGATAAACTCCTGTTCTTTGGCCAGCATATCATCCTGCCGGTTCTTGGCTGCAATCAACTGCTCACGGCGCAGCACCCTTTCTGCCAGATAATAATCGTAATCGCCGCTGTAGGTAGTGATGGCCTGACCAGCAACCTCTACGGTGCGTCTGCAGATGCGCGTCATGAATTCCCGGTCGTGGCAGGTCATCATGAGGGCTCCGGGGAATTCCTTGAGCCACTGCTCCAGCCAGACAATGGTTTCCAGATCGAGGTGGTTGGTTGGCTCGTCGATGAGCAGGACGTTGGGGTTGAGAAGCAAAATCTTGGAAAGGGCAATGCGCATTTTCCAACCGCCGGAAAAACTCTCCACGGGGTCTTCCCAGCGCTCGGGGCCAATGCCCAATCCTGTTAAAATCGTCTGTGCCTGAGTCTCCTTTTCGTACCCGTCGAGGTGCAGAAACTCATTCTGAACCTCGCCGTAGCGGTCCATACCGGTATCATCGAGAGTCCCCTCGGCCATCTCATGTTCCAAAGCCGCCAGTTCCTTGGCTAACTCGTGGACTCTGCCGGCTCCTGCCAACACCTCTTCCAGGGCGGTGCGGCCCTTCATTTCGCCGACTTCCTGGCTGAAGTACCCGACCACCACCCCCGGGTCGATGGTGACCGAGCCGTCATCGATATGTTCCTCACCGGTGATGATACGGAACAAGCTGGTTTTGCCGGCACCGTTGGGTCCGACCAGACCGATTTTGTCGCCGGGACGAATCAAAAGATCTGAATGGGAAAAAAGAACGCGGTCGCCGTAGGCGAGACGCACTTGGGAGAGGTTGACCATGCTGGAAATGTACCTTGTCTGGGGTTCGACGGTCCACTAGGATGAGAGCATGGAAAGTATTCCCGTCACCCCTGGAGTCACCTACGTCCGCATTCCCGAGCACGGTCTTTTTTTCCTGTGTGGTTCCCCGCCCGATGCGGTAAAACACCTGATGCGGCGCGGTTTGATCAGTGAGCGGAGCGAGGGGGGTGTCACCTACGAAATCGGCCCCAATGCCATTCTGCTTTCCGATGTGCCTGTCCAAAACGGCGGGTTTGCCAACTTGGCTGAATTCCCCATCCTCCAGATGTTCTACCGGCAAGGAATGATTCTTCCGGGCCACCCCAACAACAAAGGTGTGAAACCGCTGGTCGTCGGTCATACCCGGGGATTGGCCTCGCTGGCAGAAGCCCTGTTTCGGGGTACTTACGGGCTGGCCGATGAAAAGGAAGTTCTTGAAACCGGCGTTGATCCGGCCTTCGCCGCCGAAGTCATCCGGGAAAAGCTCTGGTTCAGCTTCGGGTCTCTGCGCCGCTCAGAAGAATTGCTGGACTTGATTTCGCTCGATGGTGAAGAGGTGGAACTCAAGCCGGGCCTGCTCCTCAAGCGCACCGGCGTCAACCAGTTTGTTTTTGAGAGCGGTGCCAAAAGAGTCGCAGTCGATTTGAATCTGGCACCCGGACAAACCTATGAGCCCCCCTTCCGCCTGGGACGAAGCCGCATTAGGCGGGAATATTTCTCGGTGGTCCACATTGGTGAGGGAGACGGCTGGGACACCACACGGCCCTGCATGGGCAGTCTCCTACAGTTTCAGGGGAAAAACTACCTAATCGATGCCGGCCCCAACATTTTGGAATCCCTTGAAGCCATCGGTCTGGGCCTTACCGAAATCGAAGGAGTTTTTCAAACCCATGGCCATGACGACCATTTTGCAGGTCTCCCTTCTTTAGCCATGAGCGACCACCGCCTGAAGTTTTTTTCAACGCGCTTGGTCCGCTCTTCGGTGATGAAAAAAATGGCGGCGCTGATGGGGGTTCCCGAGCGGACCTTTGGCACCACCTTCGAATTCAAGGAGTTGACGGCAGAAGTCTGGAACGACGTGGAAGGCCTGATGGTGAAACCATCGTGGTCACCCCACCCCGTAGAAACCAATGTGTTCACCTTTCAAGCCAACGGCGACCAAGGACCCCGTACGTATTCCCACTGGGCCGATATCGCGTCCTTTGCGGTGTTGAAGAAACTGCTGGTGGAGGCACCCGATTCCACGCAGGCCTCCAAGGACCTTTACGGAGAGTTTACGAGGTTTCTCCTCCATCCGGCCGACTTGAAAAAAATCGATGTCGGCGGTGGTATGATCCATGGATGCACCGAGGACTTTCTTCCGGACTCTTCAGGGAAACTGGTGCTCGCCCATATCGCCCGGCCGCCGACACCGCGCGAAAAAGAAATCGGTACCTCTGTCGACTTTGGAGTTCAGGATGTTCTCATACCGGCCCGTCAGGATTACCGGCTGAGAGTGATCGAAAATGCCTTGAAAACATATTTTCCTCTGGCCCCGGCCTGGGAGCGCGAGCAGCTGCTCAACGGCATTTTACAAGATTGTTCTCCAGGCACCGTGCTGCAGAAAAAGGGCGACCTCTTCGAAAAGGTGCTTCTGGTGGTGGGAGGTGTCGTCGAAGCCGTGGATGGTACGACAGGGCGGGAAACCCGGTTTTCTGCCGGGAGTTTGATCGGCGAGCTGCACGTTCTTACGGGTAGGTTATCCACGCAGACCTGGCGCGCCCGAAGTTTTGTCACTGTTCTGGAAATTCCAAAGCTGGTCTACACGGTATTCATTCGCAAGAACACCGATGTGGAGGAACAGCTGAGGGTTGCCCAGGTGACTCTCACCCTTCAGGAAACGGCTTTGTTTGGCGATGCCGTGTCCTCAGTACACCTCACCCGGCTTGCCCGTCAGGCCCGAGCCCTTGAAGTGGCCGCCGGACAATCCCCCGAGCAAGCAGCGGGAAGCCCGGACCCCTTCTTATTCCTGGTAGAAGAGGGAAACCTGGTTTTGGAGTTTGAAGGCCAGCCCATTGAAGGCGTGGGTTCCGGCGGCTTCTGCGGTGAAGAAAGCCTGTTCTTCCGGGGAGGGGGAAACATTGCCATTCGTGCAGACACACCCACCCGGGGTCTGATGATTCCTGCCCGTCTGCTGCTGTCCATTCCCATTGTAGGATGGAAGCTTCTCGAAACCTATGAACGCCGGCTGGCCGCCATCACAGGAGTGTTGATCCAATGAAGACCATGGGACTAGTCCTCGAAGGGGGAGCCCTGAGGGGGCAATACACGGCCGGTGTTCTCGATGCGTTTCTTGAAGCTGGCGTAGAATTCCCCTATGTCATCGGAGTATCGGCCGGTGCCAGTATCGGGTGTTCCTTTGTTTCGAAGCAGCACGGCCGCAACAAGATCATAATCGAGAGGTACCGCAAGGACAGACGGTACCTTAGCTGGACCAACTTTCTGACCACAGGAAGTCTTTTTGGTATGGACTTTATCTTTGGTGACATTCCACGCACCCTGGTCCCCTTTGATTATGCCGCCTTCGAAAGTAGTCCAAGCCGGTTTGTGACGGTCTGTACCGACTGCGAATCAGGGCAAGCGGTGTACTATGAAAAGGAAGGAGAAGACCCTCTGATGGTTTTAAGGGCTTCGGCCTCGATGCCCTTCCTCAGTCCTATGGTGGAATACAAGGGGCGCCTTCTGCTCGACGGTGCCCTGGCTGACAGTCTTCCCTGGGCCAAGGCCAGAGCCGAGGGTTTTGCCCAGAACGTGGTGGTGCTGACAAGGCCGTCAGGGTACCGGAAAACAGCCCCGAATCCCTGGCCCGCCAAGCTGGTCTATCGGAAGTTTCCCAAACTCATCGAAGCCATCAATCATCGCTGGCAGCAATACAACGCCAGCCTTGAAGCCATCGAAACCGCTGAAGCTGGCGGCGATGCCCTGGTGATACGGCCCTCGGTGGACTTGAACATCGGCCGAACCGAAAAAAGCGTCGACAAGCTGAACGAGCTGTACGAATTAGGCCGGACAGATGGAGCTTCAGCGCTCAAAGACCCCAGACTGACGTAAGCACCCCTGTCTGGAACAGTACCATATAGAGCGCTGTTCCGACGCCAATGCTCAAAAGAGCATTGCGCTTCCACAAATGCAAAGCCACAACAAGCCCGAGGGCCAAGGCTTCGGGCAGTCCCCAAGGGGCCGCTGTCACCGGGGTATCTTTAAGGCTGTAGACAACCAGAAGCAACAGGATGACAGCAGGCAGGCCCTCTTTCAGGGTTCGGACAAAGGAATTGTCCAGCCATTTTCCCGGCAGCCAGAAGGGCAGAAACCGGGTGAGGACGGTGGCACCAGCCATGGCGAGAATGAAGCCGATCAGTTCGAGGGGTTCCTTCATTTTGTTCCCCGTGGGACGGGCAGAATGACCAAAACCAGGGCGGCCAGACTAATCGATGCAATCAGAAAATATTTCCCTGGAAGAACAGCCAGGCACAAGCCGGCCGAGGCAAGAGCGCCTAAAAGAGGGGCTGGACGAAAACTCTTCAGCAGCTGCTCCACCAAAAGAACGGCGAAAAGCGCCGTCAACGAAAAGGCCAGCCCCTCGGTGCGGAAGGGCAGTACACCCCCGGCCAAGGCCCCTAGGGCACACCCTAGGACCCACCAGGATTGATTGAGAACAGTGACAGACAGAACATAGCGGCGGTCGTGAGCATGAGGGGGAGAACCGGCCAAAAGAGAAAAGGTTTCGTCGGTCAGTCCAAAAATGGCGTAATAGCGTCCCCAGCCCAAGGCCCGGTACCGGTCCAATACCGTCAATCCGTAAAACACATGACGGAGGTTCAGCAGCAAGGTAGCAACAAAGGCATCCAAAGCGCCGGCTCCTGCGGCCAGAAGGCTGACAGCCAGAAACTGTGCCGAACCGGCAAAAATCACCACACCCATCAAGGGAGCCCACCACCAGTCGTACCCCAGTCCTACCAGCAGCACACCAAAAGCCATGCCCAGGGGGATGTAGCCGAAAGCCACGGGGAGAGAGGTCTCCAAGGCATTGGTCTTCAATACGGCAGCCCTACCTTGGTCCTGAACCGCTCAAGCGGTTTGGTAACCATGTAGTACTTGTTGGAAGAGTTCCACAGCAGCCAGCCGCTGGCCCGCGAAGCGGCGGTTCCTGCCAGTTGGGCGTTCAGGTAATCCTCGATCCTCTGGTCGCTCATTTTCAGCTCGCCGCCGATCAGAAACGACTGCACCCAAGGCCGCACATGGACCTGCCGGTTGGTATTGAGGAACGTGCGGTCGCTGCCATCCTGATAAATGATTTTGGAACGGGCCACGTAATCCATACCGGGAAGAAAGGTGTTCCAAAAATGACTGGGGTACAGCATGGCGCTGATGGCGTCGACGTAACGGCTCATCATGGCCATATTTTGCCCCAAATGGTCGGTGACGAAGTATCCGTTGTAGCCGTAGATGTCCACCGAAATCGGCAGGGTCAGCCCCGCCCTCGCCCGCTGTAAAAACGACTCCAGAGCATCGAGGCGGGTCATTCCTTCAACCTTGTAACGGCTGACCAGGCGGTTCACCGGCCCATCGGAGGGAAACCGGATGTAGTCGAACTGAATTTCATCCACGCCCAGGCCCTGCAGCTCCTGGGCAATGGCGACGTTGTAGTCCCACACCTCGGAGCTGTAGGTGTCCACCCAGAATTCTTTCTGGATTTGGGTCTGGGTGCCATCTTCGGCAGTAACGGTTTCAAAGTACCCCCAGGGTTTCTTGGTGAGGCTGTCCCAGGGGGCGTATTTGTTTTTGTCGTAGGCATAGAGCCGGTTGTCCTTGAAAACCACCTGCCGCGCAATGAGGTAGAAGCCACGCGCGTGCACCTTGCGCACCACTTCGGCGGCGTCAAACTGCGGTTTGACGGCTTTGGCAGCCCGAGCCAGCGGAACCTGGCTGGAATACGCGATTTCGCCAAAGTCGTTTTTGAAGTCAAGGACCAGAGTATTGAGGCCATTCTTGGCCATGAAATCCAGATGTTTATCGAGCTGTCCGGTCAACCCCACGGTATAAGCACTCAGGTACAGTCCAAACTTGTCCTTGGAAGCCTCCATCCGCCTGGCTTTCGCTTCATCCCAAACAGGAATGTCGTCCCGGTCGTCGGTCTTGGTCCAAACACCCGCCGTCAAATCATAACGCCAGTAGGAGGTTCTCGTCCTCACTTCCAGAATCTCGGTACCACCTACCACATAGGAGGCAAGGGCCTCTGGAATCTCGAGGTAGCCACCACCTGGAAACAGAAAGGATTGCTTTTTGCCCGTCGCTGTCTCAAGAGCCCACAGCCGCCCGCCTTCCTTGCCTACCGAAGCGTACAGCCGTCCAGGAACCATGCTCGACCAGGCAAAGGCATTGATCTGCTCCTTCGAGCCGTCGTTGTAGGCGTACGCGATTTCCAGATCGGGCTGGTCCTTCCAGGTCTTCCCTCCGTTGAGGGAAAGCCACAGGCCATGAAAGGTGGTTCCGGCGGCCCACTGAAGGGGATTAATCGGGCTCGAAGCCAACCCCGTCAAGTTGGCACCATTCTTCAAGGTATCGCGGTCAAGAACCTTGTTCCAGGTCTGTCCGCGGTCAACACTGGTGTAGCCCTCATAAGGAGTCGTCAACCACCAGGAGGATTCTGCGGGTGCCGTGAACGAAGTCAGGGGCCGTGGGCGAAACCCCAAACCATCGCCCATCACCCGGGTCGGGAAACCAGCCCCGGCCGAGGGATGCCAGCCGTCACTGTCGAGCACCAGCAAGGTTCCGGAACGGTCAACCCGGGCAGTAGAATCGAGAACGCGCGCGCTCGATGGCGAGGCCGCTGCCGCAGAGGTTTGGGCTCCGCAAGCAGCACAGATCAAAAGAAAAGGGAGGGCAAAATGGAATTTCATCGGGCGCTAGAATACCCTTAGAGCTTTTTGCTCGTCAACGTCGTCACCACCATAGACCAGAAGCAGGCAGCCAGGTTGAACAGGGGAATCTGAAGGTCGGCAGGCAGGCTGTACACCAGC
>JAIFLN010000157.1 GCA_020049045.1 Spirochaetota bacterium | reverse complement strand
GGACTTCAACGCCCGTTTTCCAGGCTTTGAAACCGACATCCATGGGTTGGTGGAAGAAAAGGGAGAGAATGGGACGATAAGGTATTATGTGGACTGTGTTGAGGATTGAGACTATTCCAGGTTGAAGGAAGAGACGAGGTTCAGCCCGTTTTCCAGGTAGTTCTTCCGTGGGAAGAACTCCTGGTAAAGCAGAGCCCCGGCTCGGCTGAAATACTCAACCGTCACGGTATGCTCACCCGGTTCTACCGCCAGTTCCCCTACGTACGCTTGCCCTGGAAAATAGCGGGCCGTGCGCAGGTCGGCCTGCTCACTCGCGTCAACTAAAAGGTCGGCGGCGACTCCGCCGGCAAAGGCAAGAATTCCCACGAGTTCCCCCGCTTGAGAAGCTGCCCGATTGGCCTGGTCCTTGGCCGTTTTGGTCAGAATCCCCTTGGTCACCGTTCTTAAAACGGTTTTGAAAAAGATGGGCGTTTCGGTCAGCTTATGGGTTTCGAGGGCGATCGAGTCAATTTTTTCAATGAGTGCCAGTTCCCCTGCCGGCACGCCATCGACCAAGACGGCAATTCTGGCAACCTGGGACGGTTGCAACAGCATTTCCGGCAGCTCCGCTTTGAAGTTGTACCCGCCGGCAACCCCGGGGAAGGAAATGGGGGCCAATTGGGCAAACTGCAGCTGTCCCCGGCTGTCCTCTTTCTGCACTGATACAATGATGAGGTTCTTCAGAGTGTTGATCCGCAGGTTGTTGGCGCGCTTGACAGGGCTCTTTCCCGCAAAGGCAACGATGTTGAGCCGCGCTTTGCCTGGCACAACCGGTGGTGAAACCGCGGCAGGAATCGGAAAATTGTAGAGAGACGGCTGAGAGGAAAACGCCGCCTGAATTTGCCGCTGATCGATGGCCGCATCATCGGGTCTGCCGTCCGCCCGGTACAAAAGCATGCTCAGGTAGCGGGCCAGAGCGGAGTTTCGAAATTCTGTCTTACCAGCCTGAACAACCCCTTTGGAACTGGGCGAGGAATTCATACCCGAGGCCATTCTGCCGTACTTGTCTTCGAGAAGGTTCAGCTTGTCCGAGACCCTCCGGATTTCGACGTAGGCACCGTCGGTTTTTCCCAGACGCATGTAGTCAAGGGCTTTGAAAAGGTTGATGTAGAGATCCTCATAAACCTCACCAAAGTATTCCAACTGATAATCGTTCAGGAGAAAGGACGCTGCGGCATTGGAGATACTCTTGGTATAGTTCTCGTCAATCAGCCTTTCGGCCAAGTCAAGCCGCCGCAGACTCTCGGCCGGATTGCCCGCCAGATGGTACAGCAACCCGACATCGAGGTTGCGCAGCACCTGATCTTTTTCGTTGTAATAGCTTTTGGTATCGGGACCATCGAGGATTTTCGCTACAGACTCGTAGTTCCTGGCGACAACACCGGCATCAGCCTTGACAAAAACCGCATTGCGGGTCGATGTCACGCAGGAGACAAATACCAAGGGCAGGGCCAAGAAGCCAAGGACTCTAAACAGACCGCTCATGACCCAACTCTCCGTTCCTTACCACTTCACGGCGTTTTTGCCGATGACCTTTTTGATTTCTTTGTCACCGATCCAGACTTTCTCATTGGACTCGATGTTGATCAGTTCGAGGTTGATCTTGTAGAAAGCGACTCGCTGTCCGTCGACGGCATCGATAACAGAGGTAATCACCCCGCCCAAATAGAAATCAGCCCCCGTCTCCTGGCCCAGTTTCTTCATCGTCTGAGGACTGGCTTCTGCCTGCTGAGAATTGCGCTCATCGCGAATTCCGGACCGTTCCTCAGCTGAAGCGACAAACCTCACCTTTCCGGAATTGATCAATTCGCGCTCCAGGCTCTTGGTAAAAACAAGGGTTTCGATATGCTCGTCGCTTCGGTTGCGCACAGCACCGATGATCAGAACCGGTTTGCGCTTGGTCGCGTCGGAGAATTCAGTAATCCACGGTCGAGCCACGACATCGTTGATCATGGCGGTTGCCACGAGTTGGGCATCGGTGTCGTTCCAGCGGCCGCTCAAATCGATTTGCGAGTCGGCACTCACCCGGCTGACGCCTGAGGTTGCGCAAGAAGAAAGACCCAGCAGAACTGCCAGGCAAGAAGCCGTTAAAATTCCATTGAAACGCATTTCCATCCCCCTAAGACTATGATGTCTGTAATAAATACCCTAAAACGGAATAAAAGGGAAACCCCTTTGCTCCCTTGCCATCATTTCGTGGTTCTGATACAAGTTCAACCACCGGGGCGCGTTTTGCAACCAGCCTTACTTCGGCGTTCCCGGTACTTTTCCCCTTCCCCCGAGGAGGCCCCCTTGCTTACTGTCAACGAGTATTTTCAAGGTAACGTGAAGTCCATTGGGTTGACCGTCGAAGGGGCTCAAGGGGCCCCGGGTAAAGCCACTGTCGGCGTCATGGCCCCCGGAGATTATGAATTCGGAACCAACTGCGTTGAGGTGATGAAGGTCATCGCAGGCAAGTTGACCGTGAAACTCCCAGGCCAGGCAGCCTGGAAGGATTTCGGACCTGGTTCGGAATTCCGGGTTGACGCCAATGTGAAATTTCAATTGAAGGTCACGGTGGACACCGCCTACCTTTGCCTTTACCTCTGAGGAAAATCCTTTGACAAAAACCCTTTCCTGCGGCGCTGTCATTTACCGGAAGAGCCAGGGTAAGGTTCTCTATCTCCTGCTGAAGCACACCAACGGCAACCATTGGAGTCTGGCGAAAGGGCATACGGAACCCGGCGAAACCGAAGTGCAGACAGCCCTGCGCGAGATTGAGGAAGAGACCCGGCTCAGGGTCAAACTGCTTCCGGGATTTCGCGAGGCCATAGGGTATTCTCCGTCGGTCGGGGTGGAAAAAACCGTCGTGTTCTTTCTGGCCAAAGCCAGGGGAAAGAAGCTGAAACTTCAAAAATCCGAGATTATGAACGCTGTTTGGCTGGAGTTGGACGATTCGCTTAAGCTGATCAGCCACAAGGACACCGCCGAAGTTCTACGGCGGGCACAACGGCATTTGCTACTGCCCTGAGGACCGGCACCTTGGGCACCCCAGCACGTGAACGTGGGTTTTCTTGGGGCCTGTTTCGTTCTTCCGTTCAAAAACCCGAGCGGTCACGAGGTCTTGGGGCCTGAGTTCTTTTTTGCAGACAGGGCAGAACCGGGGTAGCACGGCCGGCGGGCGACAGTGGGGACAACCGGCAATTTCCATGATCTTATCGGTGGTCTTGGACGAAAAGACCGTCGAGTGGACCCGTTCACCCCGCGCCAGCGAGCTGCCACAGAGGGGACAAGTCGGCCGTACTCCAGGCTCACCTGCAGGGTACGGCGGAGCTTTGCCACCGGATGAGGAGCGTCGAGGACCGGCAATTGCCAGAAAAAGAATCGCGGTGACGAGTGCGAGGACCACTGCCACCAGGACGGGGTTCATGGGGCCTACTATAACATGCTAAACTGCTGGCATGTCCCACCCTCTTTTCGTCAGTGACTTGGACGGCACACTCCTCCAGGCTGACGGCACACTTTCTGAATTCGGTCGGTTGACCTTGGCTGAGTTGACCGCGCGAGGCATTCCCTTCACCGTGGCTTCAGGCCGTACCTTCTCGTCGATCCGCCGAGCCCTTGGGGTAACGCAGCTGCATTTACCGGTCATCAGTTCCGATGGTGCGTTGATTTCCAGTTTCGACAACCCAACTCCCCTACACCTTTTTGCCATGGACGAAGAGCCCTTGGAAACTTTGGTGGCAGACCTGGTGGGCCGGGGCTTTGCCCCCCTGCTGGATGTCTGGGATGGCACGGAAAACTATCTCTTGTCCGAAGGGCCCTGCAACCCGGTGATGGAGTGGTACCACGACCACAAGGGAGCCGAAGAATTCTACCGCTGGCGCCATCAGAGCGACTTAGGTCTTCCTATCGGTTCCAAAACAATCAGCGTGACGCTTCTGGACCGCCCGGAATGGCTCGAACCCTTAAGAGAGGATTTAGAGCAGAACTACGGAGCCTGGTTTAAGACAGACTACCTGGTGTTGAAAGAGGTGGAAGACGGTGCCGCCCTTTGGATTCAGCACAAGGATGCCCGCAAGGAAAACGCGCTGGAGATTTTGGGGCAGATGCTGGGCTACCAGGGCAATCAAGTGGTGGTCTTCGGCGACGAGCTGAACGATTTGGGCATGTTCGGCCGGGAGTGGCACGCGGTTGCGGTGGGAAATGCCCGCAACGAACTGAAGGACAGGGCACGCGAGGTGATCGGCCACCACACCGACGATTCGGTGCTTCGATACGTTCTGCGGAGTCTCTCCGAGGAGTAGTCCGCCCTTTCAGATAATGTAGTTGAAGATTTCCTTTCGGGAATCGCGTTCAGCCACCAGTTCTTCCAGGGTCTGGGTGAGATGGGAGGCAAAGCCTTGTTCCAATCGACCCCAGAAGAAATCCAAGCCCCCACGGGGAACCTGCTCGCGGAGAACTTCGACAGGACCTTCGAGGGCGACCAAGATTTCCAAGATGGTTAAGTCGGCTGGGGCGATGGCCAGAGCATAACCACCGTTGGTACCCCGGTAGCTCTTCACAAAGCCGGCCTTGCGCAGTGTCACCAGGAGCTGTTCCAAGTAATGCTGGGGTATATCCTGCGCCTCGGCGATATCCTTGATTTGTACGGACTCTCCATGATGAGTCTTTGTCAGCTCCATCATGGCGTAGAGACCGTAGGCGCCTTTTGCAGAAATCGTGAACATGGGTACCTCGGTTTTTTTGACGCTAACTTAGTCCTCTTGGAAAGTCAAGATTGAACTTTCCAAGGCGTGAGACCGATATTGAGTTCATGCGGTTTTTCTCACGGGTGATTAAAAAATTCCGACATGCGTTTACCGGACTCCATGTGGCGTTCACAACCGATAACAGCTTTAAAGCCCATCTGCTGTTTTCCGGGGCAGCCCTGGGAATGGGAGCCTGGTTGGGACCGGACCTAACCGGCTGGGCGCTCGTTGCCTTGGCAATCGGTTTGGTTTTTGTGGCTGAACTTTTCAACACCGCGATTGAGTATTTGGTACGGATGTTCACCACCGACTACCATGAGTTAGCCGAAAAGCTTCTGGATATCAGTGCGGGGGCCGTATTGTTCGCCACGTTTACGGCCCTGGCTCTGGCAGCCTTTGTTTTCATACCTTTGCTGGATTTCTAACCCGGAGGCCTTGTGACCACCATCCATGTTGTTTGTGCTTTGATTGAACAAGGCGGAAAGCTGCTCCTGGCCCGCAGGTCCTCAGGACAAACTTTGGCTGGTTGGTGGGAGTTTCCCGGAGGAAAGGTCGAACCGGGAGAAACAGCCGCGCAAGCTTTGGTCAGAGAGCTCAAAGAAGAATTGGACACCGATGCTTCTGCGGGTGAAAGGGTTGGATTCGGGACGGTGGAATCCGAGGGCCGGATCATTGTGCTTGAGGGCATAGCCACCACGTTGCGTGGCCCCCTGGGAAAGACACCGTTCCATGATGCGGTGCAATGGATGGATCCCCTTACCGTAGACAGAAGAACTCTGGCTTCGGCAGACCACCCGCTTCTTGATGCCTGGATCGAAAAGTTCGCTCCTCCGGTATACCCCACGGTTCTTCAAACGGTGGGCAATACTCCCTTGATCCGCCTCTCCCGTCTCGGTACCGGGCGAAACACCCTGCTGGTCAAAGGGGAAGGAAACAATCCTGGCGGCTCGGTGAAAGATCGGCCGGCGTTGTCCATGATCAGGCGGGCAGAAGAAAGAGGAAGAATTCAGCCTGGCGATACCTTGTTGGAAGCCACTAGTGGCAATACGGGTATCGCACTGGCCATGGCAGCCTCGGTGCTGGGTTACAAAATGGTTCTTGTCATGCCGGAAAATGCCAGTCAAGAAAGAGTTTTGACCATGCAGGCCTACGGAGCGGAAGTGGTGCTAGTACCCAAGGCCGGGGGAATGGAGGCTGCCATCGACTGGGTTCGGGAACGGGAAGCCCGGGGAGAGGGAGTGATTCTCGACCAGTTCGCCAACCCGGACAATCCACGAGCCCATTATGAGAGCACTGGGCCCGAACTATGGGCACAGACAAAGGGGACTCTGACCCACTTTGTGGCCAGTACCGGAACCACCGGAACCCTGATGGGAACCGGCCTATACCTCAAGGAAAGAAAGCCAGCGATACAGATCGTGGGAGCTGTTCCAGCGGAAGGGGCCAGCATTCCTGGCATTCGAAAATGGCCAGAGGCTTATTTACCGGCAATCTTTGAACCCTCCCGTTTGGACAGGACCATAGCCGTACCCCAGCAAGCCGCCGAAGAAACGACACGGCAGGTGGCTCGGACCGAAGGCCTTCTCATGGGAATCAGCTCGGGGGGCAATGTTTGGACAGCGCTGCAACTCGACAAAGAACTCACCGGCGCTGTGATCGTGGCGGTGATGTGCGACCGAGGTGACCGTTACCTGAGCACGGGAGTGTTTGGGTAGGAGGCGGACGCGGAGGGCAGTGGACGCAGAGGGCAAACCGCGAGCGAAGCAAAGCGTGGTTCTAGCTCGAGACGGAGATCGGGTTCACCGCAGAGGCACGAAGGACGCAGAGGGCAAACCGCGAGCGAAGCAAAGCGTGAATGCAGCTCGAGACGGAGATCGGGTTCACCGCAGAGGCACGGAGGACGCAGAGGGCAAACCGCGAGCGAAGCAAAGCGTGGTTCTAGCTCGAGGCGACGGAGATCGCCGTTTCGGCAAAGTCGAGGGGGGAGCGAGGCGCGCAGGCGTACAATTAGTACGCCGAGCACCGCAGCCCTCCCGCGACGAAGCCGAAACGGCGAGATCCTAGCCTCGAAGTTGGGAGCGGATCATGACCCAAAGCTCGTGCAACCCCACGCCTTTTTCGGCAGAGGTGAGAAAAAGATCGTCGGGGTCGAGGTTCAGTTCTTTGGCGATTTTATGCCTCTGGTTGACCCGCTCATTGCCGGAGACTTTATCGGATTTGGTGAGGACCAATGCGGTGGGAACTTCGAGGGAGGCCAGCAGGTTGGCGGTCTGAATATCGAGGTCGGACGGGGTGCGCCGGATGTCAAGCAAAAGACAGACCAGTTTGAGTTGGTCTCGGGTCTCAAAGTATTCCTTCATCATGACGGGGAATTTTTCGCGCACATGGCCGGGCGACTGGGCATAACCGTAACCAGGCAGGTCGACAAGCATGGTGTCCTCGCCGTAGGTGAAGAAATTGATCAGCTGCGTCATGCCTGGTTTGGAGCCGGTCTTCACAAGCCCCTTCTTCTTCACTAGGGCATTGATGAGGCTGGATTTGCCCGTATTGGAGCGGCCGTAGAAGGCCACTTCGGGGACTTTCGTGTCGGGGTAATGGGCGGCTTCACGAGCACTTTTCAGGAACTTGGCTTCAGGCATGCGAGACCATACCACCCCCACGGTTAAAACCTCAAGTAGCCTCGGGTGACAGCCTCGCGGACGGCTTCTGTGCGGCGGCCGACACCAAGTTTACGGTAGAGATGGTCAAGGTGGAACCGGATGGTTCTGACTCCGACTTTGAGACGGTCGGCAATTTCTTCATTGGACCAGCCGTCGGCCAGATACGAAAGCACTTGGGCTTCGCGGTCGGTGAGGTCGCCCTGCAGTATTGGTGGCTCGTGAGCAGGAAGGGGCGAGACTACCAAATCCGCTTCCTCGGGCGTCTGCACCCACTCGATAGGGTTGCCCGGCCAAGGTCAACAAAAGGTCGGTGGTTTTCCAACCGGCCACCTCTGCAGGACTGGCAGGTTCCGCCAGTCGGGCTACATCGGACACCGAAGCGACCATGGCCTCGTTACCAGGATGGTTTTTGGTCACCATTCCCAACAAGGCACCTTGGGAATCAATGACAGCAGCTCCCGTGAAGCCGGGAAACGAGGAAGCGTCTGTTTGGAAACCAGTCGGCGTTGTGCCCGACGTAGCGGATCAGATCCATCCTCGCCTCGGGTCCCTGGAGGGAGGGGGGCCAAAGGTCCACGGGGAAGCCGATAAACCGGGAACACTGAGCACGGCCAAGCCGGGAGGCTGTATGCGCCGCGGCTGTCTGAATTTCGTCTGAAAGTTGTTTCCACATGAACACAAAGTACTGCGGTATGAGAGCTTCAACCGCCGGCCAACTCAGCAACAAGGGCATCGACATCGTCCTGCCCGGCATCTCCCTTGCGCTCGTACACGAGTTCCTGATTGGAGGAACGCAATTTGATCAGCAGACCGTAAATGATAGCCAACAAGGCTTTGTTTCCTTCCCTGGGGTGCGCCCGAAGGAAGTCCATAAGATCCCACCGGGTGATTTTTAGGACTACAGAAGGATCGGAGGCTTTCACATCGGCCGTGCGTGGTGACTTCAGAAACATGGCAGCTTCACCAAAAACCGAACCCCGCCCCAGGGTGTTGATGTAGACATCTCGTTCGTCTTGAACCATGGAGATAACCACAGTCCCCTCGACCAGAGCAAAAAAAGAAGGGCTGAGGTCGCCTTCTTTGACGATCAGCTCACCAGCGTCAAAGAAGAGCGCCTCGGCCAGATCAAACAAATGGTTCCGAGCCTCAATAGAGAGGGCCCGAAACATGAGGACTTCGGCGAACCGGTCGCGAAACTCTTCTTTATCCCATCCAGATGCCATACCTTCAGTGTAGCTCATAAAACTCCGGGGGGTTGTATTTTCTTTGTTTCGAATCTACTTTGTACTTCAAGGTGACTTTGCATTGCAAAGTGAAAGCTTGGGAGTAGATGGTGGTAGATCAGAACAAGGACTTGGCGACGCTTCTCGAAGATGTCAAAACCATCAAGACGATTCTCCAAAACGAGGATGCTCCCCTGCCCCGAATGTGGGTTCCCGCCTGGATTGCAGGGTCCGCGATCACGATTGCGAGCTTGCTTCAGTACTTTGTGCCCTGGCTTCGTAGTCTGGACTTCGATGCTCGAATCCTGTGGCTGTGGTTCCCTGGCTTCTGCATCGCCTTTCCCCTGGTTGTGGGGTATTTCTACTGGGAAATGGGGCGGATTGGCAAAAAATTCCTCGGACAGTCGCGAGTGAGGCATCTGCTTTACGCCCGGTTCATCATACCCCCTGCCGCATTGGTTCTGATCTGGTTAGCCAGTCGGAACCCGGTGTTTAGCCTGGAAGGAACCATTCTTCTCATCGCGGCGATCTGGCAGACGGCATTGGAACAGGTCGTGCCGCACGACTTCCGGCCCATCCCCTTCGGGTTTCTGACACTGGGGCTGGTAGAGATCGGCTTTCACCTATCCAGTGCAGAAGTGACACTGTTCAACGGCCTTCTGATAGGAGGTACGCTTGCTTTCGCCGGTTTCTTATTTTGGCGTCGGGATTCCAAACCTTCCAGGCAACGGTAGATGGACGACCTCTACCTACGCTTCGATAACGTGTTTTTTGAAAAGACGCGTTTGTCGATTCTAACCTTGCTGTACAGAGAGGGCCGCTTGTCGTTCAACGCTTTGAAGGAAGCCCTTGGTGCCACCGATGGAGCTGCGTATACACACTTGGAGAAGTTGAAGTTAGCCGGCTACGTCACACGGGATAAGGAACTGATTGATGGGAATGTGAGTAGTCAGTATGAGCTGACGGAGCTGGGGAAGAAGGTCTTTCGGGAGTACATCGGGTTTCTGGAGGGGATGGTGAGGGAGCACACGGAGGGCGCAGAGAGGTAATGGGTTCACCGCAGAGGCGCGGAGGACGCAGAGGGGAGATTGGGTTCACCGCAGAGGCGCGGAGGACGCAGAGGAGAGATCGGGAGGTGTTTGTGATGAAAGAGTTTATTGCGGTGCTGCTGGTGCTTTTGGCCACGGGATTGTCTGCGGCGGATCTTCCGGATGGACAGAAGATGCTGGCCCAGATTGATGCGATTCGGTTTCCGGACAACTTTACAATGCGGGTAACACTGACGACGAGCACGGTGGGTGAGGCCGACAAGGTGATGAGCATGGACAACACCCACAAGAAGGGGTTCGGAGCGTTCATCGAGATTCTGGCTCCGGCGCGCTCGAAGGGGACAAAGATGCTGACCCAGGAGGGGACGCTTTGGATGTTCAACCCGAAATCGGGGTCAAACAAGCCGTTGCGGCTGGCCCCCAAGGATAGTTTTCAGGGGTCGTCGTTCAGCAACAGCGATGTGTCGAAGACGTCGTTTACCGAGGATTATCAGGCTGTCGTAGAAGCCGAGGAGACGGTGGAGCACCCGGAATTCGGGTCAGTGAAGGCGTGGCGACTGAGGGCTGATGCGACGAGCAACGAGGCCAGTTACGGCAAGATTGTGATGTGGGTGCGCCAGGGTGATTTGCTGCCGATCAAGTTCGATTACTACGCCAAGAGCGGGTTGCTGTTCCGGCAGATGGTTTTGAGCGAGTATCGAACGATGGCGGGACGGTTGAGGGCGACAAAGCTGGAAATGGTGAGCCTCGACAAGAAGGGAACGAAGACTCTGCTGCGGATCGAGTCCATGACAGAGAAGAATATTCCTGAGAGTTTGTTTAACTTGACGAACCTGACGAAGTAACGCAGGGGAAAAGCTTCACTGCGGAGACGCAGAGGGCGCAGAGAGAGAGGGGGGATAGCGATGGACAGGATAGGCGGGATGAGTTGGGGAAGGTTCACCGTGGAGACGCGGAGGGCGCGGAGAAGCCTGGGGGGTGTAGGAGGGACGTGCACCGCGGAGGCGCAGAGGGCGCGGAGAATACTATTGCTCGTGCTGTTGATGGCGGCGGCTTACCTTTCAGCGCAGGAGTCAGCCTCTGAGCCAACTTTTGATCTGCTGGGAATTGTGTCGCAGAAGCTGACGTACAACGCGCCTCAATGGGACTTCCATCCTGGTTCGACGTGGGCGTTCACGGCGGCGTTGCGCCCTCAGTTTCGTTACAGCGGAGCAAGTTTTCAGGCTGACAGCACCTGGACCCTGCCGATGAACGCCGACTTGGTTTCCCGGCCGGTGACGGTGGCGGTTCCCGAAGCCTACTTCCGCTTGACGCCTGTCGATAGTTTGGACTTCACCTTCGGACAAAAGCGGTTTTCGCTGGGCGTGGGGCAGACGTTTACCGTCGGCGATTCCCTGAACCCTGTCGTCGGCTTTTTTGATCAGAAGACGGGTTTTCGGGGTGCCACGGTGGAGTGGAGTCCGGTTTCGTGGGCTTCGGTGTCGGGGGCAGCTTCGACGGATACCGGCGCGGCGCAGGTGAGTCTGCTTCTGGATCAGTTGCAGCTCACAGTCTCGGCGGTGGGGCGCAAAGATGCCGCGCTCAATCCGGCGGTGGGGTTAAGCTACGATTTGTTCGGGGTCATTGTGACCGCCGAAGGTGCCGGGGAGCTTTCGGCGTTATCGGGCAGCGCAGGAGCCCGTTGGGCCGTGACCCTGGGAGACTGGGATGCTACGGTTTCTGCGGAGTATCTGCATTGGGCGCAAGCGAAAAAGACGGCTCCTGTTCGCAACCAGGAGAATGCCTTTTTCCGGGCTTCGCTGGTGACAGGAGGGACCTTTGCCGTAACAGGCTTTGCCGCCGTGGATCTGGAGGATAGAAGTGTCCTGGGCCAAGGGTCGGCCACCTGGACCCCGTGGGACAATCTGGACTTGACCGCCACCCTCCAGGCCGCTGAGGGCGATTCTAGAACCTCGTGGCAGTTCCTGAACGCTGCCAAAGACCGCTACCAAGCTTCGTTTTCGACAACGTATCATTTTTAACTGGGAGCAACTTATGGCCGAGACCATTATCACCGTCCGCGACGTCAAAAAAGACTACCACCTGGGGAAGACACTGATTCCTGCCCTGAAGGGGCTGACCTTCGACATCCACGAGGGAGAGTTTTTGTCCATTGTCGGCCCCTCGGGCTGTGGAAAATCGACTTTGCTGAACCTCATCGGCTGCATCGACAAGCCGACCTCGGGGCAGGTGACGTTTCAGGGTGTCGATCTGGCAACGTTGAACGACGACCAGGAGGCTGACATCCGCCTCAACAAAATCGGCTTTATCTTCCAGAGCTTCAATCTGGTGGCCGTTCTCGATGTAAGAGAAAACATCGAGTTTCCGCTGTTGATGAACAAGGTGCCCAAGGCCGAGAGGGCCAAAATCGTGGATCACCTGATTGAGATTGTCGGATTGAAGGAATACATCGGCCACAAACCCGATGAGCTGTCAGGGGGGCAACGTCAACGCGTAGCCATTGCCCGTGCCTTGGTCAACAAGCCCCGTCTGGTGATTGCCGATGAGCCCACAGCCAACCTGGACAGCGACACTTCGGTGAAAATTATGGAAGTGATGAAGCACCTTAACGAACAGGAGAAGGTGAGCTTTATCTTCAGCACTCACAACGAGTTGATCGAAAAGTACGCCAAACGGATCATCCGGCTTAAGGACGGCCTGATGGTTGCGGACAACGTGGCAGGGATCGTCTGAGATGTTCGCCAAAATCGCCCTGCTCAACATTCTCAAACACGCCAAACGATCGGTGGTGGTCCTGGTCGGCGTCGCCCTCGCCGTCTTGGCCCTGTCCCTGGTTGGCGGCGTTATCCGGGGGCTGACGGACACGGTGCTTTCGTCCATCATTCCCACGGCGGGCCACATTGTCATCACGGACACCGCGGCCAAGGATTCGGCCAACCCGTACGATCTGAAATTTCTGATCCCCAACGCCGAAACCGTCCTGTCGAAGCTTCACGACGACCGGATCACCCTGGCCGAATCCGTGCTTACCTTTGGTGCCCTGCTGGTAGAGCCTGTGCCCACCGACAGTACCAAGGAAGCCCGCAACCTGGGGATGATGGGCCAGGGAATCCAACCCGACACCCGGTTTTTATCCAACATCCGGGCCGGTATCACAGCCGGCGCGTTCCTTCCCGAAGGCAAGGGCATTGTCCTTTCGAACCGGGCGGCCCGCCTTCTAGGGGTAACCCTGGGAGGAACGGTCATGGTGCTGACCACCGACCGGGGAAACAACCCCTGGTATGAAGAACTGCCCATCACCGGCTTGTTCAACTCGGGCAGCGAAACCACCGACCTGGCGACGTTTGTGGTCAGCAGGGCGACAGCGCAGTCGCTGGTCGATGCCGAGGGTATGAGCCGTGAGTTCCGGTTTCTGATCAAGGACCAGGATTCCGCCCCGGTGGTTGCCGCTGAACTGGCCCGGCAGCTGGAAGCGCAGGGATTCGCCACGGGCAAGTTCCGGGTGGAACCGTGGCAGATCACCTTCTCCTCCCTGCTGACCATTGTGCAGTTTCTGAACATTCTTTCCTTCCTGATCCGTTTCTTTTTCGTGATTGTTGCCGGCTCGGTCATCACCAACAGCATTCTGATGACGGTATTTGAGCGGACCAGGGAGTATGGAACATTGCGGGCCATCGGCATGAAAACCCGGCAACTGAGGGCCATGATTCTGACCGAGGGGATGCTCCTTGGCGCCTTGGGTTCGGTGGTGGGGCTTGCCCTGGGTATTCCATCGGTGCTTCTTTTGGCGCAGGTCGGTATCGATATGGGGAATGCCACCGAGGCCATGGGTTTTGCCAGCCGCATCTATCCAACGCTGGCCTGGTTTGACGTTGTGTTCAACTTTCTGTTCGGTACTTTCATTGCCGTTTTCGCCAGCATCTATGCATCGCGAGTCTCATCACGCCTCACCGTCAGCGAAGCGCTGGCCCACGTCTAGGAGTCATCATGGAACTGTTTGCCATTGCCTTGCGGAATGTGTTCCGTAATCCCCGCCGTACCGTGTTGAACCTGGTTGCCATCGGCCTGGGCGTTATGATTATTGTGACCATGAAGGGATGGGTCGGGGGTTTGGGAGCGTCGGTGTACCAGACAACCATCGACCTCGATACCGCCCACATCCAGATCATTCAAAAGGACTATCAGGAGGAAGCCCGGCGGCTCCCCCTCGACCTGCGGATCAAGGACTGGCCGGCCGTTCACGACGCGCTGCAAGATCTGCCCGGTTTGGTGGGAATCGGCGCACGCCTCGATTTTGCCGCTGCGGTGAGTAACGGCCAAAGCGCTCTCAACGTTTCGGTGCGCGGTGTGGACCCCGAAGGAGAGGCCGAAACCAACACTATCCGCGACCAGATCAAAGAAGGCGGGTACTTCACCGAGGAAAATCAGGTTCTCATCGGCTCGGGACTGGCCAGAAAGCTGAGCCTCAAGGTGGGAGACCAGGTGTTTCTGACCGCGCTGGACCAGTATGGAGTGCGCAACCTGGTCGACGGGTCCGTGGCCGGCATCTTTACTTCGGGGTACGGCATTTTCGACGACGGCGTGGTCTACATGACGCTGAAGAAGGCCCAGGATACGCTGGCCTTGGGGCCAGGAGATGCCACGAGGGTGGTGCTGAAATTCCGCGACATAAACCAGCTGGGCAGCAACATGGAACTGGTCCGAAAGGCTCTCGAAGCCAAGGGGCTGGGGCAAGCGATCGGCCTGACGACCCAGACGTGGCAGGTGTTTGCAAAAAGTCTGGTGGACAATCTGGAATCGCGCATCCGTATCATTACATTTATGCTGGGCATTCTGGTCATTCTGGTGACGGTGGGCATTCTCAACTCGATGTCAATGGCGGTTCAGGAACGGTTTCGGGAAATTGGAACCCTGCGGGCTATCGGGATGAATCGAAAAAAACTGACCCGACTGTTTTTAATGGAGGGGTTTGCCCTGGGGCTGACAGGGGGACTGGCGGGACTCGTCGGGGCGTCCTTTCTGGCCTGGCTGGGTCTGACGTGGGGCATCGACGCCCGGGGATTCTTGCCCCGTGAAGTGGCGGTGCCCATTGTCTCGGTGCTGCACCCGCTGTACCTGCCCCTCGACTTTCCCATCGCGGCCCTCGCGGCAGCGGTCGTCGCCACCATCGGCTCCATTTTGCCAGCCAGGCGGGCCGGTAAAATGATCATTCGCGATGCTTTGGGGAGCCACGTGTGATAGTGATGGTGATCTGACCGCTTTCGGATTCGCCGGGTCGTTTCACCGCGACCCGGCCCGCCTTATCCAGATCGCGCAGGCTGTTGACCACCGACAGTTGGGCAGACGCCACCAAAAGCCGGTCACCATTGGCCTTGCTAACCCGGGCCTCGAGGTCACGGCGGTCATTCTCCTCCAAGGAATGGAGCAGATCCCGATCGAGTTCTGACACCAGCAGGCGCACAGCGTCGGTGTCCAGCAGGACTAGGTCTTCGAAGACAAACATATTCTGCTTGATGCGCTCGGCATCCCCGGGGCAGACCACCTCCAGATGCTCCACCAGACGTTTTTCTGTAAAACGGTCGACGTGGTTCAGAATGACGATCAGCTCGGGGAGTTCCAACCTGGTCCCGTAGAGGGTCAAAAACTCGGCACCACGGTCCACACGGCCGATCTCTGCCAAAAGAGGTTCTCCCAAAAAGACGTGGGCACCGAGGTGCAGGGTCTCGATCTTATCCATGATTTTCTCCTCGAGGAACGGTGGATTCTCCGCTGGCAAACCTTCACCGAGGGCCTTCTCAAGCTTCCGGCGAAGGCTGAACAGGCGGCTCTTGACCCTCTGTTCGGGAATGCCCAAGACAGCACCGATTTGCCGCAGCGACAAACCAGCCCCGTGGCGCAGTTCGACGAGCTGCCGTTGGTCCGGCGTCAGCACCGCTGCGATTCTGGACCACCCGGGTACCAGCTCTTCCACCCCGGAGACAGACCGCGGGTCAGGATGCGTATCCAGGTCCTCCCCTTCGACCCAAAGCCCACAGTCTCGGGACTTCAGCTTACACTGGGTCCGGGCCAGGTTCCGAGCTGTGGACCACAGCCAGGCAGGAAAGGCATCAGCACTGCGCAAATCCGCCAGTCCGGCCCAAGTACGAACAAAGGCTTCTTGGACAAGATCTTCGGCGAGCGCCCGATCACGGACCATTGCCTGAACGCTTGCCAGAAGCCGGTGTTGGTATAGCCGTACCAGCGCGTTGAAATCGTCATTGTTGCCGAGTTTGGCCCCGGTCACCAGTCGTTGGAGCTCCATGATTCCTCATACCATAGACGACGAAAGAACCGTTTGGTTGGTTCGATAGTCAGCGAATTTCCAAATCAAACGGGGCCAGCAGGTTCAGCGCCTCGGGGAGAGAGAAGATGGCTTTTTTGAGGTTCTCGGTCCGCAGATCGAGGTCGTAGCCTTCGGCCTGGCTGAAATCGGCTTTTTCCAGATTGGCGGCATGAAACCGGCACGCGCGGAACCGGGTTTTGCGAAAGTCTGCCCCTGCCAGCTGGGCACCGCGAAAGTCGCTGTCGTGGGCGTCGCAGTCGGTGACGACGGCTTTCTTCCAGCGAACCTGACTGAAATTGACGTAGCGCAACAGACATCGGGTCAACGTCAGAGAGAAGGTCAGAGGATCGGCTGAGCCGAAGTTCAGCCCCACCAGTTTGCATCCCTCGAACTGGACCCCGTCGAAGCGGGTGTGGTCGACCACCGTATTGCTCAAGTTGCAGTCGGTGAAACGGCAGGCTTCGAAGCGGGTGGAAGAAAGTCTGACCCCCGAAAAGTCGCAGCCTTGAAACTGACAGCGGGTGAACGAAACCTGCGCCAGGTCCTGCCCGGTGAAATCGTCCCGATCCCACACCATACCCTCATAGTCCCCACCTGGGAGTGGAACCGTCGGGTTCAAGACCAACCCTCAACCGCGAGCCTCAAACGGACTTCTGCCGAGACTTCTCCCCGGGTTTCGAAGCTCATTTTTCGTTTGCGGGCCACGAGAGTCACCTGATTTCGGTCCAACTCATAGGACTCACAGACGCGATAAGGATACCAGGAACGACCATACCAAAGGCCTTGTTCGTGAAAGGCAAAGCGGTAAATGCCGGAAAACCAGCAGGCTGCCTCAAACGTCGACACACTGAACAAAACAAGGACTCCCCACCAAGAGAGTCCCAGCAGAAGGGGGTCCATCGCCATCAAGAGGATCAGACAGAAGACGGCGACCAACCCATAAGCGAGGATAAATGCGTCCACAAGAGCCGTTTTCGCCAGCTCTTGAAGAGCCAAACCAGGGCGGCGGTGAAGGATGATCCACCTCCGATAAACAGAGAAGCACCCCAATACCAAGCCCGCAGCTACCATCACCGCCAGGAATCCAATCATCGAATGACTTCGTCCATGACTCCTATTCTAGCATTAACTACTGATTAATATCCACTTGGGTTGCCACTCTGCCACTTCCAGGCATCGGCACACATCTGGTCCAACCCCCGTTGGGCTTTCCAGCCCAGTTCCTTTTGGGCCTTGGTCGGGTCGGCATAGCTTGCCGCCACATCGCCGGGACGCCGGGCTACCACCTCATACGGAACCTTCTTTCCCGAGGCTTTCTCAAAGGCTTTCACCACATCGAGCACGCTGGAAGGGTTGCCGGTTCCCAGATTGTAGGCGACGGCACCGGGTTTCGAAGCCAGCTTCTCGACAGCCTTCAGGTGCCCCAAAGCCAGGTCAACGACGTGGATGTAATCGCGTAGACCGGTTCCGTCGGGGGTGGGGTAATCGTTGCCGTACACCTTGAGCTGGCTGCGGAGACCCACGGCCACCTGGCTGACAAACGGGAGCAAGTTATTGGGGATGCCGGTGGGGTCCTCACCGATACGGCCCGACTCGTGGGCGCCGACGGGGTTGAAGTAGCGCAGCAGCACCACATTCCAGTCCTTCTTGGCCACGCACAGATCGCGCAGAATCTGCTCCACCATGACCTTGGTCCAGCCGTAGGGGTTGGTGGCCGCCGTCGATTGTGTCTCGTCAAACGGCGGGTTGGGGTTTTCGCCGTACACGGTAGCGGACGAGCTGAAGACCAGGTCTTTGACCCCGGCAGCCTCCATAGCCTGACAGAGAGTCAGGGTGCCGCTGATGTTGTTCCGATAGTACTCCAAGGGTTTGGCCACAGACTCACCGACGGCCTTAAGGGCAGCGAAATGGATAACAGCGTCGATTTTATGGCTGGCGAACACCTTGTCGAGCCCCGGGCGATCGAGAATATCGACCTCGTGGAACTTCGCTGCCCTTCCAGCCAGCTCGGCCACTCGTTTCAGAGCTTCAGGCTTGCTGTTGCAAAGGTTGTCAGCCACGACGACCTTATGGCCTGCCTTCAACAGCTCGAGGCAGGTATGGCTGCCGATATACCCCGCCCCACCAGTCACAAGAATCGTCATAGGTTACTCCTTGGTCTCACCGGCAATTTCCTGCCGGACGCTTAGTTCGATCACAGAGCCGGGGCCAAACACGGCCTCCATGGTTTTGGCATATTCCCGGTGCCGGTTCAAGGGCACGTAGGCCTGGATGGTTCCGGCAAAGCCGCCGCCATGGACCCGGCAGGCACCCTCCCCGTTCAAAAACCGCTCGGTGAGAGCCAGGGCCAGAGGAATGGGCTGTTCGGCAAGGCGGGAAGGTGCGTAGGTGTTCTGAAGGTACTGGGCAGAGGAGCGGCCCGAGGCGTTGACCAGTTTCAGGTACGCGTCGATGCGGCCGGCATCGAGAGCCGCGACCATGGCATCGACCCGGTGGTTCTCTTCGAAGAAGTGGATGGACCGCAGCAGAGCGCGATGGCTGAACCGGCTGGACAGGGAAGCCAACTCGTCGTAAAAAGCCTGTTCGGCAACGTCACGCAAAACGCTCTTGCCAAAGTGCTGCGCCACCTGGTTCATTTCCCCCTTGATGGCGGCATAGTCGGGGGTCAGATCGGCGTGGCTGCCCTTGGTGTTGACAATGCAAAGACTCCAACCTTCGGAGGCGAAGTCCACATTGAGCTTGCGGACCACCGGTGCCGAGGGCTTTTGAAAATCAATGGTGATGATGCCGCCCAGCGCCGAGGCCATCTGGTCCATCAGGCCGCAGGGTTTTCCAAAATGGACGTTTTCGGCCACCTGACCGATCATGGCCAGTTCGGCCGGTTGCAGCGACCCGTCGTTGTACAGGGAATTGAGGATAGCACCGGTGAGCACCTCAAAGGCGGCCGAAGAACTCAGACCGGATCCGCCGAGGACGCTGGACTCAACGCAGGCGCGAAAGCCGCCCCAGCGGTGGCCGCGTTTGGCGAATTCGGCGGTAACGCCGCGAAGCAACGCCTGGGTCGTCCCCTCTTCGTCCTTTCGGGGGGAAAGGTCGGCTAGATCGACGACAAAGGTCTGATCCCAGCCGCCGGAACGGACTTCGATGCGGTCTTTCAGAGGTTCGACGACGGCGGCAGCCTCGAGCTGCACCGCTGCGGCCAACACCTTGCCATGGTTGTGATCGGTATGGTTGCCGCCCAGTTCGGTCCGTCCGGGAGCGGTGAACTTGCGCACGGTACCGCCGGAGGGGTAGGTTTCCTTGTACCACTTGGTCAGCCGTTCAAAAGCGGCTTGGCGTTCTTTGTTCACTTCAAAACCTCCTCGGAACAGGCCCTCAGCCGGTCCGCAGCCTGTTCGGCTGTAATATCACGCTGGGCTTGGGCCAGCATTTCATAGCCCACCATAAATTTACGAACGGTGGCCGAACGCAGCAGCGGCGGCAGAAAGTGCAGGTGCAGCTGCCATTCATGGTGCGCCTGGCCGTCGGTGGGGCGCTGGTGCAGACCCATGGTGTAGGGAAAACTGACCTGGAAGAGGTTGTCGTAGCGGCGGGTCATGCGGCCCAGGGCGTCGGCCAGACCGGCGCGTTCGGCGGGGGTCAGTTCCACCACATCGCGGCGGTGGGTTTTAGGCAGCAGCATGGTTTCAAAGGGCCAGACAGCCCAGTAGGGAACCAAGGCCACCCAGGTGTCGTTTTCAAACAAAATGCGTTCCTTGGTCTTGAGTTCCAGCGCCAAGTAGTCCATCAGTAGGACGCTGCCCTTTTCCTTGAGCCACTTGGCCTGGTTCTCTCCTTCGCGGGCTGGCAGGTCGGGGACGGTGCGCTGAGCCCAGATCTGCCCGTGGGGGTGGGGCATGGACGAGCCCATAATCTCGCCGCGGTTTTCGAAGATCTGGACGTGGTTGATGTCGGGGCGGCTGCCCAGTTCGGTATACTGCCGAGCCCACTCGTCCACCACCTTGGTCAGCGCGTCGCTGGTCATTTTTGCCAGGGTCAGGTTGTGCTCGGGGCTGAAACAGATGACCCGGCAAAGGCCCGATTCGGCTTCGGCAACCAGAAGACCGCCTTCGTTGCGGGACCCGGTAGGCACGTCAGTGAGCAGCGCCGAGAAGTCGTTGGTGAATGAAAAAACATCGGGGTACTGTGGGTTCACGTCGCCGGTGACCCGGGTGTTTCCGGGGCAGAGGTAACAGCTGGGGTCGTGGCGCGGCATGGTGTTTGCCGGGAGCGCCTCGACCTTGCCCTGCCAGGGACGCTTGGTACGATGAGGCGAAACGAGGATGGTCTCACCGGTAAGGGGGTTGTAGCGGCGGTGCGGAACGTCGTTCCAGTCCATGGATACCTCCAAAGGGCAATTGTTCTATGTACACGTGTACATTAGTTCGAAAAACCCACTCTGTCAAGTGCTAGTGCAGAACTTGACGATGTTCACGTGTTCATTTACCCTCAGCCCATGACCAATCCCGACTCCGCCCGCCGCGCCACACGCCAGGATGTCGCCCTTGCCGCAGGAGTCAGCGGGGCCACCGTCAGCCGTGTTTACAACAACCCGGCCCTGGTCGACAAGGCAACGATCGACAAGGTTCGAGCCAGCGCGGCCGCCCTCGGGTTTGTTCCCGACAAAAACGCCGCCGCCCTTCGTCGGCGCTCCAGCGGCACCCTGCTGTTTGTCGAGATTGAAGAGGGTCAGTCCTACCGCTGGCCCAGTCAAAAAGCCTACCAAAGCCTGTACGGCGAAATTGTCCGGGCTGTGCTGCATTCGGTTCAGAGGGGTGCCCGCAACCTTCAGCTGGTCACCCTCGCTTCGGTGGACGAGATTCCTACTTTGACCAGGTTTGGGGACTTTGAAGGAATTCTGGGGTTTGATGTCACCGATCAGGGCGTGGCTTCGGCTCTGGCGGGGCTGGGCCGACCCGTTGTCTGTTCCCACCATGGGGACCACTTGACGGGGGTCAGCACCGTGACCACTGACAATCGGGCCGGCGGAGCGCTTCAAGCGCAGCATCTGCTGAAACTGGGTCACAAAAAGGTGGCCTATGTAACAGGTTTGAAGGGAGAGGTGCGGTCGCACCAGCTGCGTTGGGAGGGGTTTTCGGAGATTCTGACCCCCGAGGCGACGCTGGAGGGCTACCTGGGGTATGCCGAGGGACAGCGGGCCGGGCGGATGCTGGCCGCAGAAATCCGCACCGGAAACCTCACAGCTTTTGCCTGCGTCAATGATCTGACGGCCTTGGGGGTTGTTCAGGGCTTGAGCGCTGAGGGCATCGTGGTTCCCAGGGATGTGACCGTGCTCGGGTACGACAACTTGGTGTTGACGGGGTTGCTGGGACCGGGGCTGCCAACCGTGGAAGCGCACCTTCCCGAAGTGTATACCAGGGCGCTGGAAGTGCTGGCCATGCTGGTGCAGGACCCCGCTTCAGAAGTTCACGAGGCCGTGGAACCGGAACTGGTTACAGCGGGGTAGCACCCCCGAGCTGTCCGCAGGCCGCCATAATCGAGGCTCCTTTTGTGACCCGCCGGCGCAGCGCACAGCCCTCTTCTTTGAGCCAGAGGGAGAATTGTACGACTTCTTCTTCGGTGGGTGCCCGGCCCAGTGGCACGGTTCCCGGGTTGTAGGGAATCAGATTGACCAGGACACGACCCACCGCCCGACAGAATTCTCCCACCAGGCGGGCTTCTTCGCGGGTGTCATTGAGCCCCGGGATCAAGCAGTAGTTAGCCCCTAAAACGAAGTTTTTGCGCTGGGAATAGGCTGCCAGTTCTGCCGTGAGGGCGGCCAGATTGTGGGCGCGGTTCACCGGCATCAGAGCCCCCCGGCTGCCATCGCTGCCGCCGTTGAGGCTGATGGAAAGTCCGAGGCGGGCCATGCCCAGGCTGCGCAGTTTGGTGACCGCTCCGGGGGGTCCCGAGGTACAAATCGTGATGCGCTCGGCCGCATAGGCGAATCCCCGACGGTCGCCCAGTACCCTCAAGGCCTGGGCCAGCGCATCAAAGTTGTCCAGCGGTTCGCCCATTCCCATAAAGACCAAGTTTCCGCATTCCCAGCCCAGCTTCAGGCGGGTGGTCAGCACCTGCGAAACAATTTCGCCGGCGGTGAGATTGCGGGTCAACCCGCCGTGTCCGGTTTCACAGAAGGTGCACCCCATGCGGCAGCCAATCTGAGACGACAGGCACAGAGTGGCCCGGGGTCGGCCATCAGGGTGCGGAGGCATGGGAATTCGGACACACTCGAGGGTCAGCCCGTCCGAGGTGGCCAGCACAGCCTTGGAAGTCATCCCGAGTTCCCCCTCCTCATCCACAACCTGCCGGACTTCCAGCAGACCGACGTGAAAATGCTCGTGCCAGGCTCGGACCGAGGTTTCCGTGAGGCCCAGGGATGCCGGTTCGAGAAGCCCCGTGGCAAAGACCTGCTGGTAAAGCTGGTTGGCAACACCCGCACCCGAGGGGAGGGAGCTGCGGGCAGCCTCCGCCAGTCCATCGGAGGTGAGACCAAGGAGGTCGCAGAGGGCTCGTGTTTTCATTTCTTTCTGCGGTAGATCTTTCTCACCAGCTTGCGCGGAGCCGAGAGTAGCCAGCCAGAGGCGTCTTGGTAGGGCTTGTAGATGTAAAAGTACCGCAACCCCGGGGACGGCTCATGGTCGCGCACCTCTCCGAACCCTTTTGCAAAAACAAGGAGCACAATCACCCGAAAAACGGTGATGACAAGAAACACCGTCGTCAGAGGCCCCAGCAGTCCCCACTGCCACCCGAACAACTTCAGAAGATCGGCCAGGGCCCCGCCCGCAAGGGCACCCAAAAAGGCAAAGGTGGTGTTGAGGGCATTGAAGTACGATACAGACTTGGCCATCTGATCGGGTTTGATCGAGTCAAAAATGAAATTGGTGGTGCTGAGGTTCACTCCGGCAACGAGAAAACCGCTGACCAGTTGAAGCAAAACCAGCAGTTTCCAGTCGGTAACACCAACAGAATCCGCCGGTTGCCAAAACGGTCGCTCAGGGGGCCCCAATACAGCATGAAGACAAAGCTGGCGATGGTGAAGGTCATCATGATGATCGAATACTGGAGGTAATCGAGCTTCAGTTCTTTGAGCAGATACACCTGGATGATGGGGTAAATCATCTGCACGGCAAAGGTCAGGAACACACTGAACAAGGCGAAACGCCCGAAGTTCGAGGCCTTCATTTGAGCCAGGAATTTCAGAAAGGTCACCTGAGCGTCCTTGCCAGCCTTGCGCATGGGCGGCTCATGCTGAAAGCGCAGACTGACCACACCGCCCAAACGCGCTACAAAGGCCAAACCAAAAAGGACCCCGTAGGCTTCCACTTCCCAGTTCAACCGCTTGGATTCATACAGGAACACACCTGCCGCCGCGATGGCCAGAAACTGCACCATGCCGGCCACCGAGTTGCGCCAAGACCAGTAGTGCCCCCTCTGATCGGCGGGAACCAGTTCATTCATCCAGCTCATCCAGCCCGGGCCGCTCCAGTTGGCCACAAAGAGAAACAGGCAGTAGAGCACAATGGCCACCCAGGCGCTGCCGGTGATAACCGTTCCACCAAAAATCAGCAGCCAGCCACAGGCGTGAAACGCTGTTGTGAACATGGCAAGCTTTCGTCGCGAGCCGACGCGCTGCACCAGCGAGCCGCCCACCAGCTGCCCGGTACCGACAGCGAGGTTGGCCGTTCCCTGAAGGAGGCTGACTTCAAAAACGGTGGCACCGAACAGAAGGGCGAAGGGCACGATGAAGTTTTCGGCAAAGCCGAACATGACCGACCACAGGATGGCGTCAAGCACTGAAAACGAGAGGGTACGACGAACAGGCCCTTCGGGAAGGGCCTTCAGAAAGTTCATCGAATTAGTCTTTCCAGGGGAAAATCATGTTCTTCAGGCTGCGGGGACCGACCTTTTCCATATCGTCGGCCAACAAGGTGGCCCAGGGAACCTTCTTGTGATCAGCTTCGGGGTTGGCCTCAATCCACTCGTACTTGGCCATCAGGAACTTGAAGCACACCTGCAGCCAGATGGAAAGACCAAGGATGCCGGGAAAAAACCCCAGGGAAAGGATGGTCACCGCGAGGGACAGCAGAGCCACAACGGCCGTGACCAGCGAGGCCCAGGGGTTGGCCAGAAAAACGAGAAAGGACTTCTTGGCAAGTTTGACGACTTTGGCTTCCACCTGAGCATTGAGCCCCGGGTAATAGAGGCTCATGCCGGAACCGAAAAACAGCAGCCAGGCCATGATCACCCCGAAGGCAAAGCCTGCCCAGGGATTGAGGCTGTTGTAGAACGGCACTCCGAACAAAAAGCCGGCAGCCATCACCAGCCACGCCAAACCAAAAGCCAGACTAGCCTTCCAGGACGAAAGAAAATGGGGAACAAAGTCCGCAAA